>JANLYH010000098.1:0-39032 GCA_031365545.1 Pyrinomonadaceae bacterium | reverse complement strand
CCTTATCTCGCCGATGACGTAATTAATCATCCTGAGGAGCCAATTCTGCTCCTGGCCCACAGGGACAAATATTTATTGGAAGAGGCGCGCCGCCACGTTCGCATTGAGATCGAAGAGTTGCCGCCGATTTTCACCCTTGAGGATTCATTGGCGAAGAAAGAAATTATCTGGGGAGACAACAACGTCTTCAAATCTTTCCTGGTCGAGAAGGGCAATATTGATGACGTTTGGTCTAAAGCCGACCTCATCGTCGAAGGCGAGTATCACACGGGGGCGCAAGAGCAACTCTACATCGAGAACAATGGCGCGATCGCCATTGCCAATGCCGACGCAGGCGTGACTGTGTGGGGTTCAATGCAGTGTCCCTACTACGTTCACAAGGCGTTAGTGAAGTTGTTTGGCTTGCCGGAAGACAAAATCCGCATCATTCAAACTGAAACCGGCGGCGGCTTTGGCGGCAAGGAAGAATACCCGTCGCTGCTGGCCGGTCATGCGGCGCTGCTTTCCTGGAAATCAGGCAAGCCGGTGAAGATGATCTACGACCGTGCCGAAGACATGGTTGCAACTACGAAGCGCCATCCTTCACGCACGCACCACAAGACGGCCGTAACCAAAGACGGCAAGCTGCTCGCAATGGAAATCGAGTTCATCATTGACGGGGGCGCTTATTGCACACTTTCTCCGGTAGTGCTTTCACGCGGCACCATCCACGCCGCCGGCCCTTATTACTGCCCCAATGTGCGCATTCGCGCGCACGCGGTTGCGACTAACGTGCCGCCGCATGGCGCCTTCAGAGGTTTTGGTGCGCCGCAAAGTATTTTCGCGCTGGAACGACAACTCGATAAAGTCGCTAAGACCCTCGGGTTGAGGCCGGACGACTTTCGTCGCCGCAACTTTGTGAAGGAAGGCGAGACCACTGCGACCAGCCAGGTGATGCGTGAAAAAGTGAATATGGACGGATTGCTCGATCGGGCGTTCGAAGCCACGGGCTACCATGAGAAGACGCAGCGGTTCGCGCGCGAGAACGCTCGGGGCAGTAGCCCGACCGTTAGGAAGGGCTTCGATCACTCAAGCCCACGAATAAAGAGAGGCATTGGGTTCGCGTCGTTCATGCATGGCGCCGGCTTCACTGGCTCCGGTGAAGTCTACCTGGCGTCGGTGGTCGGCGCTGAAGCAACAGCGGAAGGGAGGGTGCGCATTCTGGCGGCCAGCACCGAAATCGGGCAGGGCACCAACACCGTGTTTTCGCAAATTGCTGCTGAGGCGCTTGGCGTCGACGAATCGTTGATTGAAGTCGCGCAGCCCGATACGAAAGACGTTCCCAACAGTGGGCCCACAGTGGCGTCGCGCACCTGCATGGTGGTTGGCAAACTTGTGGAGTCAGCGGTGCTTGGTTTGAAGCAGACACTGCTCGGTAGCGGACTCTTGCAGGAAGGATATAGCTCGGCAGAATTCCAGACAGCCTGCCGCAAGCACGTTGAGAGCTTTGGCCCGTTGAAAGCATTTAGTAAATATCAGCCGCCGCCAAATGTGTTTTGGGACGATGAAAAATACCAGGGTGATGCGTATGGCACTTACGCCTGGGCGGTTTACGTCGCTGAAGTTTCAGTCGACATGATGACCTACGAAGCTCATGTTGACGACTTTGTGGCAGTGCAGGAAGTAGGGCGCGTGATCAATCCGGTGTTAGCAGCCGGACAAATCGAAGGCGGCGTGGCCCAGGCGATTGGATTTACGCTCTTCGAAAATGTCGTCTGGAAAGATGGACGAATGGCTAATGGACAAATGACTAACTACATCATGCCCACCGCCGCCGACATCCCGCCGATTCGCGTTTATTTTGAGGAGAATCCTTATGCATACGGGCCGGGAGGCGCCAAGGGAATTGGTGAACTGCCGATGGACGGCGCCGCGCCGGCGATCCTGAGTGCTATTGAAAACGCGACCGGCGTAAGCTTCAGTCACGTGCCGTTGATGCCGGAAGCGATAATGAAGGAGTTCAATCCAGGGTGACGAAGCAGCGGGGCAGGCTGCCCTTCCCAACCCAGAGACTACATACTTGTGTGAGCAATACTTGCATTGAATGGCTCTCAAGAAAGTGATTCGATAGTTCCTTGGTTAAGCTCAGGGTCAGGAAGGTGGGCTTGCCCCCGCTCCTGTTTGGATCAAAGTGGAATCAAACAGCAACACAGTAGAGATAAATCTTAACGTTAACGGTGAGCCGCGAAAGCTCCGTGCGCATCCGATGGAGCGCTTGCTCGATGTCTTGCGCGAGCAGTTGCACCTAACCGGCACGAAGGAAGGTTGCGGCGAAGGCGAGTGTGGCGCGTGTAGCGTCGTCGTCGATGGCCGGATCGTTAACAGTTGCCTGGTGCCGATCGCTCAAGTTGCAGGTGCGACAATCAAAACGATCGAAGGCGTTGCCAGGGGCGAGCAGTTACACGCCGTACAGCAGGCTTTCATTGAATGTGGCGGCGCGCAATGCGGCATCTGCACGCCGGGCATGGTGCTGGCTGCGGTGGATTTACTGGAACGAAATCCGAATCCGACCGCGGCTGAAATACGGACCGGGCTGGCAGGAAATCTCTGTCGCTGCACTGGCTACATGAAGATTTTCGATTCGGTGGTTCGTGCCTGTCAGAAACAGACGTAGAGTTATGATCGACATTACTGACGAGCTTCGAGCGCTGGTTGCTACCCTCGATAATCAAGGAGTCGACTACGCCTTGTGCGGAGGAATGGCGATGGCAGTATATGGTCGAGCTCGCACGACCATCGACATAGACTTGCTAATCCGCCCCGATTCACTGGACAGGGTTCTGAGAATTGCTCAGTCTCTTGGCTACAAGATTCGAGGCAAAGACCTCAGTTTCAAGGATGGTGCTATTGAGATTCGCCGAATATCAAAGATCGATCCCAGCGATGGAGAACTGCTGTCACTAGATTTCCTTCTGGTTACTCCGGCAGTCATTCCAATGTGGGAATCTCGCGCTGAGGCCAAATGGGAAGGCGGTAAGCTATTCGTGGTCTCGAAGGAGGGATTGCTTGCGCTGAAAAGACTTCGCGGAAGCACTCAAGATCTGGCCGACATTGAATCGCTGACCGGAGGTTCGAATGAGGCAAGTTGACATGTCTGCAGAGGCTGTAACTGCTCGACTGAAGCAAGTTTCTCAATTGCGACGGCTTTGCTTGTCTCTGCGAAAAGCTCGGTTTGTAGTTAGGGAAAAGGACGCCAGGCAAGAAGCAAAACGCCCCGATGCCTCCAGCTCAGAGGATCGTAAAGAAAAATGAGAGCGTTCGTCCCTGCTTACCAAATGATCTCGGCGGCGAATTTGCCGGACGCTCTTGGTCTGCTTGCGGGCGAACCAGGATTTTGGCAGCCGTTTGCAGGCGGCACTGATCTAATGGTGTTACTCGAAGCCGGCAAGTTGGCGCACAAGAACTATCTCAATATTTGGAACCTCGCTGAGCTGCGCGGCATTGAAGTTTCGGACGAGCACGTTTCGCTGGGAGCGCTGTCGACATACACGGAAGTTCAAGGTCATCAAGTCCTGCGCGACGAATATCCCATGCTCTGTCAGGCGGCCAGCGAAACGGGCGGGCTGGCAATTCAGAACCGCGGCACTTTGGGAGGCAACATCGTAAATGCTTCTCCAGCTGCCGACTCACCTCCGGCTTTGCTGGCTTACAACGCGGAGGTAGAACTTGTTTCGGTGCGGGGCTCGCGCTGGGTGCCCTACAAGAATTTTCACCTTGGCTACAAACAAACGATCATGCAGCCTGATGAGCTCCTGGCACGCGTTCGCCTGTCCCGACCAGGGCCGGACGTGATTCACTACTACCGCAAGGTTGGCACGCGCAAGGCCCAGGCAATATCGAAGATTTGCTTTGCAGCAACGGCGCGAATGCATGAAGGGGTGATCGATATGATTCGCATCGCGCTTGGCAGCGTCGCACCCGTACCGCTCCGCTGTGGCAAGACGGAAGACGTTTTACAAGGCACAATGCTCGACGAGAGTGCTATCCAGAAAGCTCGCGAGGTACTGTCACGCGAGATTGTTCCGATCGACGACATCCGTTCCACCAGGGACTATCGTCTTAAAGTCAGTCTGAATGTGCTGGAAAACTTCCTGCGCCAGTTAGGGTCTGCATGACACTCAAAGACTTAAACAAAACAATCGTTCCGGTCCTGGCAATACTTGTCTTTCTGGTTCTGGCACCGCCGACCGTCCATGCTGCCTGTCCCAACCAAGTCGAACCTCCAGGAGATGATCCACTTCACATGCTGGTAATCGGCGACTCGATCATGTGGGGGCAGGGGCTTCGAGATGAAGAAAAGTTTTCCTCGCGCGTGCAGTGCTGGCTTGAGGAAAAAACTAACCGGACAGTGAAAGTGGAGGTTGAGGCCCATTCAGGCGCAGTGATTTCCGGATCATTTGCGGCGCAAACGCGTTTCACCTCTACCGACCACGAAGTCAACCTGTCTTCTCCAACAATAAATGAACAACTGGATCACGCAATCAAGTTTTACAGCGACAATCGTTCAAGTCCGGAGCTGATCCTGATGAACGGCTGCATTAATGACGTCGGGGTAAAGAACCTTTTGGCTGCGTCTACTCCGCTCGAAGACTTGCGGACACGAGTAAAGCAGAATTGTGGAGAGAAAATGCAACTGCTTTTGCAGCGTGTCAGGAGTAGTTTTCCGCAAGCACAGGTAGTCGTGACGAGTTATTATCCGATTGTTTCGCAGCAAACGGCAGATAACGCCTTCCTGCGGCTGTTGGTCAAAGAGCTTAATAATACGAGCCCGGAAGCTCGACATATGTCTGATAAAGAGATGCGGCAACGGCTGATCGTGATTTCAGAGGAATGGTATAAAACTTCAACTGCAAGTCTGGCCGAAGCCGTGAGGAAGACAAATGGCGAAAACGAGTCAGCGCCGCGAGTAAAGTTCGTGGAAATTCAGTTTGGATCTGAGCATACATTTGCCGCCCCCGAAACGTTGCTCTGGACCTTTCTCTTTGCTTCGACCAACGCTTCCGGTTTCGCGAAAATCGTAGTCTTACTTTCATTCGGCACGGCTGCTTATAAGGCGAACGACCACGTCAGGGAAAGCAGAATCAAGAGTTGCGAACAGGCGTTTAAGAAACCCATGGAGAAAGAAGATAAAAAGACAAAGGAAGACCGGAAAGATTTCTTCCTCGTTTGCCGCTATGCGTCGTTGGGGCATCCCAACCACATGGGGTCCCTGATCTACACTGAAGCCATCAAGGGACATTTGCTGCAGCTGGTGGATCAAGCGGGATGGAAACGCGGAAACTAAAGGCTACCGGAGTCTTGCAGTGAAAGGACAGGACTATGAGCTTCCCCCTAAATGAAATCGAATTCAAACGAAATGCCGTAGAGCCGATGGAATGTATCAAGGCCGGTTGGGAACTGATCAAAGGTCAGTACTGGCTTTTCGTGGGCATGACGGTAGTGGGCGTATTAGTCGGCAGCGTGGTCCCGTTGGGAATTCTGATGGGGCCGATGATGTGTGGAATCTATCTGGCTTTGTTTAAAACCAGGCGTGGGGAGCCGATAGAGTTTGGTCTTCTGTTCAAGGGCTTCGATTACTTTGGCGATGCAGTTGTCGCCACGCTGCTACACATGATTCCCATCGTCGTCGTAGTCGTCCCGTCGTACATCTTTATGTATGTAGGAATGTTTGCGATAGTCGGAATTTCCGGGAACGGCGAGCCCAACCCCGGGGCGTTGTTAGGCTTCTTTGGCTTCCTGGCGGTTTTCTGGCTGGTGGTCGTGATACTCCTGATCGTTCTCTCCGTTGCTTTCACCTTTGCCTATCCGCTGATCGTGGATCGTCGCTTATCGGGACTCAACGCAGTGAAGTTGAGCATTAAAGCCGCCAGGGCAAATTTCTGGCGTTTGCTGGGAATGCTCATCCTGACAGGCCTCCTGAGTTTTTTAGGCATCTTCCTTTGTTATGTGGGAATCTTTCTGGTGATGCCCTTGAGCTTTGCGGCGATTGCGAAAGCTTATGAGCAGGTGTTTGGACTGGGCGAAGTACAGTCAAATCTGCCACCACCACCGCCGTCTTTCCAGTAAACGCAAAGCGAGATGTTAGCTTGCGTTGGGTGCCTGACACTTAACTGAGTGGCAACGAGCCGGGTCGCAAACTGACAGTTTGCTTTACGCATGCCCACACCTAATCTCGTCATACGCGGCCGCAGAGTTGTCCTGCCGGACTCGATTGCACCGGCCGCGATCCATATTGCCGGCGACACGATCATTGCTATCGGGCCATACGACAGTGTGCCGGATGGTTGCGAGCTGATCGAGGCGAGCGATGAATCGCTGGTGATGGCGGGGTTGGTTGATACTCATGTTCACATAAACGAACCGGGCCGCACTGAGTGGGAGGGATTTGCGACCGCTACGCGAGCCGCGGCAGCTGGTGGCGTAACTACCCTCATCGATATGCCGCTCAACTCCATTCCTCCGACAACTACAGTTGCGGGCCTGGAGGAAAAGTTAATAGCGGCGCGCGGAAAATGTTCAGTTGATGTTGGCTTTTGGGGCGGCGTGGTTCCGGGAAATGCCGGCGAGCTTGCGGGCCTTGCTGCTGCGGGCGTTGTCGGCTTCAAATGTTTTCTAATCCACTCCGGTGTCGATGAATTTCCGAATGTTGCTGAGAACGACCTGCGCGCGACGCTGCCGGAGCTCGCGAGGCTAGGTGCGCTCTTAATCGTGCACGCTGAAGTTCCAGGGCCAATCAATGAAGCCAAAATTGCTGACGATCCTGCGGATTCGGCGACTAAGTATGCAGCATTCCTGCGGTCTCGTCCGCGGGCTGCGGAAGACGAAGCGGTCGCTCTGATGATCAGGTTGTGCCGCGAGTTTGGCAATCGCGTCCACATTGTTCACCATTCATCCGCCAACTCGTTGTCACTGTTGCGCGAAGCGAAAGCCGCCGGATTGCAGATCACAGCAGAGACTTGTCCCCACTACCTCGTGTTTGTCGCCGAAGAAATCTCCGATGGCGCCACGCAATTCAAGTGTTGTCCGCCAATTCGTGAGCGGGAAAACCGCGAACAACTTTGGCACGCGCTTGAAAGTGGCACGATAGACATGATCGTCTCCGATCATTCACCGTGTCCGCCGGCAATGAAGTTGCCGGAGAGCGGCGATTTTCTTCAGGCATGGGGTGGCATTTCGTCATTGCAGTTGCGTCTGCCCGTTGTGTGGACAGAGTGCAAGCGCCGCGGCTTTTCTCTTCCAGATCTAGCGCGCTGGTTGTCCAGTGCACCGGCACGCCTGGTCGGATTGGAAAGTCGAAAGGGGTCAATAGCAATTGGTTACGATGCCGACCTGGTAGTTTGGAATCCCGCGAAGCAGTTTCACGTTGCAGGTGAATCACTGCATCATCGTCACAAAGTGACGCCATATGAGGACCGAGTTTTAGATGGAGTAGTAGAGAAAACCTTCCTTCGTGGCCTGAAGATATATGATACTGGCGAATTCATTGGCAAACCGAGCGGACTGCTGCTGACTAGCTGCAACGAAAACTGTTAGTTGAGCTAATAGTTCGGAGTTCAACTTGAACTCTAAACTGATTGAGAGATGCTATGTCTGAAGTAGAATGGGCTACAACTGATGACGCGCCGGTAAAAGAGAAATTCGGCGGCACCATCAAAGTTCGCACACTTTGGCAAGCGCCTAACGGCGCAACAGCGCAGGTTGTCGAGATCGATCCCGGCGCCTGCTGGGAAGGAATCGACCTTCATGAACCCGGGCCCGAGGAAGTTTATGTAGTTTCGGGCGTTTTCAATGACGGTGTTCGCGATTATCCGGCTGGGAGTTTCATTCACAACCCGAAGGGCTCGTCTCACGTACCGCAGTCGAAAACGGGCTGCACGATCTTTGTTTTCTATCCGGAAGGCTAGAGACTACAAATGGACTTTACTGAACTGGTTGACCTGGCTGCGGAGAAACTTGGCGGTGCAGTGCTCTTCGCCAACGATGATTTTTTTGCGCCCAAAGAAAATCTTCTGAAACCAGCCGCCCCTATCTTTATCGAAGATAAGTATACAGACCTGGGAAAGTGGATGGACGGCTGGGAGTCGCGCCGGCGACGTACGCCCGGCTTCGACTGGTGCATCATCCGTCTCGGTCTACCGGGAATAATTCGCGGCGTGGTAGTCGATACCAGTTTCTTCCGCGGCAACTATCCCGAGCATTGTTCACTGGAAGCGTGCGCGCTCGGCGGCCTGCCAACCGTGGAAGATCTAACGAGTGAGGCGGTCGAATGGACGCAAATCCTGCCGCAGTTGCCACTCGCTGGTGACACCCAAAACCCATTCGCGATTCAAAGCGAGCAACGCTTCACCCACTTGCGTTTCAATATCTACCCGGACGGCGGCGTCGCGCGTTTGCGAGTTTATGGCGAGGTTGCGCCTGACTGGGATCGGGTTCGCACCCTGGGGGGCGACATTGATCTCGCGGCAGTCGAGAATGGCGCGCTGGTGCTTGCATGCAGCGACATGTTTTTCGGCCACCGGCACAATTTGATCATGCCCGGAAGGGCGGCAAACATGAGTGACGGCTGGGAAACAAAACGCCGTCGCGGACCCGGCCACGATTGGACCATAATCAGGCTTGGCCGGCCCGGGCAGGTTCGGCGCGTTGAAGTCGACACGGCCTGGTTCAAAGGAAATTTTCCTGAGAGCTGCTTGCTGGAAGCAACCAGCGCTGTAGGTTCGTCGGATGAGAGTTTGACGGATTTGGCAGTTGAGTGGAAAACAATCTTGCCACGTACGAAACTACAGGCGCACACGAGACACTTTTTTGCAGACGAGATTGTGGATGTAGGAACCGTTTCACACTTGCGATTCAATATCTTTCCGGATGGTGGAGTGAGCCGCCTGCGAGTTTATGGAAAGCTCGACTAATCGCCTGCAAAAGCTGAACTCAGGCACGCCGCGAGAAGCTGAGCAGGAACTTCTCAAATGCTGCGGCTCAAGAAACTGGGCGCAACAAATGGTTGCCGCGCGTGAGTATCGCAGCCAGGAAGAATTGATTGCGAGCGCCGAGCGTCTTTGGTGGTCGCTCGCTCCGCGGGATTGGCTCGAGGCTTTTCATAGTCACCCAAAAATCGGCGAGCAGAAGGCAGCAGCCGAAACAGCGGTTGAGGCGCAGCGATGGTCGGCGGCTGAGCAGTCGGGAATTCGCGAGTCGGCGCAGCAAACGCTTGCTGACCTCGCGAAGTTAAACCGCGATTATGAAGAAAGGTTTGGCTACATCTTTATTGTCTGCGCTACGGGAAAGAGTTCCGAGGAGATGTTGGCCATCCTGCGCCAGCGGCTGACAAACGATCCGAGCGAGGAGTTACGCGTCGCGGCGGCGGAGCAAGCAAAGATTACCGAATTAAGGCTCAAAAAACTGTTAGCCTCTTAGCTTGTTGTCGGTGGTCCGTTGTCAGTTGAATAGTGCTAAACTGGAAACGTTTCTGACCACTGGCCAACTGACAACGTGAGCACCATCTCAACGCACATACTCGACGTTTCGCGCGGAGCCCCTGCCGGAGGCGTCGCTGTTCACCTGGACATTCAGAATACTGATGAGACCTGGGCAGAGTTGAGTCATGCCTGGACGGATGACGACGGCCGGGTGAAGCCCTTCTTTCTGGTTGAGGAGCCTCTTTCGGGCGGCACTTACCGGCTTGTGTTTGACACGGAACACTACTTCTTTGAACTCGGTATCGAATATTTCTACCCGCAGGTTACTGTAGTTTTCAAGATCGATGACGCAGCGCAACACTATCATGTGCCGCTTTTGATCAGCCCGTACGGCTATTCCACTTATCGCGGGAGTTAAGTAACGCGAACCGTTAGTTGCGTTACGAAAAAATGTCCATCAATCCAACCATCAGCGAATGGCTAAACCTGATCCTGCGCTGGGTGCACGTCTTTGCCGGCATCATGTGGGTGGGCACCACTTACTACTTTACCTGGCTCGACGCCCGTCTCACCGAAGAAGAAAAAGC
Organism: Pyrinomonadaceae bacterium; assembly: GCA_031365545.1. Classification (GTDB taxonomy): domain Bacteria; phylum Acidobacteriota; class Blastocatellia; order Pyrinomonadales; family Pyrinomonadaceae; genus PSRF01. Next base: position 28,990 of record JANLYH010000098.1, on the reverse strand, counting down.
AGTCGCTAACACGGGCAATGCGGCGCAAATCTGGATGGTCCACAGCGGCGGCTTTTACGTGGTCGAGAAACGTAAAGTGCCGGATCTGGTTTCGCGCACGCTGCACTGGTTTCGCTGGGAAGCTGGGACTACCTGGCTGAGCGGCTTCGCTTTGCTGGTGTTGGTGTATTACGTCGGCGGTGGCGCCCTGGTCGATCCTGACGTGCGCGAGATCAGTGTTGGTATGGCAACTCTGATTGGCTTGGGCGTGCTGGTTTTTGGCTGGGTCGTGTACGACCTGTTGATGCTCTCGCCGCTGGGAAAGAATGAGAAAGCCTTCGCGGTCGTTGCTTACCTAATGCTGGTTGGTCTTACTTACGGTTTAATGCGGGTATTTAGCGGTCGTGCTGCTTACATCCACGTCGGCGCAATGATGGGCACTATCATGGCGGCAAATGTATGGATGCGCATCCTGCCGGCGCAGAAGAAGATGATTGCCGCAATTAACGCGGGAGGCAAACCCGACGACGCGCTGAGCGGTCAAGCGAAACTGCGCTCAAAACAAAACACGTTTATGGCCGTGCCGCTGGTATTCATAATGATCAGCAATCATTTCCCTGGAGTCAGCTACGGCGACCAGTACAACTGGGCCGTCCTCGCAGTCCTCATCCTGGCCGGCTGGATTGCCGCCAAGTTTATTAGAAGAGCCTAGTTTGATCATCTCATGATCGAAGACCTCGATTGGGAAGAGGGAGACCTTACCGCCGAGCCGGACGATCCAGTTGAAGTCGATGCTCGGGAGTTCCTGCGTGGCTTCTTTGATCGTAACCCTCAACGCGTCTACTTTTCGAGGCAGTTAGAAGTTCATAACGAGAAGCGTTATTTCCATTGGATAACAAACAGAGCTGTCAGGGATCTCGAGGCTGAAGGCGCGATCCTGAGCGAGAGGCGGAAACTGAGTAGCGGCGGAACGGTAAAGCTCGTCTGGCATAGAAAGTTCCGGTATTACAAACGAGAGGCCTCGAGAGTAATAGAGTTAGTTAACCAGTACTCTGATCCAAACATTGGGGCTGCACTTGGGTTACAAGCGGAGGCACTCATTCTAGAAGGGTTCGCTCGCGCGGAATTTGTCATGAAGGGACGAGACGTGAACAGGTACAGCGGTCGCGTTTGGGAGAAGAGTGACCACGACCTTGACTTCATTTTTGAACGCAACGATAAAGCTTATGGCATTGAGGTCAAGAATACGCTCGGTTATATGGATAGATTGGAGTTCGAGACAAAAATTGAGTTGTGCCGTCATTTGGGAATTCGGCCGGTCATCGCAGCGAGGATGTTACCGAAGACTTGGATCAATGACTTGATAAACGCTGGAGGATTCGCTTTGGTCTTCAAATACCAACTTTATCCTTGGGCTCATCGTGAGTTGGCAAAGACCGTACAACGAGAGTTAGGTTTGCCCGTAGACTCTCCCGAAGTCTGAGTGATGGGACGATCGGGAGATTCCTTCGGTGGCACGAGGCGCTGTGAATTGAGAACAGAATTCACGGAGAAACTGGAGTAAGTCCTTTAGATTCAGCGTTCGTTGCGTACCCCTATGAATACGTATTGTCTGCCTAATTGCTTTCACTTCGCCATTGGAAATATCGGCTCAATGTCCACCGGTACACCGACAAGCCGATCGAGGGCGCCCTTCATGTCGGGGCGAATGTTTGAATACTTATCGAGTATCGCCTTCGCCTTTTCGTAAGAGCCTTCCGCCTCAAGCGTAAGCAAGTCGTGCGTCAGTTTCCTCACCGCAGCTTTCATCTTTGCATCGTCAGCGCTGAACTTGCCTGTCGTCGCGTCAAACTCGATCGCACCTTCATCGGTGAAGTAGTTAAACTGCATAGCTACGCCGCGCGCATGCGACTCGGTTAACCCAAAGCGCACCGAACGAAACATGCTGGCAAGGTAAGTTGTGTAAAGCGTGCGCTGCATTTGTTTATCAATGACGCCTTTGTCGATCAAGTACTGCAAGGCCCAGAGTCCGGTCACATCAGCCTTCGCTTCTTCAATCGAAGAATAGAGTTCCTTGAGTTGCAGGCGAACGGTCGTTGCCTGACCAGCTACGGTGATGTTGTGTGGGCCGAGGCCGTGCATAAGCTCGTGCATGAGTATGTGCGTGAAAAATGAATCGAAGGCTACGGCGCGCTGTTGCGTGGGAGTGAGCACAACCCGCGTGATCGGAATGAGGACCTTATTAAACTTGGCGTCCTGCACATTCTTCAACATTATTCGCGCCGAGCCCTTTTCCTTCACCACGCGTTCGTCGTTGGGCAGATTAAAAGCCGCAGTTTGCACCCCATTATTGCCTTCGCCCGAGGCAAAGACTTCATTTACAACGCGCATTGGCGACGCGGTGCCGAGCTTCGGATTACGGTAGCGCGGCTCGAGCGGCAAATTGTTTTCCAACTCCTGCAGGTGTTGGCTAAACTTTTCCAACTTGGCGCTCTCGGCAGCATCGGTCAGGGTTACGTAAGCTTCAAACGCGGCTTTGTAGCCGAAGAGTTCGTCTTCATACGTTTCATATGGACCGATGGTGACATCAATTGGTCCCTTGAGATCCATCCACGCGACGTCGCTTTGGTAGTAATCGTTTGACGCAAAAGCATCGGCGCGTTTGCTGAGGAAATCTTTTAGCGTTTGGTTTGTCGTCAGGGCCGCGCCTTCACGCAACAGTTTGGCTGCCGGCTCGAGGAACTCACGATACTCCTCGTTGTAAGGCACGCTCATCAACTTCCCGTTCGCGTCGCGCCGGATCACGTAGAAGTAGCCGGTCGCATTTTCTTTCTCTGGACCCGGCAAACCTGCCAGCCAGGAATTGAACTCGTCTTTGGTTATATCGTCCGGGTAGAAGTTTGCATGTGCCGGCTTCTCACGTGGCACACCGGTGATGAAGGGTTCGTTGTTGTCCAGCCGCGACCATGGTCCGTCGTTGATCAGGAAATAATGCAAACGTGCCTGCCCGATTGGAGTCTTGTCAGCCAGGAGTTTCTTGTAGAGTTCATCATTGCCACTCCACACCTGCCGCAGGAACAGCGGATCAAGCAACTTGGCTGCTGCGATGATCTTCTTGAGCGCTTTACGATCGCCGGGCGAGAAACGAGCGGTGTTTGCGGTCAACACCGTGGGCGCGAACCGCCCGGTCTTTTTCGTCAGATCAAGATATTCTCGCGGCGTTTGGGTTTTTGGTGTTGCGGAGATACTGGCCATCAAAAGCGTCGCCAGAATCACAAGGCTAACAACGATTCTCATTATACTCCTCCAGGCACTCAAACAATTCAGACTACAAATTACAAGTTCTGCCGGTTGTTCAATATCTTTACAAACGATCCGGAACGCAATTCCGCCACCGTCAGACCCGAACGCGTAACCGCTTCTTCTTCCGTCAATGCGCCGCAATTAATCGCGCGCAGAAAATAGTTGAGCAGTCCCTGGCCTGTGGCCGCATCGTCAAACACGTCACCAACCAGCGTTGCTTTGGCCGCTTTCTCAACAAAATTTTTCAAACGTTCCGAAGCCGCGTCCAGACTCTCCAAAAAGAAGGCATACACGGCGGCGTAGCGCGTCGGGAGTTGAGCGGGATGTAAATCCCAACCTTGGTAGTAAGCGTTCTCGAGCGAATGCTGCACGTGGTCGTAATGCAACTTCCAGGCGCGATGAACTACGGTGCGATTCTCGGCGATCTGTTCTGCCGTTAGCTGTGCCCCACCCTCAATAAAGCGGTGCGGCGCCACCGGCATGATGTTGGTCGCGCCATCCGAAAGCCAGATGCCGGTGCCCGCGAATGAAACCTGCATCATGTGTTTGGCGAAATCGCAGGCGGGATGCAGCATTTGCTGGTGCGCTGCTGTAATGCTGCAACTCGCGGTGTAGTCGTAAGTACCGAAGTGTGCTGCAACACAACGACCGCGCGCTGCGGCCAACAATAGCGGCAGGTTAATCTCACCACGAGCGTTGATAAGCGACTGCGTAGTTTCGATCATCATCTCCAGCTTGAGCGAGCCCGCCGCCAGACCGGTCTGCTTTTCCAGTAAATCAAAAAGATCGGCGAGAGCCGCAACCTGTTCGGGAATTGTGATCTTCGGCTGTGTGACAACGAAGTTCTCAGGCAGACGTCCACCCGTTTTCTCCACCAGAGTCGAAACAAAAATATCGAGTGTGCGCACACTGCGCGCGCGCAGTTCTTCAGTGAAGGGTTTGATACGGATGCCGATGAACGGCGGCAGAGTTCCGTTTGCCATGCCTTCGGCTACTTCCAGCGCCGCCGCGGCTGCGTGTCCGTCTTCCTCATCGTCAGGCCGGTTGCCGTAGCCGTCTTCAAAGTCGATGCGAAAATCTTCAACCGGCTCGCGGCGAAGTTTTTCATTTACGCGGTTATAAACGGCGTGGGCAAACCAGGCGGCTCTGTTTTCCAGATGCGCTTGTTCGGCGTTAGTTTCCAGTTGGTTTAGCAGTCCCTCGGCTTCGTCGGGTGAGGGGGGAAGCTGGTCGGCGCCGCCGAGTTCGAGGGCTTTGGCGAAGCTCAGAAAGTTGGGTGCAAACTGATCCAGCGAACGCCGCGCGAGCGCGCCCAGGCGGGATGCAGAATCCGATTTGAAAAGATGCGCGCCACCATACACGGTGTGCACCGGCTGACGCTTTCCGGTTTCACCGGGGTAGTGAATTGCGAAGTCTTTGTTGGCTTGCACGAGCGGCGCCACCAGGTCACGCAGAGAGCTATCAGTTAAAGACGATTTCATCGGTCCTCGTTTGCTAAAAAATATGGAAAGTTTTGAATACCGACTTTATTACACTCGGAGGGAAAGTTAAAGAGACGACAAACGGCCACCGTTGACGCGGTGGCCGTTTCAGTTGGTATTCCACAAAGGAATCCTAACTTGCGGGTTTTGGCGCCGGCTGAATTGCCTCGAGCTGGAGATCAATCACAACGTCGTGGGCGACGTCGAAGCCTCCGCCCGGAAGCGCGTGGCCCCAGGTAATGCCGTAATCGCGACGGTCAATGGTCGTCTGCGCTGCGATGCCCATGCGCGTGTTGCCACGCATGTCCTTGATCGCGCCGTAGATTGAAAACGGAAACGTGATTTGTTTGGTGACTCCCTTGATGGTTAAGTCGCCGGTAAGAATGTAGCCCTTACCTTTCCGCGAGACGCTGGTGCTCTTGAAAGTCATCTCCGGAAATTTTTCCGCTTCGAAGAAGTCTGCAGTGCGCAGGTGCTTGTCACGTGCTTCTACGCCGGTGTCGATGCTCGCGACTCTGGCCGTGAACTCCACCGACGACTTGCTCATGTCCTTACCATCATAGTGAATCGCCCCGGTGAAATCTTTAAAGCGGCCGCTCACCAAACTGATTTCGTTGTGTCGAATAGAGAACCCGATGACGGTATGCGCCGCATCAATTTTGTAGTCGCCGGTAGGGATGGGGAGGTAATTGACTTTAGCGGCTTTCGCGTCCTTGCTGTCGCCGGCAGCCTCAGCGTTAGCGCTCGAGCCAGTCACAATACGTTCAACCAAGGGCAGCACAGCAAAGCCTGTCAACGCGACGATCAATACCAGCTTTCTCAATTTCATCGGTTTCTCCTCAGCTTTCGGGCAAATTCGCTGTGATTGCGGACTTGGCGAAAGTCAGGACACTGGCGGTTATTATTTTTAAATACAGTCAGCGTCGAAAAATGGTAGCGCATACGGGACTCGAACCCGTGATCTCTGCCTTGAGAGGGCAGCGTGTTAACCAACTACACCAATGCGCCGCGTTTGAACTCAAGGATTATAGATTGCGGTCGGGTGACCCGCAAGGCGGAGTCAATAACCTCTGAAATCATCTGTGATCGCAGTCGCACTTTGTTCCTCATGGTCATGATATACTCCGCGGCGCAATTCTTATCTCAACAACACCGCGCCAGGCTACCGACAGATAGATGAAGATTGCTGTGCTCAAAGAGTCTCTAGCGGGCGAAGCGCGCGTGGCGCTGATGCCCGATTCGGTTAAGAAGCTTCTGGCATTGAAGGCGGCAGTGGTCGTTGAAAGTGGTGCTGGTCTGGCTGCGGCGCGTTCAGATGCTGAATACGTTGAAGCTGGAGCAGAGATCAGCGCTGATCGAAAGACGATACTCGCCGACTGTGACGTCCTCGTTACAGTTAATCGTCCGCCAGCGGATGTCTTCGACTCCCTAAGAACAGGTGCAGTAGTGCTGGGCTTTCTCCGCCCACTCGATGAACCGCAAGCACTGCAACCAGCGCTGCTGCGCGGCCTGACGACGTTTGCGATGGAGTTGGTGCCACGCATCACGCGCGCGCAGTCGATGGATGCGCTCTCGTCAATGGCCACGGTGGCTGGTTACAAAGCGGTCGTTCTCGCTGCTTCGAGCATCCCCAGAATGTTTCCCTTGTTGATGACTGCCGCGGGCACTGTGCCGCCCGCGCGCGTGCTTATCCTCGGCGCCGGCGTCGCGGGCTTGCAGGCGATTGCTACCGCGCGAAGATTAGGAGCCGTCGTCGAGGCGTATGACGTGCGCGCGGCGGCGGGTGAACAAGTGCGCTCGCTTGGCGCGACCTTTCTGGACGTGGATTTGGGTGGACTCAAAACTGAAGACGCGGGTGGCTACGCTGTGGAGTTGTCGGAGGAGGCACTTAAGCGCGGGCGAGATCTGATTGCCGAACACGCGAAGACTGCCGACGTGATAATCACCACAGCGCAGGTGCCTGGCAGAAGAGCACCGGTGTTGATGGAAGAAGACGCTGTTAATGGCATGAAACGCGGTTCGATTGTGATTGATCTCGCCGGGTCCACCGGTGGCAACGTGACCGTGAGCAAGGCTGACGAAGTTGTTGAGCGAAACGGCGTGATGATCCTCGCGCCTACAAACCTTCCGGCAACCGTGCCGGTCCATGCCAGTCAACTCTACTCGCGCAACGTAACTGCGTTTCTCAGTCTGCTGATCAAAGACGGCGAGTTGAATATCGATATGAAGGACGACGTAGTTGGCCCTTCGTGTGTGACGCATGCGGGCGAGGTCGTGAATGCCCGCATCGCGTCGGCATTGCAGTCTAACGGGTAAAAGAACTGAAAAGAGGCAAGTAACATGACACCCGACGCCTTAATCTCCGCGCTTTACGTTTTCGCGCTGGCGGCATTTCTCGGTTACCTGGTGATTTCGCGGGTGCCGCCGCTCCTGCATACGCCGTTGATGTCCGCCACCAATGCAATATCCGGCATTTCGCTCGTCGGCTCAATTGTGATTGCTGGTTCGGGACACAGCGTGGTAGCGACGATTCTCGGCTTCGTGGCGGTTGTTTGTTCAACGACGAACGTGGTCGGCGGATTTGTGATTACCGATCGCATGTTGCGAATGTTCAAACGGAAAAAGTAAAGCAGTTTCAAGTTTCGAGTTCCAAGGTTTCAAGTTCGAATAAATCCTTCGCAGGACTAGAAACTCGAAACTCGAAACCTGGGTTTTAGATGCATCTGCAAACCTACTTCATCGAATTTAGCTATCTGCTGGCTTCAATCCTTTTCATCCTTGGATTGAAGGGCTTGAGCCATCCCGAAACCGCGAAGCGCGGAATGCATCTCGCGGAGTTTGGTATGCTGATGGCCATCATCGGCACGCTGATGCACTTCGAGATTGTGAGCTACACCTGGATCATCGTCGGACTCCTGGTTGGCTCAACGCTCGGTGCGGCGATGGGCGTTTGGGTGCCGATGACGGCCATGCCGCAACGAACTGCGTTGTCGCATGCGTTTGGCGCGTTCGCAGCCGCGCTCGTGGGCATTGCTGAGTACTACAGTTATACGCATGGCTACAAACCGCTCGTTGAGCTGGGCCACCTGAAAATGAGCGCGATGGGTTTCGAGATCATGCTCGGTTCTTTGACAACCACCGGCAGCCTGATCGCGTTTGGAAAATTACAGGGAATAGTTCCGGGCAAGCCACTCGTCTATCGTGGGCAGAACATCTTCAACATGACGCTGTTGGCGGCGACAATCGGCCTCTTCATTTACCTGATCTTCGTGCCCACGGCAGTAGTACCGTTTTACTTGATGCTGACGCTCGCGTTCATCTTCGGCATTCTGCTCGTCTTGCCAATCGGTTCAGCGGACATGCCGGTAGTGATGTCGCTATTAAATTCCTATGCGGGTCTCGCGTCTGCGGCCACGGGCTTCGTGCTGAAGAACAACGTTTTGATTATCGCCGGAACGCTCGACGGATTCTCCGGCTTCATTCTGTCAATCCTGATGTGCCGGGCGATGAACCGGTCGATTACCAACGTGCTATTTGGTGCTTTCGGGAGCGCTGCGCCTGCCGGAGTTGCCGGCGAACACCAGGGGGTGATGCGTGAAGTGAGTCTCGATGACATCGCGGTGCAGCTAGCTTATGCAAGCAAAGTAGTGTTCGTTCCCGGCTACGGCATGGCCACGGCGCAGGCACAGCATGCCGTACGCGAGCTTGCAGACACGCTCGAGAAGCGCGGCGTCACAGTGAAGTATGGCATTCACCCCGTTGCCGGACGCATGCCGGGTCACATGAACGTCCTGCTTGCAGAAGCAAACGTTCCTTATTCGTCCCTGTACGAGCTGGAACAGATCAATCCCGAGTTTCCGACGACTGACGTTGCGGTGGTGATCGGAGCAAACGACGTCGTTAACCCTGACGCTCGCGACAATCCCAGTAGCCCGATTGCCGGCATGCCAATCCTGGAAGTCGATCGTGCCAAGTCGGTGGTAGTTTTGAAACGTGGTCAGGGCAAAGGATTTTCAGGTCTTGAGAACCCGCTGTTTTTCAAAGACGTGACCGGAATGCTCTATGGCGACGCAAAAGAGACACTGACGAAGCTGGTGGGCGCTGTGCAGCACGTATAGCCCCCGCGGCGTTGAACCATTTCTTCTAAACTTTTGCCACACTTCCCCCGTAGTAACCAACCCCGAGATGAAACGCATCCCGTGAATAATCAGTCTGGAGAATACATGCGTCGATTTCTTGCAACCGTCGTCATGGCGAGCGTGCTCGTCATTGGTTTTTCGTTAGCACCACTGGCGCCACAAACTGTTGCGCAGCGTGCAACCGCTCGAAACGTCAAAGCGACGCCGGCTTCTCTGGCTTCCCAACGAGGCGTGGACACGATTTCGGCGGCACAGCTCAAAGACTACTTATCATTCATCGCCTCTGATGAAATGGAAGGCCGCGACACTCCTTCGCGCGGGCTGGATACGACTGCGAAATTTCTGGCGCTGAATCTGTCGCGTTGGGGGTTTAAACCGGCGGGAGACGAAGGTAGTTTTCTTCAGAAGATTGCCTTGAGCCGCGACTTCGTCGACAAAGCCGAAACGCGCGTGCAGCTTAATGAACAGCAACTCACGCTGGGCACTGACTACATTCCCTATGCGCGACCGGCCGAACTGTCCGCGACAAAGTTGGTTTTTGCCGGCAATGGCTGGTTCGTCAAATCGAAAGAGATTGATGCCTATAAGGGTCTGGATGCGAAAGGCAAGATTGCCGTCATCTTTGCTGCGCCCAATGGAATTCCGCCGGGAATAAAGACTGCTGACCTTACCGGCAAGCGTGGCGAAGATTGGATGAACGCAGCGGAGTATGCGCAGAAGCAGGGTGTAGTGGCGCTTGTGTTCGTGCCTGACTTTCAATACCTGGCAAATTGGGACCGTAACCGCACTCGCCTGACTGAACGCGGCGTGACTAAGGTGGATAAGTTTCAGCCTGTGGCCGGCGCGCAAATGCCGCAGCTCGTTCTCTCACCACACACAGCAGAAGCTTTGTTCCAGGACGAGCGGCAAACTGCGCCGGCGATCTTCGAATCGATCTATAGCGGCAAACCGCAGGAGCCGTTTGCGCTAAGCGCGAACAAGCAGCTCTCAATAACTGTGAAGGTGAAATCCGATCACGCCACCACGCAAAATGTGGTGGCTGTGTTTGAGGGCAGCGATCCGGTGCTCAAGAATGAATACGTTGCCCTGGGCGCACATTACGATCACGTGGGAATCGGAGTACCGGTAAACGGCGACGCGATTTACAACGGCGCAGATGATGACGGTTCGGGAACCACCGCGCTGCTGAGCATGGCTGAAGCGCTGGCGAAGGCCCGTACGCGACCAAAACGCTCGGTGCTGTTTGTCTGGCATGCGGGTGAAGAGAAGGGACTGTGGGGTTCGCGCTATTTCACAAATTTTCCCACGCTGCCGCTGACCAGTATCGTGACCCAGATCAATATCGACATGATTGGCCGCAGCCGGAAAGCAGACGACACGAATCCGAGAAACCGTGATCTGTCCGGAGCGAGCGAGATTTATGTTATTGGGTCAAAGATGATGAGCACGGAGCTTGGTGTTTTAGTCGAAAGTGTGAACAAGCAATATCAGAACCTCACTTACGATTATCGCTATGACGATCCGAGTGATCCCAATCGCTTCTTCTTCCGCAGCGACCACTACAACTACGCGCGCAAGGGCATTCCGATTGTTTTCTTCTTTGACGGTGAGCATGAGGACTACCACCGGCCCGGCGACTCGGTCGACAAGATTGATTTTCAAAAGATGGAGACGGTCGCTCGGACTATTTACCTGACGCTTTGGGAAGTTGCCAACCGTCCGGTTCGTCCCGCGGTTGATAAGCAATTGCCGGTGCTACTGCAAAGAGAAAGAGAGCAGTAGGCACAACTCCGGGCCGTTCAGGGTCCGTGGCCTCTTTCCGCTATCAGGCGTCGGTAGGCTTCCGCTCGCGAGAGTCCCAGTTCGCGCGCAGCTTTCTTCAATGCCGCGCGGTGATCCAGACCAGCGGCTTCCAATTCCGTCACCAGCGCGACAAGGCTCGCCGTAGATTTTTCTTCAGAGCCTTCGTTTTTGATCATCGTCCGATCAATTAGCAACACCATCTCGCCGCGCGCGCTGGCAGGCGCAGTAAATCGTGTTGCTAGTTCACTCAAACGACCGCGTGCGATCTCCTCGTGCAGCTTGGTTAACTCTCGCGCAACTACTGCTTCGCGTTCGCCAAGAATCTCGAGCGCGTCTTTAAGCGTCGCAGCGATTCGGTGGGGCCCTTCGTAAAAGATCAGCGTGGCCGGAAGCGAACGCAGTTCAGCTAGTCGGGCGCGTCGTGCGCCGGTTCGCGCCGGAAGAAATCCGCCAAAAAAGAATTCGTCCGTAGGCAGGCCGGAGGCGACCAAGGCGCTTATCAACGCACTGGCTCCGGGCACCGGAACGACCGGCACCTCGTTATCAATGGCAATACGTGCCAGCCGAAAACCGGGATCACTAATCCCGGGCGTGCCGGCGTCGGAAACAACCGCCACGTCTGATCCCGACTTGAGGCGTTCAATAAGTTCCCGGGCGCGCTCGCGCTCGTTGTGCTCGTGGTAGCTGATCGTCTTCGTGTTAATACCGTAGTGATTGAGCAACTTCTTCGTGTGTCGTGTGTCTTCGCAAGCAATGACAGACACTTCGCCGAGTAGTCTTACGGCGCGCTGCGTAATGTCTTCGAGATTGCCAATCGGAGTAGCAATAAGGTAGAGCGTTCCGGTCATGCAGCTATTCTGTCATCAGACCCAAACATGCGAAAGCCTCGCCCCACTCTCTTGAGCGGGACGAGGCCCTGCGTCTCGTGGTCAGCTTGTCCGCCGGCTTAGTTGGGCCAGGGAATTCTGCGCCACCAATCATTGTTCCGGTTACGGTTGGTTGGATAGTTCTGCCCGTTCGGATAGTTCTGGCCATTCGGGTAGTTCCGATCATTCGGGTAGTAACCGCCATTGTTGTAGCCGCGAGAACTGATTCCGTAAGCATCAGCGATCACCTGTAACTCCTGCTGTATCTCGTACCAGTCAGAAGCCAGGCGCGAATTATCAAAGTGATGTTGGGTAGCGCGTTCAGTGCGGTTGGCTTCCTGCAAAACTCGTTGCGCTGCATTGCTGCTCCGGTTGAGATCGCGTCCGTTGCCGAAGCGCGATTTCAGTTCCGCCACCGCATTCCGAAAATCGCGGGCCTCGTTATTGACGCGATCCTCGTGGCCCGAACCATTTTCCCGGCTTTGATCCAAGTCCCGATCAAGCTCCTTGTCGAAGTCCTTTGCCAGTCGATCTAGTCGCTGAATTGAATCCCGAAGATAACGATCATCGTAGCGACCGTAGTCACTATTTCGGTTGCGGCGATAGTAGTCGTCGTCGCGGTTTCGGCGGTAGTCATCGTCACGATTACGACCCCAGGGATCATATGTCCCTTGAGCGGCTGCCAGCGCTGGCAAACACAGCGCCAGGATAGCAGCCGCGAAAATTGAAAAGCTCAGTGTGCGTCGGTTTGTCATCAGTACCCTCCTCAAATCCTTTCGAGACTAAAACCGAAGCAAGCTGCTTCAGTTTTGTTCAACCCGGCTTTAGTGCTCGCAATGGGGGACACCTAACATTGTCGGGCGTCGTGCCATGGGCATTATTGGCAAGCATCGTGCCTCAATCTCCAATTCACTGGATACAGTAGAAACCGAGCAGATGGTTGTTTTTGGTGAGGGTTAAACTGTTTTTTTGGTTTGGGTGGTGCCAAAACGTGCACGGATTACCGGATATGGTCAGGGGCGCGGGCGCGAATTTGGGAATTCATTGAGCAGGACTTTCACATGGGTGTCTACGTCAAGTTCGTGAAGTTCGCGAGACTCTCCGGGAGACCCGGTTCTGTCGATTATGATCCAACTCGGCGTGCCAGTATCGTCAAGGATCAGGCGAAGCTCTTCGTTTTCGGGTTTGATTCCGACGTGTTTGATGTGAGCGCAAGCCAAACCACCGCCCGGAATGTAGCCGTCGCGAGGGGTGCGAGGCCAACCTATTTCCACCTGCAGCCGGCGCACGCCGTTGGTCAAACTGAGGCGGGGGCCGACCATGCTGGAATTCCCAACTTTGAAACGATGCGCTTCATCCGTGGAGAGTTGAATTGCCGCGCCGACGCGATTTGCTTCACCAGCCGCTGTCGCGAACATGTTCAGTAACCAATCACCGGCAATCTTTCTGATCAAGTCGTTGGAACTACGGAGCGCGAGGTAGGCGGCAATGTCTGCACGCCCCTGCGCCCGCGCGCGAGCTTCGGCTTCCGCCAGGCCGATGGCCCAAGCCTCGTCGAGTTCGCTCAACCGATCCTCCGCAAACTTTTCATCGGTATTCGTTATTAGGGCTGTGGTAACACAAACTCTCAGTTTGCGTGCACGTTGAGGGCCATTCTCTTGTCGCAAACTAACAGTTTGCGTTACAAACTAGTACGCAATCGTTATTGCCCTAATTCGCTGGCAAAAGCACGCGATGGTATCATGGCCCTCAAGAACGTCTCTATTAGATCAAGCAGAACCAGTCCGGCATTAGGTAAAACAGTCCCCCACCGAACCAGCCGGAACTTTGAGAGAGTCGCCCAGATGAAATTATCAATTCGACCAAGACAACGCTGGACAATACTTTGCCTCTGCAGCTCAGCCCTTTTCTTCTTGTTTGGAGTAAACCAGCTGGCTCAGACCAAGCAGCAACTGCCTGCCCCGACGGGTCACGTAAACGACTTTGCCGGAGTTCTAAATGAGAACAAGCGGCAGCAGTTGGAAAATATCCTCGCCAATCTGAAGCTCAAGACCGGAATTGAGTTTGATATTGCCACGGTGCAATCGACCTCCGGCCAGGACATCTCCGAGTTTTCCCTGCAGCTTGCCAAAGATTGGAACATAGGCGCGCGTGCCAGTGTGAAGAAAAGTTTACTGCTGGTACTGGCGGTGGACGAGAAAACCTCGTTCACCCGCTTTAGCAAATCGGTCCAGAATGATTTGCCTGAAGGCGTGTTGGGGCAAATGGGGCAACGCATGCGGGCGTTGGTTGACGCTGGTCAGTATAGCGAGGGCTTAAACGCGGGCGTGCAACACTTCGTGAATTCGCTAGCGCAAAAGCTCTCGTTCAGCACCGACGACTTTGACAAGGCGCCGTCCGAAACGGTAACCAAGAGTTTGCCAGGGAGCGATCAGGATACGACCAAGCCGGCCGCTCAGACAGATCCGGTCAACACTTCGGCGTCGACCGAGGTATTACCAACCACAGTCAAGACGCCCCCTGCTCGCAACGTAAGCGCGGCAACCAGAACCAGGAAAGCCGCGGCCACGCCGGTTGACGATGGAGCTGAATCTGAGCAGGTGGAGCTGACGCTGACGAAGCCACTCGAGGAGCGCGTTGCCTTGCTCAAAGCGTTTCTCGACGCGCACCCCGAATCGAAATCGCGGGCTCGGGCTACAGAACTTCTTGTCAGCTCGCGCGCTGGTCTGGGCGATGAACGGCTCAAACGAGGCGATAGTGCCGGCGGCGTTGAACAACTCCTGCAGGCAATCGTCGATGCGCCAGTCAACGCCTCGGACAAGCTGTTTGGGGGAGTTATTGCTCAGATTCCGCTAAACCTCTACTTGCGCGGCGAGCGTGCTGCGGCAAGCAAAGCGGCGCAGAACATAGAAACGAAGTTTGGGCAGGACGCCCGGCGACTGGTGGCGCTTTCGAGTTTTTATCTCACCACCGAGCAGGGAAGCGAGGCCACGCGGTTGGCAACACAAGCTGTGCAGTTCGCTCCCGATCTCGCCGAGGCACATCAGGCACTCGGCCTGGCGTTGCACGTTTCGCTTCGCTTAGACGAGGCTGCCGCAGAATACAAGAAAGCACTCGAGCTCGACCCAGATTCCAAGTCGGCCCGGCGAAGTCTTGCCGATTTCGATCGCGCCTTTGGGAAGTCGGAAGAGGCGTTGACACTTTATCGCCAACAACTCGAAGCCGAACCGGCCGACAAAGTCGCCCGGGCCGGCCTGGTTCTTTCTTTGCTCGAACTCGGCCGGACCGATGAAGCGAAGGGCGAACTGAAGAAAGCGTTAGACTCGGATCCGCGCAACGTGACTTTGCTTGCCGGCGCCGCTTACTGGTTTGCCGCGCACGGCGATAGCGAATTCGCTCTCAGGCTGGCAGACAGTGCGGTCGAGCTCGAGCCGCGTTACACCTGGTCGCAAATTGCGCTCGCGCGTGCGTTGGTCGAACAGCGGCGACCACTAGAGGCGGAACGGGCCATTCGTTTCGCGCGCCAGTATGGAAAGTTTCCGACGCTTGATTATGAGCTGGCCAACACGCTGGTTGCTGCCGGACTTTACGATGAAGCTGCGGAGGTTCTAATGCAGTCTTTCAGCCTGAGAGATGGCCAGATTGAAACTCGTCTTGCCGGACAAACCGTTGCGCGCGGCGCTGATTTTCTAGAATTGCTTGCGCCAGAGCGCCGGGGCAGTATTTTTCAGTCCACCGCCGCCGACAGTGCGAGCAACGCCAGCTTGCTCAAAGCGCTGCTTGCGCTTGCGACCGCGATCGATACGGAAGCCAACGGCGGAACGGTTAATGAAGAAAACGCGATTCTCGCCGCCAAAAAATTTGCTTCGGGCGACGACGCGGGGCGCGCTCATCGTGAACTCTACGCGGCGAGCCGCTTGCTGCAAAAAAGAATTGGATTCCAAACCGCGTACGAACTTGCTGAAGCAGCCCGCAGCAGCGCCGAGGCCGGCATGACCGTTCCTGATGTGACGGTGGTTGTGCAGGCCGATGATCTTCGCTTGATTCGGGCCCGCGCCATTGCTGCTGGAGGCACGCCCAACATTCCTGAAGCGCCGCACAACGTCCTGGCGAATCTGTTGCGCGGTCGCATCGAAGACACGTCAGGATGGGCACTGTTTAATCAAGACAAGGTGGACGAAGCTGTCGAACACCTGCGGCGCGCCGTGAGCATTCTTCCGGTGGGCACGCCGTCTGCCCGCGACTCGCTGTGGCATCTCGGGGCCGCACTCGAACGACAAGATAATAAGACCGAAGCACTCGCCTATTACATCAAAGGCTATAGTGCCGGTTTGCCTGATCCGGTACGCCGTGCGGTGATCGAGAAACTATATCGACAGTTAAACGGTTCGCTCGCCGGATTAGATGAGCAAATTGGGCCGGGATTCGGTACGAGCGCCAACCCGCAACCGACTGCCAAACCTGCCGACGTCGCCCAACCATCTTCGTCGCCCGAAACTATACCCTCGCCGACTCCTGAAGTACCCGGCACACCGAATTCACACTCAGCGTTAGCGCCTGCGACAGTTCCTACATTAACTCCGGTTGAAGCTCCGGCTGCAGCTACCTCGAAGCCGACACCCACGCAATCACCGGACGTGACGCCTGAACCGACACCGGCATCGTCACCAGAGGCAACGCCCGTAGCATCACCAACACCGGAATCCGCTGCGACCGTACCACCACCGACAATACTGGAACCTTTAGCCACACCTACGCCGGATCAGGGACCGGTGGAGAAGATGAACAAGCCACCTCAAACTATGGTTACGATTGCAGGCAAAGTGAAGGATGCGAGCGGCAACCCACTTGCGAATGTTGTCGTGGTGCTGATCAGCCCACTGGGTACTGTGCTCGCCTCAACCACAGACGACGAAGGAAACTATTCCTTTACAGTGGCGGCAGCTTCAGCGACGCGCAGTTACAGAATTATTCCCTCGAAGGATGGTTGGGTTTTTGAACCAGTTGACCGCGTGCTGCCGCTCGCGAACGATGATGTGAAACAATTAGACTTTGCTGCCGGCCCGGTAAAACAATCAGTTAGATTGCAATGATGGCGCCGCTTAGCTGGGTGCTAAACGACGCCATGCAAAACCCAAAGTGGCTGCTCGAGTATTATTGCCCGCCCGCCACTGGTTTCCCTTCGGCGTCGTAGACTTCCACCTTTCCATATTTCGCCAGAATTCCCTTCGTCTTCGACGCATCCCCTACCGCAACGATTTGCAGGTGATCCATATCCAGGTATTTGTGGGCCACGCGTTGAACGTCTGCGGCCGTCACGGCCGAAACTCTCGCGGGGTAGGAATCCCAGTAGTCTGCGGGCAGATCGTAAATCTTTTGTTGGATAATATTTTGCAAAAGACTCTGTGGCTGTTCCAGTGAGAGCGCGAAGCTGCCGATGATCGCGCGCTTCGCATTTTCCAGTTCATCTGTGGTTACTGGCTCGTCGCGCAGACGTTTCAGTTCATAAATGAATTCCTTCATCGCACCTTCGGTCACGTCAGTTCTTACCTCTGAGCTTGATACCCAGGTGCCGCGGAACTTGGAACCACTAAAATTACTGTAGGCGCCATAGGTATATCCCTTATCTTCGCGCAGGTTCATGAACAGTCTGGCGGCTGGGCCACCGCCGAGAATCCTGTCAGCGAGGAGCACCGAGAAGTAATCCGGACTAGTGCGCTCGATTCCCAAGTTTCCGAGTTGCAGCACCGTTTGCACTGACCCTGGACGATCGATCAGGAAAATGTGCGACGTAGCCGGGGAAGGTGCCTCCGGAATCGTCATTGCCGGCACATCTGCCTTTTGCCAGTCGCCGAATGCCTTTTCAATCTTGGGTAAGATTTCTTTCAAGTTGACGTCGCCCACAATCGCGAGGATCGAGTTATTGGGACGATAGTAAGTCGAATGAAACCACACGAGATCCTTTGACGTCAGTTTTGTGATTGAACCGACCGGTGGCGAAATCAAGGACGCGGGATGATCGCCATAGATCGCCTTTTGAAATTGCTCCTGAGCCAGTAACTGCGGGATGGATCGCTGAAACTGTAGCTGCGCCAGGGTGCGGGCTTTGTATTTTTCAACTTCGCCAGCTGGGAAAGTGGGGTTGCGCACAACGTCTGCGAAGATGTCGAGCGTCTGATCCAAATTCTCAATTAATCCTGACGTAGTCACGGTGCTGGTCACCGACGACAGGCCAGATGTGCTGGTGATAGTTCCACCGAGAGCGTCAATCTGTTCCGCGATATCTTTACTCGACCGCTTCGAGGTCCCGTCACGTAGCAATCCCGCAGTAAAACTGGCCAGCCCGCGATAGTCACGACTGTCTGCCAACCCGCCGCTCAAGACCACCATCTGCATATTGAAGGATGGCACTTTGTGGCTTTCCAGGACGACTACTCGCAAGCCGTTTGGCAGCGTCGCCTCCTGGGCCTTGGGCAGATTAACTTTTAGCAGAGTCTTGTTTACCGGCGCCTTGCCTTTGATTACTGCACCCTTGGTTGATTGTCCTGCGGGACCCGACGGCGGGCCCTGGGCCATCGCGCCTCCCGCAGAGATGAGCGTAAACAGCAGAGTTACTGCGCCAAGCCTTATTTGATTTTTGTTAATTATTTTCATTGCTCATCTCCTTACTGCCCGGTTGTGGGGGTGGTGCCTTTAGCCTTGGGCATAGTGATTACGACAGTGCGGTTCGTGTCGCGCAGGTACTGGTTGGCCACGCGCTGCACGTCTTCTTTGGTAATAGCGTTGACTTTATCCAATCTCGTATTGATGAGACCAGGATCGTTGTAGTAAATCGTATACTGACTAAGATTGACCGCGCGCGCGAGCGAGTTTTGCAGGTTGTTGATGAACCCTCGCCGCGTGGTGTTCTTCGCCTTCTGCAATTCCCAATCGGCAATCGGCTCCTTCTTCAGTCGCTCGATTTCCTGATAGATATTGGCTTCGACGTCGGCAACCTTGACGCCGGGCTTCACGGTTGCGGAAACGTAGAGCGCTCCCGGCCCGCGCTTCTCATCCACAAATCCGAAGACGCCCGTGACTTGCTCCTTTTCTTTCACAAGCTTTTGGTAGAGACGTGAACTCTGTCCACCCTGCAGAGCGTTGGACAGGACCTGCAACGCATAGAAGTCTGTTGTGTTTCCAGGTATGGCTTTGAACGCCAGGTCCACGCGCGCGGCACGAGCGAGCATATCCTCAACTATCGCGCGTCGTTCAGCCTTCTGCTCCGGTTCTGTCATATCAACGGCGGGAGGACTGGGTTGTCGCGGAATGAGCCCGAAGTTTTTCTTGATGCGTCCAATCGCGTCCCTGGTGTTGAAGTCGCCTACCAGCGTAAGCACCGCGTTGTTGGGCGCGTAGTAGGTTTTGAAAAACTGGGCCACGTCTTCGACTGTCGCCGCGTTTAGGTCTGCCATCGATCCGATCACCGTATGCTTGTAGGCGAAGTTGTCATACAGCAGTTCCTGTTGCACTTCGCCACTCTTTCCATACGCTTGGTTATCGACGCCGAGCCGGCGTTCCTCCTGGACCGCATTTCGCTGGTTATCAAGGTTGTCTTTCGTTATTGCGAGGCTGCGCATGCGGTCAGCTTCCAGGAACAGGGCCAGGTCGAGCTGATTTGAGGGGAGAGCCTCAAAATAAACAGTGCGATCCTCGCTGGTGGTCCCATTCATGGTCCCGCCGTTGTTGAATACCAGGACGAAGTGCTCGCCGCTGCCAACGTTCTCCGATCCCTTAAACATCATGTGCTCGAACAGATGCGCAAAGCCGGTGCGACCCGGGCGCTCATCGCGCGAACCCACGTTGTAGTTGACGGCGACGGAGATTACCGGCGCGCTGTGATCCTCGACTGTGATCACGCGCAGCCCATTCTTAAGAGTTGTTTCTTTAAAGTCTACTCGAATGTTCCGCGTTTGCGCCGGGACCTGCAACGCAAATACGCAAACGAATAGAACAGCCGATAGCTTCGCGGCACTTCTCATAAAGCGACTCCTTTTAGCAGACATCTGACTTTTGGAATTGGTGAACGTCTCATCGCTAGCGTACTGCCAGTCATGGACTTCGGCTGCGGCCGACGGCGTAAGCGCCAAAGTTTTACCAGGCATTAGGGGAGACAAACTGGCTATTGGGTTGACCCCCGACTTTATGCCGCCGGTTTGCAGCCTGTCAAGCAGCGGTCGCGGAGCCGACTACCCGCCGCTTTTGGCAATTACTTACCAGGAATCCTCAGAGCCAGCCAACCGCCTGCAAGTCTCTACCATCCAAAATCCCGACATTGAAAAGCTTCTTAGCTCGCAGGAGATTTGGCGGTTCACCCTCGCCTCCGGGCACGCGTGACCCAGGTCAACTATTCTGGAAACAATCAGCGGTTGTATACTCAGTACGATAATCAGCAAAAGCAGAGATAAAATGAAGATACGCAGGCCAAACTTTCCCCAATTGTTGTTAGCAGTTGTTCCCTTCTTAGTTATTCTGACATCTGCCAGCGCCCAACAACCGGCGCCACAGGCCGCCGCGTCGCGCTTCGACGTTACGAATTACCGTATCGAGGCCCAGCTAATCCCAGACCAGCACTTGTTGCGAGCCGGTGCTGATATTACGCTCACGCCACAGGAGGCAACGCGTTCCCTGGTCTTCGAACTCAATGGCTCAGTGCATGTCGAGAGTATTGATCGCGACGGCAAGCCGCTGACAGGTTTTGTTCAGGATGCTGTCGGTGTCGGCGCTCTAGGGCCAAGCGTACGGGTTGATCTCGGCCAGGTTGTGCCGGCAAATCAGCCGCTCACACTTCGCTTTCGCTGGAGCGGCGCGCTGCTTTCACCAGAAGGCGGACCGCTGGCTACCAAGCGGTTGGCTTATGTGGGCCCTGAAGGCTCTTATCTAATGTACGCCTCGCGTTGGTTTCCTTTTCACGACTACGCTGCAGATCGCGCCACCTCCGACATTACATTGATTGTTCCGACGGGCTTGCAGGTGGCCGGCACTAGTGATGATCCGATCACTCCAGTGCCTTCACCGAAAGACGGCACCACGCGTTTTCACTTCGTACATCGCCAACCGGAACTAGTCGGTAATTTCGCTGCCGGACAATACATTAACCGCAACCTGCGCTTCGGAAGTTATGAGATTCAGTTTTACGCGAAGCCGGGGAGCGAGGGTCGCATCAACGCTTACGCGGAGATGATGGGCCAGGTGCTCGAGTTTTACTCTCGGCAGTATGGCGCGCCCCTCTTCGGCAGGCGCCTGGTGGTGGCGCAGGTGGACGATGATAGTTTGGACGCCTACTCGGGTCCCGGGATTATTTTTCTGGCCTCGCGATTGTTCGACTCGTCTCGTCCTGTGCCGGACGAGAGACTCGCGCGTGAAGTTGCCTATCAGTGGTGGGGGCAAACCGTGGGGTTGAAGTCGTTTGATGATGCCTGGATCTCGCAGGGCCTGGCTGAATGGAGCTCTTTCGCATTTCGTGAATCCACTTTAACCGGTGGCGCGCTGGAAGCAGTCCAACGTGAGCAACAGGAGCGCGCGCTAACGTTTGAACAAACAGCATCGATCGCTCGTGCACCGAGCGCTCTCGATGATCAGTCAGCCGCTTACCAATCGATTGTATTCCACAAAGGCGCCATGGTTTTTCGCATGTTGCGTGAAAGCATGGGCAAGGAGAAGTTTGATCGCCTGCTGCACAACTTCCTCGAAGAGTATCGGGGCAAGAATGCTTCCATCGATGATTTCGAGAAATTGGCTTCCAAGGTAGCCGTGGAAAACTTGCGCTACTTCTTTGCCCAGTGGATTGAAGGCACGGGCGTTCCCGAGTTTAGTGTTGACTACCAGATCATTCGTACGCGCTCGGGAAAGTTTCGCACTCGTGGCACCGTGAAACAGACCCTCGACGTGTTGCGCCTGCCGGTGCAACTGCTGTTGCGCACCGAAGGCGACAACCAGACAACTACGACGCGGATTGAAGGCAAGAGCGAAGACTTTGATTTTGAGTCAAACGGCCAGCCGCTGGAAGTTGTGGTGGATCCCAATTATCGCATCCTGCGTATGTCTGACGACTTGCGCGTATCGATAGTGGCGCGCCGCGGCATCGAGCAGATGAAAGAAGGGCTCTACGCCGAAGCGCAGCAGCAGTTTGAAGCGGCCTTGAAATTGGATCGCTCAAACTCGTGGGTCTATTACAACCTCGGCCTGCTGTATCTCGAACAGCGCAACTGGCAACCGGCGCTCGACAATCTTGACGCAGCCCTCGCCGGCACCTTGCAGCCGTCCTGGATTGAAGCCTGGGCGCACATCAAGAAGGGCAATGCCTACGACGCCAAAGGCGAACGCAACCGCGCGGTGTCGGAATATAACAAGGCTGTACAGTCAGGCATTAACTACGAGAACGCGCAGGCCGTGGCTAAGAAATTTCTCGCTAACGCCTACGATCCCAAGGCGGCGCAGTCCGCGGAGCTGATGTCGCCGGGGAATTAGCAATACGACACCGGAACAGAGGAAAGGGGGAGGGGTAAAGGCAAAAGGGGAAAGCCTCTGGCCTTTAACCCTTCCCCGTTCCCTTTTCTGCCGTAATCTCTTGGCCGCACTCACTAAATAAATGCTAATTCGCAACATCTCTGACACCGCACTGCTTGCCGCTGTTTATCGCGCTCGCGAGAATGAAAACCCAAACGCGCTTTTCCGCGATCCATTTGCGCGCCGGCTGGCGGGCGAACGCGGCGAACAGATAGCGAAGTCGCTCGCGTTTAGCGAAAAGAATGCCTGGTCATGGTTCGCGCGCACCTACTTGTTTGACCAGTACATCGCTGAATGTCTCGAGCAGGGCTGCGACATGGTGATCAATCTCGCAGCGGGACTGGACGCGCGTCCCTACCGGCTGACACTGCCAGCCAATTTGCAGTGGGTTGAAGTCGATCTCCCTGACATCACTGACTACAAAGAAGAGGTCCTCCGTGGAGAGAAACCTTCGTGCCAGTTGGAGCGAGTTCGTCTTGATCTGGTCGACACGAATGCGCGACGCGAGCTTTTCCAGCGACTGGCTGCGCGGTCCCAAAAAGCGCTGATAATCACTGAAGGACTGGTCCTTTATTTAGCTGCGGAAGAGGTGAGCTCATTGGCGACGGATCTCGCTGCCCAGGAACCGTTTCGCTACTGGCTACTGGATGTCGCCTCGCCGGCGCTGCTGAAACTGATGTTGAAGAAGATGGGCAAGCCGTTGGAAGACGCGGCGGCGCCGCTCAAGTTTGCGCCGCCTGAGGGTCCCGACTTCTTTAAGACCTTCGGCTGGAAACCAGTAGGCGTTCGTTCGATGTTTCACACTGCCGGCAAATTGAAACGCTTACCGCTGCTGTTTAGTTTCTTTTACCAACTGCAAAAGAATTCCGACGGCTTTCAGGCTAAACGGCCGTGGGCGGGCGCGTGTTTGTTGGAGAGATCCAGCTAGAAGAATTTGTGAAACAAGTTAAGTGCCCCCGCACGAACATCAAACAGAATGTAAACTGCCTGCAGCACGCCGATGAAAAAACCAATCACCGCCCCGAAAATTTCAATTGTCTTAAGATGGTGCCGGGCCACAGACAGCACCAGCTCCTCGAGTTTTTCAATGGGATAGTCCGAAACTTTTTTCCGCACCAGTCCGCCGACGTCAAACTCTGCAATCGCAACGGGCAGCCGTTCGCGGGCAACCGCCGTAATCCGGGCAACCAGCGCGGCGCTGGCACGCTTCATCGAATGTTCGGAGACGTGATCGCCGAGACGGCCAATGGGCGACACCAGCAAACGCTCGATCTGTGAACTCAGAATTGCATTGATAGTCCGCGATGTGTCGTCGCGTGAAAGCAGTGTTACCAGACTCTTCGTCAGAAACTGTTTCGCGGTCTGAGCTGAGTCAGGATCGAGTTGTTGCAACGCAGCGCCAAGTGTTTGTGGTCGGAATCGCTCAATCGCTTCGTGCGCGTAGGTTGAAACTGAGGCGGACAACTCCTCGCTTTTCGCCATCTCAACAATTCGCCTGGTTATCTCCTGCTTAATGGAGTCAAACCGTGTGGATTCAATCTGTCCCACTAGCTCATTCAACGGTCGCGCCAGCACATTGTCGATAGTGGCATTCAGGAAGCTTTCGGCTTCCTGCGCAAATGCGTCACCGCGCAAATATTCCTCGATGCGTTTGGGCAGAGTCTTGTTAACCAACTCGTCAACTTCGCGGTGGATACGCTCGCGGGAAATGAAGATTTTCTTGATGAGCGAAAGCTGATCGTAGTAGTCATCAACTTCGCGCTTGATCAGGGCGCCGATTTGGGTGCGCGTATTATCACTGGTGGCGATGTCGGCCAGGTGATGGACGATCGGCGGAACCTGGCTATCGATGCGTTCCTTGATGAAAGTGACGGTCTCTGGAGTGAACGTTTCGGCCAGAGTGGCATTGCTCTGCGCCAGGTCATCGAGTCGTCCGGAAACAAAGCGGCCGATCTTTTGCTCCAGACCTTCTTCGTTAACCAGCCGCGCCAGGCGTCCCTGAACAAAAGCAATAATCTTATCGAACTGATCTTCGCTGAGGGTTTCGCCAACGCGACGCGCCAACAACTCGTCGACCTGCCGATCGACAAAACCGGCGATGGCAGCGGTGGTCTCTTCACTCTTTAGCATTGCCGCAATGTACTCGGCCAGCCGGTATTGCAGCGCGGAAATGGTGTCGAGGATCGGCGCGCGCGCCTGCGACGGCAAGGCGTCGATAAACGAGGGATAAACCCGGCTGAGAACATCCTGAGTGTGGGTGTTTACAAAATCTTCAACTTTGCGTTTAAAGAAACTGGTTTCAAATAAAGCATCAAACACGGTTTGCTGCGAGACGAGTTCGTTGCCGACGGCGTTGCCAATCGATTCGGCCAGTTTTTCGCGGTGCCGCGGAATCATTCCCTGTGGCCAGATGGTCAGGCCGAAGAGTTTCACCGGATTGTAGGGATGAAACAGCATCCAGATCGCCAGCCACGCTGCGCCAAAGCCATGCACGGTGGCGATGACGATTATCGCAATCGAGATCAGGATTTTGACGGTAAGAGGATCCAAGATAGTGAATCGTAAATGGTAAATCGTGAATAGTAAAAGGCAGGTAAAAGTGAAGAGTGAACAGTGAAGAGGCAGAAGCCGAGGAACCTTGGGTATTTGCTGGCGAAGTAATTAACGGTAGATGGAAAAGCGCTATTGTGGCATATCCAATTTTTGCTTTTCACTCTTCACTTTTCACCGGCGCTACTGGGTGGCCCGCAGCGATCCAGGCACTGGTGCCGCCGGTGACATTCAGGAGATTCGCAAAGCCATGCTGTTGGAGGATGCTGGTGGCGGCGCTTGAGCGGTAGCCGCCGGCGCAAATCACAGCCGTTGGCTTGGCGGGATCGAGACCGAGCCCGGGCAGGCTTTGTTCCAAGCTCAGGAGTGGTGCGGGGATGGCATGGGGCACATGTCCGCTGGCGTATTCGGGAGCACGACGAACATCGAGAACTTGCGGCGGCGCCGGGTCTGAAACGAGTTTTTGTAAATCATCTACTGTGATCTGCAGCACCGTGGCGATCGGTAGTCCCGCATCACGCCAGGCAGCGATTCCACGCGCTAGAAAGCCCTTCACGTTTTCATGGCCCACCCGCGCCAGCCGCGTGATCGCTTCCTGCGCTTTCTCATCTGACTCGGCTACAATCACAATCGGAGTGCCTATAATGATCAAACTTCCTGCCCAGATAGCAAATTGTCCGCCGAGACCTATATTGATCGAACCGGGAACATGTTCGGCGCCAAAGTCTGCCGCGCTTCGCACATCGAGGACGACGCAGCTCGAGTCATTCGTTAACTCCGTGAGTTCTGTTGGTGTCAAAGTCCGCGCTTTAGCCAGGTCAGCCAAAGTGGCGGCCCCGGTGCGATTAATCTCCGCATCTCGGTGAAAGTAAGCCGGCGACTCAGGCAACTCAGCGGTCATCATCCGCACAAATTCGTCTTTCGACATCGGCTGCAGCGCGTAATTGAATTTCCTTTGCGCGCCAATCGTTGACGAAGTTTCCTTCGACATGTTCTTGCCACACATCGAGCCCGCGCCGAGGGCCGGATAGACCTCCGTGGCATCGTCAAGCTTCAGGAGTTTGCCATGCAGCGTGTCATACATCATCGCAGCCATCATCGCCGGCGTGTAACCCTTGCCGCCTGCGAGATCGGGTCGGCCCACATCGCCAACAAAGAGACAGTCGCCAGTCAGAATCTTCTGTGGTTGCGAGGAGACTTCCGTGTCGGTGACGAGTACGGAAATACTTTCGGGTGTGTGTCCTGGAGTTTCCAGGAAGCGCAAAACAACTTTGCCGATCTTGTTCTCGTCACCATCGCGCACGCCTCGATGCGGAAAAGTCGCCCCCGCTTCCTTGCCAAACACAATCTCTGCGCCCGTCCGCGCCGCTAGCTCGCGATGGCCGCTGACAAAATCGGCGTGCAGGTGCGTCTCAATCACATACCTGATCTTCAGCCCCTGCGCCTCGGCTTCGTTGATGTATTCATCAACGTCGCGCTGCGGATCAACCACCGCCGCCTCGCCTTCTGAACCAATCAGGTAAGAGGCGTGCGCCAAACAGCCAAGATAAAATTGCTTGAAATACATAGATTAACTGCCTTCCAGCATTTGTTCCGCGCCGCTTTTCTCATACGCTTCCGTGCTGACTCGCTAACGGTGATCCTTGACATAGCTCATATCAAAATTTGCTCTGTGAAAGCAATCCCGCGCAGCATCTGAAAATAGTTGGCTCTCCGGTCACGGTGATGTTGGAGGTCAAGTGTCGAAAACAGAAGGGCCAGCCTTGTTATGGGCCAACCCTCATGCCCTTCGAAACGAAGTGCGCCTTGCTGGATCAGAGTGACCAATCCACGAAGCTTTACTTCATCGCCCCTATTTTGAAAATCCGGGACCGCGTCACAACGGATCTCGCCTTATCTGGTTCGGTCAAGCTAAGAAACAGGTCACCTATGGCCGTGCGCTCCTCTTCTGAACGCCGGTTGCGATCGGCGGCAAACGCCGGCCCAATCTTGTCAGCGGCTGCCATGTTTGCTGTTGCAATCCAGATGAAATGAGTGAAATCGCCGTCAGTCTTGATTTCTTCTGCGGACAGGCCGTAGGCCAGCACCACTCCATCGGCGACAAGCTTGTCGTAAACAGGTTTATTGTACTTTTCCCAGGCCCGGCGATAATCAGCGCCTTTCCCGGGTTTCACTTTCACAAAGTTATAGCGAGTAAACGGTAGCACTCCTGCCGCCGGGATCGGGCCAAAGCCGGCAACGAGATCGCGCGCTAGCCAGTCGCGGGTCTTGCTCATGTCAAATACCTCGCGACTGAGTTCGGCGGTAGTCTTCTGTTTAATACGCCGCGCTTCATTGGCCTTGGCGTCTTCTGCGGCCAGCTTTGCGAGCTGCGCTTCCATGCCGCTCAGGACTTTCTCAACACCATCCAAGTTCGCCACGGTGAACCAGATTAAGTGTGTCGTCCCGCCGGGATAGCGCAAGATGGGAGTTTCCAAGCCCCAGGCCAACACGACACCGTCGGCCATTAACTTGTCGCGCACGGGTGCGCCGACGGTCTTAACGAGATTCATCAGGTCCTCTTCCTTGCCGGGGACCACAGAGTAGTCATAGTAAAACGTAAGAGATCCGGGTGTTGGTTGTGGCTGTTGGCCAGCGGCGGCACAGCAGAGCATTAGGATCGTCAGGGAGACGAGAATTATTTTGCGCATAGTTTTCTCCTGTGAGCCGGAATCGGCCGGCCCGGGTTTGGGGATGGATGAACTACAGTTAATACATCTGGGCGATAGTGCCTATGTTCCAAGCGCTAGAAGGTGTTGAATTCTAGAAATGAGCGACCAGACAATATTCTCGCGTTGTCGGCAAGTCAAATTTCCGAAGATCAAACAATTCAGTCACTCTTGCCAGCCTGCCGCATCTAAACTTTATCCAGGGCAGATTCATAACTTCTCTGATTACTCACAAAAAGCAAGCTGAGCATTAAGGTTGTTCGTCGTTGTCCAACTTGTAAAACTCCCGCGCCGGCTTCAACGGCCGCAGCATCCAGTAAGGCCGGCGCGTGCCGTCCGGCGAGTATTTATCAGCCGGCCGCGTCATGGCCAGCCACTTCTTGTAGACCTCGCGCGACTTCGCCGTGTCGACAAACACATCGCCGGGATTATCCCCCGCGTCGGCCACGCGCACACGCACCGCCTGATGCCAGCAGTGCATTCCCGAAATTGGATCGGGATGAACCGGAAAGGTCATGTTCTGATGCACGCCCACGTCGTTCCACCAGATGCGCAGCGTGTCAGGATCACTGGACTCGTAAGGCTCGGCGCCTTTCTCTCGCCTTAATCCCCACTCAGTTCCTTCATGATGAAGTTTCACTGTCGCCATCAATTGGCGTTGTCCCTGTTCACCCAATTTCCAACGGCCCATGTGATGGCTGCAGGCGACTATGCCTGGCCGGATGCCTTCAGTTACCCAGGCACGCACCACGTAATAACCGATTTCAGTTTCGACCCGCAACAGATCGCCCGTGCGAACATTGAGTTTCGCCGCGTGGTTGGTATGAATCCAGAGCGGGTTAGTGTGCGCGATTTCGTCGAGCCACTTGGCGTTAGCGCTGCGCGTGTGAATCTGCACCGGCAAACGAAACGTCGAGATCAGAATCGTCTGATCCTCTTCCAGGTTGTCAGGATGAACATGGCTCTTGATGTAAGTCGGCAAGGCAAACTCCGGCCAGCCCCAATCGGAAATCGTGCGCGAGTAAAACTCCAGTTTGCCGCTCGGCGTGGGAAAGCCGCGTCTAATTTCGTCGCCAACTCTGACTCCGACCAGGCGCCGGCCATCGTCGTCGCCATCAGGACTGGGAACGGGAACAACATTTGGCGAAGCGGGCTTGGCGGTGCGGGTGAACACGCGGCCAAGCGCATCTTCCCGAATATCTTCGAGCTCGTCTGCGCTAACGGGCTCGTCGTATATCCTCCCGACTTTCGCCGTCACTTCCACCGCCCCGTAGCGACGCATAAACTCGAGTGGCTTCAAACCTTCCGCCGCCGCCTTTTCCGGCAACCCGGGGACGGAGTTGTCGAAAATCCATTCGTAGTATTCGTCAACGCTGAGACGCGTGCCCGGCCGCTTCTTCGATTCAACAAACTGGCGAATTCCCAGCGAGCCATCGCGATCAATGCGCCAGGTGAGTTCCATCCAGAACTCGTTTTCTTCCCACACCTCGCCGGGATTTACCTCGCGTGTATCTTCGATCGTTTCGCCTTCACGCTGCCGGTCTGCTTTCTTAACCGGCTGGCGGAACCCAAGCCACTGGGCGTCGTGCGTCTCGTAAGAATGAATGTCGTGA
>JANLYH010000088.1:0-16898 GCA_031365545.1 Pyrinomonadaceae bacterium | reverse complement strand
AACGTTTCGGCCAGTTGTTCGCGGCAAGCGCGGCGTCGTCGCCGGCGGTCAGCCATTGTCTGTCGAAGCGGGTCTGCGAATCCTCGAGCAGGGAGGCAATGCAGTTGATGCTGGAGTCGCAACCATACTCGCGGCGTCTGTTATCGAGTTTTCTCACTTCTCGTTTGGCGGTGAGGTGCCAATCCTAATCAAACTTAAAGGCAGCAACAGTGTGAGTGTAGTCGAAGGCATGGGCCAGGCGCCGCTGAAGGCCACGCGCGAATTCTTTGTCAACCGAACTGCTGCCAAAGATCCGGCCACAGCCCCCGACTCCGCGAAGTCCCAGGCAACCGGCGCCATGCCGACGATGGCCGGCGCTAAGTCTGGCTTGATTCCCTCCACCGGTCCGCTCGCGGCAACGGTTCCCGCAGTGCTCGACGCTTGTGTTACGGCGCTCGATCAGTTTGGCACTAAGTCACTCACTGAGGTCATGCAACCGGCGATTGAACTCGCGGATGGATTTCCCATCGACGAGCTACGCGTGCAATACATTCAAACGCGCGCACCGATCTTTTCGCAATGGCCCGACGCCAAACGAATCTTTCTGCCTAACGGCGCTGTGCCGAAGGTCGGTGACATCTTCGTGCAGGCCGATCTCGCGCGTACGTTGCGCGAGATTGTCGCCGCCGAAAAGCGCGGGGCGCTGAAAGGAAGACACGCCGGGCTGATCTCCGCGCGCGACTATTTCTACCAGGGCCCCGTCGCCAGGCGCATCGGCGACTACATGCAAACCCACGGCGGGCTGCTCGCGGCCGAAGATCTGGCGCGCTTCCATGCTCGCGTTGGCTCACCAGTTAAAGCCGACTACCACGGTTACGAAATCTACAAAGCCGGATTCTGGACCCAAGGTCCTGCCATGGTTGAGACCTTGAACCTGCTCGACGGTTACGACCTGAAAGCGATGGGCCACAACTCTGCCGACTACATTCACACGCTTGCCGAAGCGCTCAAGCTGGCGCTGGCCGATCGCGATCGCTACTACGGCGATCCGGATTTCGTGAAGATTCCGACGACCGAACTGTTATCGAAAGAGTACGCTGCCCTGCGTCGAACTCTAATCGAAAAACAACACGCTTCTTTAGCACAGCAACCCGGCGATCCCTCAAACATGAAGGCGATACTCGCCAGTGTCAGCGAAAACCGTGGCCAGGCTTCAACGGTTCCTGCGCTCGAACGCGCCAACGACACCACCTGCGTCAACGTAATCGACAAGGATGGGAATCTTTTCAGCGCCACTCCCAGCGGCGCCTGGTTGCCGGCTGTGGTGGCCGGCGATACCGGAGTGTTAATGGGTCAGCGGCTGCAGTCGGCGCTCACCGATCCAAAGAGTCCTAATGTAGTGGCCCCCGGCAAGCGGCCGCGCATTACACTCACGCCGACACTCGTTTTGAAAGGTGGTCAACCCTTCATGGTCTTGAGTACTCCGGGCGGCGACAACCAGGATCAGGCGCTGCTACAGGTTTTGCTAAACATCATCGAGTTTGGCATGAACCCACAGGAGGCTGTCGAGGCGGCGAGGTTTGATACGCAACACTACGTCAGCTCGTTTGACGATCATGAATTCTTGCCGGGGTCGTTGAATGTGGAATCGCGCATTCCGGAAAAGACGATTGCGGACTTGAAAGCGCGCGGCCACAAAGTGAACGTGCAAACAGACTGGGGCACACTCTCTTCACCCACCGTAATCATCTTCAATCCGCAAACGGGGGTAGCCGCCGCCGGCGCCGACCCGCGCCGCGGCCGTTACGCGGTGGCCTGGTAGGACAGGGCATTCCTGCCTGTTCTGACGAGCAGAGTAATTGGAGGGATCATGAGTGCGGGTAAACTCACTGAAGATCTGGGCGGTATTATCAGGCAAGCGGCAGATAATGTTCCGGGACGGTATTATCAAGCTCCACGCGGATTAATAATTAGTTGGGCGTCTTAGATGAGGAGGTAATCAGGCATGTCGATCGACAACGCAATCGCCAGCCTTGCCGTCAAGAACTTGGCCTCGGCAGTAACCTGGTATGAAGCACTTCTTGGGAGATCCCCGGATTCGACACCCATGGCCGAGGTGGCGGAATGGAAGTTTCCTCGCGGCGGTTGGCTACAGGTTTACCAATTACCGGACCGAGCAGGATCCGGTTCCTGCACACTTGCGGTAAGCGACATTGAAGAAGTGGTGGCACACGTTGAGAAGCTCGGCATTAACGCATCGCAAAGAAGCTCAGGCGCGCAAGTGAACACATTAATGATTGTGGACCCAGATGGAAATCACATCGCCTTCGCAGAGGCGCTCGACAAAACTATGGCGCGGTGAATATGCCCCTGCGACGCCCAACAGCTCGTTGGACCAGAGCGCGGGTCGCGTCTTTCTTAACTTGACTGGGGCGGCGAAGGTTGAATGTAATCGCCGCGCCCGGTTGACTCAGCGTTAGACGGACAAAGCTGTGACATTTGAGTTCCTGGCAATTCTGATCGGCGTATCGAATATCGCTGAGCTTTGGGGCAATCTGAAAGACAAAGCTGGAGTAATGTTCCGCAGGACATGGCCTATCAGATGTGTGAGTTTGGGATAAAGGACCCAAACGGTTACACGCTGATTCCTGGTGAAAACATTTCAAAGAAACAAATAGGAGAAATCTATGGTACGACTCGTTTTGGGCGTTATTGTTGGATTTCTTGCTTGGGCGATAGTGTGGGTCGGCAGCGAGAAGATTCTTTCGGCCATTTGGCCCGAGTTCGGCGCTCATCAACTCGCGTTCGAAGCGGCCGTTAAAAATGGCGGTCAGTTCACAGCGGACACGAGGATGCTTCTCACGCATATTGTCCTCGCTTCAATAGTCTCGGTGATGTCCGGATTTCTGGCCGCGCTGATCGCCCGTGAAAACATACGCGCGCCGCTAGTCCTCGGCGTGCTGCTAGTGGCCTTTGGTTTACTGAAGGCGGTTATGTCCTGGTCGTATGTTCCCATTTGGTATCACGTTATCTTTACAGCGCTGCTAATTCCAATGGCGATTCTCGGCGGTAAACTGTATACAGCCACTTAGAAAAAAATGGGTCCTCAAGTAACTTCTTCCTTCAGCTTGAAACCTGATCGCACGCCGCAGCAACGGCCAACGTGCGACGCTCATAAGCAAGAACATTTAGTGACACAAGCGAAAATGAAGAAATCGCGTTCCGCTGAGGAGGTGCTGCAGTCGTGTCCTTCCGCTGCGCAAGTTCTCGCTGATAAAGCCCGTCGCTTGCTCTTGAAATTGCTTCCGGAAGCGGAAGAGACTGTTGACCCAACCGCATCGGTTTTGAGTTACGGTTACGGCCCCGGTTATCGTGGCATGATATGCACCTTGCTCTTGAGCAAGTCTGGCGTGAAGATCGGGTTCGTTCATGGTGCTGAACTCGCCGATCCGACAGGTCTCCTTGAGGGTAGCGGCAAGAAGCATAAGTACATTCAACTTAGGACGGCGTCAGATCTTAAGCGCTCAGATGTCAAGCAGCTTATCGAAGCTGCATACGCTGAGTGGCGGCAGCGGAACGCGTAGGCGCAATCGAACAAATCAAGTACCGGAGCGCCGGGCGCGTGTTTCTGAAAATGGTGGGGCGGAGGTGAATGAAATCGCCGCGCCCGGTCAACCCGACCTTAGGGTTTAACAGATGGCCTCTATGGATGGAAAAAAGGCAAACGTGCGCGACTCAGTTTTCGTCAGTTACAGTCGCAAGGACCGTCGCTGGGTCAACGAGCTGCAGACCTCGCTGGTA
Organism: Pyrinomonadaceae bacterium; assembly: GCA_031365545.1. Lineage (GTDB taxonomy): Bacteria > Acidobacteriota > Blastocatellia > Pyrinomonadales > Pyrinomonadaceae > PSRF01. The sequence continues at coordinate 13,118 of JANLYH010000088.1, read as the reverse complement.
ACCCTCGGCGATGAAGTCCAGGCGATCGTATGGGACGATTCGCGTATCTCTCCGGCGGCCGAATGGCAACCGGAGATAGACGAGGCGCTCTCGACCGCGGCGGCGGCCGTATTGCTGCTCAGCGCAGAGTTTTTCAAATCCGAATTCATTCGCAAGTATGAACTCCCGCTCCTCATGGAAGCCGCGCACCGTGGCGAACTCAGGATATTCCCCGTCATTGTTTCAGCCTGTCCGCCTAATGAAGTCACCGCCGTTTTTCAAGCCGTAAACGATCCGGCACAACCCCTCGAAGGGCTAGACGATGCCGCCCGCGCCGCGCTCTGGAAACGCCTGATAGAACAACTCAGTGCCGTGGGCGCCACTATTGGCGAAGAGATTCGGATCGCCGCTGAAATGGTGCGCCTCGAAAACGACCTGGCCGACCGGCCGGAAATCAACGCGATCAACGAAAAGATGGAGCGGGCCAAGGTCGACCCGGATCTGAACGGTAACTATCTCGAGAACGTACTCTGTTTTCTGGAAGGCCAACGGTGTCAATTGCGCATTACGGCGCTCATGGAAGAGATGCAGCGGCTAGGGCTGCCGCCGATCCGGAGTAAGGCGATTGTCCGGACAATGGAGTCGGTTCAGAAGATAGATGCCGAGGCGCAAGCACGTGCGACGGAACTTACCCGAATCTTTGCCGACGAGGCGTTGGAAATGCTTAAGGAAGCAAAGGCGCAGGGCGATCACACCTGAAACTGCCTGCGTAGAACTGTGCGTCTTCGAAGTGAGCGTGAGTCCCTGGACGACCTTTGAAAAACTCGGAGGCGGAATCACTGGATGACCGGCTGGCACATAAGCATTTACAGACAAACTAACGATGGCGCGTCGCCCGCGAAGGCAGAGTCGCCGGAAGGCACCCGCCTGGCCGTTTGGCAGTCAGGGGTCGACGGGCTCGATTGGGTTCAAGAACTCGTAAAGGCAGACAAAGCTATTAACCTCGGTGGCAATGGCTACCCTTACCGATACACCGCTACCGCTGAAAATCTAATCCCTCAGATTGTTGCTGAACCGCCGGGAGCGCGGAGAATTTGGGCGTCTGAAGAGAACAATATTCTGACTCAGAAGTGGGAAGGGAAAACGGTGATCGACCGCGCCGCCCTTGCAGACTGTCGTCCAGACGAGTGGTTGCTTATCGTGGTGTGGGACGAAAGCTAGTCGCCGAATCAATCGTTCGCTGGGAGTACAAACAAAAAGGATAACGGTTCTTTGACCGCAGGACACGCAAGGCATGGGAATCCTATGCCAGTAGAATGACATCGATGGAAGCTGAAGGATTCAATCTTGAAGATGCGCTGGCAATTCTCGCGCGCACGCCCACAGCCCTGAGCGCGTTGCTCATGGGCCTGCCCGACACGTGGGTAGAGGCGACGGAAGGCGACGGCACCTGGTCGCCATACGACGTGATCGGCCACCTCATCCATGGCGAGCGCACGGACTGGATCCCGCGAGCACGGCACATCCTTGCCGGCGAGACACGACCATTCCAAACATTCGATCGAACGGCCCAGTTTACGGAGAGTCAAGGCAAGAGCCTTGCTGAACTGCTGAAGACCTTTGCCGACCTGCGTCAAGAAAACATCAGGGCGCTGACGGAGATGAATCTAACGAAGGCCGATCTAGGTCGCAGAGGCCTGCATCCCGAACTTGGCGAAGTCACGCTCGGCCAATTACTGGCAACGTGGGTCGTGCACGACCTCGATCACGTGTCCCAGATCGCGCGCACCATGGCTAAAGTGTACAAAGGCGCCGTCGGGCCCTGGACCGCGTATCTGAGAATCTTGCGTGACCGGGAAACATAATCTGTCTAATTGACGCGCCGAAAGGAAGGCTCGAATGAGTACGGAACATGAAAGCATGATGGGCATTCTCAAACTGTATGAGTTGCGGTCTGAGGAGACCATGCGTAAAGCACGTGATTGGTTTACGACAGTCTTCCATCCCGAAAGTACTCAGGATATTTTTGCTGTCCTAACTGGCGATCATAGTGCCGATTTTCGGATGGTTGTTTCGTATTGGGACATGGCGACTGCGTTCGTCATTTTCGGAGCTATCAACGATGAAATGTTCAATGCCATAAATACGGAGCACGTCGTCGTGTATGCCAAGCTGCAGCCATTCCTCGCCGAGATTCGCGCACTGCCGGGTATTCCACCGTATCTGTATCTAAAGCATCTTGAGCCGGTGGTGCTGCGTCTCCCCGATGCCGAAGAGCGAGTGGCGGTTATGCGACGTTACATGAAAAGTCGGAGGGAATCAGCAGCAGCCGCACCGAAATAAAAGAACGGCGGGAGGTCGCCGCGCTTCGCGGGCTCACCGATCCTATGTAGCTGTTTGCGCCATTAAATGATAAAGTTTCGTGTTACACCTTTCTTATTTGCTGGTTCTTAGTTTAATTTCCGAAACATGAAACTTACCGTTCTCGGCAGCGGATCAACTGGTAATGCGGCTTTGATCGTTGCCGGCGAAACTCGTGTCCTCATTGACGCGGGACTCAGCGCCAAAGAGATCACCCGCCGGCTCGCGCTCGTCGGCGAAGACGTAAATAAACTCGACGGTGTTCTGGTCACGCATGAACACGGCGATCACGCCGGCGGCCTGCGTGTCTTGTTACGCACGGTCGACTGCCCGGTGTACATCTCCGCCCAAACTTCTGACGCCTATGTAAGCGAGCGCACTAACGTCAACGATGAGGAACCGCGCAAACGTGCCAAAGCGTTGCAGGATCGAGTCGAGCAAATAGAATCAAGCAAGGATTTTCGCATTGGTGAGATCGATTTTCATCCTTTCACAATTCCGCACGACGCGGCCGACAATTTCGGTTTCACCGCCACGCACCAGGGCGTAAAGTTTGCGACCCTGATGGATTTTGGTCACATAACCACGCTGGTCAGCGAGCGCCTGCGCGGTTGTGCGGCGGTAGTGATCGAGTCGAATCACAGTCGCGACATGTTGAAGGCCTGCGATGCATATCCCTGGGAGCTCAAGCAGCGAATACTGTCGCGGCTGGGCCATCTTTCGAATGAAGATTTGGCTGACTGGATTCGCGACAGCTTTGACGGCTGCGCCCGTCATCTGGTGTTGACTCATCTTTCGCAACGCGCTAACAACCCCTATCTGGCGAAGATTTCTGCCGAAGTTGCCTTGCAGGAACGCTTTCCACTTTTCCATGCCGACACTCAGGTCAGCCTCTCGTTTCCGAAAGAGCCGACTCCATGGATCGAGGTGTAGAGCGAGGGATGAAGGATGAAGGATGAAGGCGGAAGGATGAAGTTCGCGCCAATGCTGCTGGTGATCGCCGTGTTCAGCTTTGCGTGCGGTACAAATCAGGGCAAAGGAAGTCTGCCGCCTGAAGTGGAGTCGACTATCGGCACGATCAACGATGAGATTGCCGCGGAGCGTTACGAAAAAATCTATAACGACGCGTCGGAACTGTGGCGGCAAAATGCCACTCTCGACGAGTCAATCGTCACCTTCAAAACTCTACGCACCAAGCTCGGCGCCCTCGAGAATCGCACGTTGCAGTCGGCGACTGAACAACAGAATTCCGGCGGGCCACTAAAAGGCCGCGCCTACATCGTTGCTTACCGGACAAAGTTTCATAATGGTGAAGCTATGGAAACCTTCACCCTGGTGGAACAGAATGGCCGTTGGCTGCTGGCGCGATATTTCGTTAACTCGACAGCGCTTAAATAAGCGGTTTCAAGTTTCAGGTTTCGAGTTCGCTCCACACTATAGCGGTCCAAACTCAAACAAGCACCGAAGAATTCTGAACTCGAAACTCGAAACTTGAAACTCGGAACTCAAAAGGGATGATCGATCGCTATACATTGCCTGAGATGGGCGCGCTCTGGACGGAACAGAGTAAATTCCAGAAATGGCTGGAAGTGGAAATCGCTGTCTGCGAAGTGCACGCCGAGATGGGCACGATTCCGGCCGCAGCGCTGGCGCAGATCAAAGCGGGCGCGAAGTTTTCCGTTGAACGCATAAACGAAATTGAGAAAACCACGAACCATGACGTCATTGCTTTTACCACCAACCTCGCGGAAAACATCGGCGAGGCTGCACGCTTCGTGCATTACGGTCTGACTTCTTCGGATGTCGTGGACACCGCCAACGCTCTCCTCTTGCGAGCGTCGTGCGATTTGTTGCTCGTGAAGATCGCAGCGCTGCTCGATACGTTGAAAAGCAGGGCAAACGAGTTTAAGCACACGCCGCAAATTGGCCGCACGCACGGCATTCACGCTGAACCGACCTCCTTCGGCCTGACTTTCGCGCTCTGGTACGACGAAATGCGTCGTAACCAGGAGCGGCTGAAGCGTGCCCGAGACACTGTGGCGGTAGGAAAAATAAGCGGCGCGGTGGGAACGTTTGCGTTACTCGATCCGGAGGTTGAAGAAAAGGTTTGCGCGCGACTAGGCCTGAAGCCGGCGCCGGTTTCTACGCAAATCATCCAACGCGATTGTTACGCTGAGTATCTGTGTACGCTGGCCATCATCGCCTCATCGCTCGACAAATTCGCGCTCAACATTCGCCACTGGCAACGCACCGAGGTTGGCGAAGCTCAGGAGCGATTTACAGTCGGGCAAAAGGGTTCGAGCGCGATGCCCCACAAGCGCAACCCGATTATCTCGGAAAGGATTTGCGGCCTGGCCCGCGTGATTCGCGCGCACAGTTTGGTAGGGCTGGAAAACGTGGCCCTCTGGCACGAGCGCGATATTTCACATTCATCGGCTGAGCGAGTGGCTTTGCCGGATGCCAGCATTGGGCTCGACTACATACTTCACAAAGCCACGTCGCTGATCGCGGGACTCGTGGTTCATCCGGAAAGGATGCTCCAGAATTTGCAACTTACGAAGGGTTTGGTCTTCAGTGGTCAACTGCTGCTGGCGCTGACGCAAAAAGGCGTCTCACGCGAACACGCCTACGAGTGGGTGCAACGAAATGCGATGAGAGTTTGGGACAACAACGAAGACTTTCGCGAGTTGTTGACGCAGGACACAGACATCAAGGCGCATCTCTCTGCGGCGGAGATTGCCGGAGCATTCGCATACGAGAGTTATCTACGAAATGTCGACGCGATCTTTGACCGGGTATTTCGTCCTGAGTAAAGAAACCAGCCGAGCGACGAAATAAGGAAGATTTGGACCCTTCCACTACCCGCGCCGCTCACTTATTTACGATCTTTTCGGCTATATTGCCGATGATTGGCAGCTTGAACATTTGGCCCTGATACGCTTTGACAGCAGCGAACACCAATCCAAGCAAAAGCACAATAATAACAAGGACGAACAATAACCAGATCAGCCAGCCAAGCAGACTTACGATGAGACCCAAAGCGCCGCCGACCATTGCGCCGCCTACGCCCATGACAATCGTTAGAATAAACGTCACCACCATAAGCACTACCAGAATTACCGAGTTGGTAATGCCGAAAATGATCGACTGCAGGGCATGGAAGCGCACGAAGCGATTTTCTTTCTCGATAAAGAAAAAGATTACCCCGACGATCCAGATGTAAGAAAGCGCCGCCGCTACTTTAGGGTCCAGGCCGCCGATGCCCGACGACGATGATGGTTGACTGGGTGGAGGGTTTTGCATAATTTCCGGTTTCTCCCGAGTTAGTAATCTGGATACTCAATCTTGAATAACAATTACGTGGGGCGAGATAGTATGCTATCCGCTACACATGTAGCAATGCTTTGTCCTACTATGCATAGGAGCGCGAGCAACAATCTGGAAGCGGTGGCAATATTATGAAAGCGAAAGTCTTCGTAAGTCTCAAACCCGGCGTACTTGATCCGCAAGGCAAAGCCATCCAGCATTCCGTCGCGTTGTTGGGCTTCACCGGAATCGCAGACGTGCGCCAGGGTAAGTATTTTGAGATTGCCCTCGAGGATTCGGCCGATCAGGAAATAGCGCGCGAATCGGTAGCGCGCATGGCGCGTGAGGTTCTTTCCAACCCCATCATTGAAGATTATCGCGTGGAGATTGACGGGTGAAGTTTGGCATCATAGTTTTCCCCGGCTCAAACTGCGATCACGACGCCTATCACGTGATCTCCAAGCAGGTGGGCCAGCCGGTGGACTTTATCTGGCATCGAGAGACTGATCTTAAGTCTTTCGACGCGCTGATTATTCCCGGCGGTTTTTCGTATGGCGACTACCTGCGCGCCGGGGCCCTGGCACGCTTTTCTCCGGTTATGGATTCGGTAAAGAGGTTTGCCGCCAACGGTCGTTTCGTGCTGGGGATATGCAATGGCTTTCAGATTCTTTGTGAAGCAGGGCTGTTACCTGGCGCTTTGATTCGCAATCGCGATTTGCACTTTATTTGTGAACATCTCAATGTCCGCATTGAAACTTCCGACACGCCCTTTACAAACGAAATGACATCAGGCTCGGTATTGCAAATGCCGATCGCCCATGCTGAAGGAAACTACGTTTGCGACGATGCTACACTTGCGGAGCTTCAGCGGGAGGATCGGATCGTCTTTCGTTACTGTGACGCGAACGGAGCGGTTACCAAAAGCGCCAACCCAAACGGGTCGCGTGATAATATCGCCGGCATCTGCAACCGCTCGCGCAATGTGCTGGGATTGATGCCCCACCCGGAACGGGCCTGTGAAGACCTGCTCGGTTCGAGTGATGGACGTGATATCTTTCGTTCGCTTGCCGCCACGCTTGCAGCGGTGGCTTAATGTCTTTTCTAATTTTCCGATTAACACCCCAAACCCCGGGAGATATTGAAAATGAAACAACATCCAGCGTGGCTCGCAACCGGACTTATCGTTCTTGTAGTTCTGGCCTGTAACGTTTCTAAAAACACCAACAACAGCAATAGCAATTCCAACTCGAATTCCAGTTCCAGCTCCAACAGCAGCAGCGACTCAGACCTGGGCTCCGGAGCCGCTATCAAGGACATCCACATGGCCAAAGATGATGGCAATGGCCAGCCTGGCGATGAGACCGATTCCTTCTCGCCGAGTGACCGCACGGTCCATTGCGTGGCCACGTTGAAGTCCGCAAAGTCAGGGACGCAAATGAAGTTTGCCTGGTGGATTGTGGATGCCGATGGCACCAAAAACCAAAAAGTTAAAGAGATCGATTACAGCACGAGGGCGCTTGAGAATATCGTGCACGGCCATTTGACCTTGCCGCAGGATTGGCCCACCGGAAAATACAAAGTTCAGATTTATGTTAATGGCGACCTCGACCGAACGGTTTTCTATAGCGTTCGGTAAATTGGTGTTAAAAGTTTCCGTCAGATTACGGACTAAACAATGAAACGAATCCTTCCGTTTGTCATGATTGCCGTAGTGTTGGGAGCGGGCCTGTTGACCGCCTGGTATCTCCGGCGGACGCCTGCTGAATCTCTGCAGCCTGCGCCAGCTCCTGGTGCTTCGCCGGCGGCAACCGCCGCGGTCCCGGTGGAACCCGGCGCCGAACCAGCACATGCACAGGGTAATGCGAATGCGCCGGTTACTCTTGAAGAGTTTGGTGATTTCGAGTGCCCACCCTGTGGCCTGATTCATCCCATCCTGAAAAATCTGGAGGCCGAATTTGGCCCAGCCAGATTGCGCCTTGTCTTTCGGGAGTTTCCCCTGGTGCCGACGCATGTGCACGCGCTCGCAGCCGCCCGCGCTTCTGAAGCTGCGGCGCTGCAAGGTAAGTTTTGGGAAATGCATGACCTTATTTATGAGCACCAAAAAGACTGGCATGAGGCTTTCGATGTTCGTCCGATTTTTGAGGGATATGCAAAGACCATAGGTCTGGATGTTGCGCAATTTCAGCGAGACAACACCAGTGAAATAGTTGAGCGGCGCATCTTTCTCGATGGCAAGCGGGGCCACTCGCTCGGAGTGCAGGGCACGCCCACCATTTTTCTTAACGGCCGTGAGGTGCCTTTCCCATCCCTGGAGCAGGACAAGCTGAGAGAACTTATCAACGCCGAACTCGCCGCGCGCCACTGAAATGGTGTCAGAACTGGAAACTGATAGGCCAGTCGGCACACGGCGAGCATCGCTGCTTTACGGCGTCGCTGCGGTCGTCTCACTGATCGGCCTCGCGGATGCCATCTATCTTACCGTTGAGCATCTTTCCGGACGGAGCGTTCGTTGCACTATCTCTGGCTGCTCCGAGGTTTTATCCAGTCCGTACGCGACGGTTCGCGGCTTCCCACTCGCAGGCGTCGGCGCCCTGGCCTACTTCGTGGTCTTTAGTTTGGCCACGCTCGCGGCTTTCGGTTACCGCGGTGCGGGCCGACTCGTCATGATGCTGGTTGGCGCGATGTTTCTAGCGACAGTCTGGCTGCTTTACCTGCAAGCGTTCGTCATTCATCACTTCTGCCAGTACTGTTTGCTTTCCGCCCTCGTTACCACCACTCTGACCGTGCTTGTATTTATAGCCCGCCGGCAAGCGTCGAAGAATTAACTGCTGCCCGGTTTTGTTCAGTGTCATAGTCGGCACGGTGCGTGAATACCGAACCAGTACTCACTCTGCGGCTGGTTTGACCGCCTCTGCACAGGCTGCTAATCTTTCGCTTCCGTTCCCCATTGCTTCAATTCACTTTCTTATTGTCTTCGGGAGGAGTCAACTACTCATGAAAAAGCTGGTCTCTATCTCTCTGATGTTTGCCCTGCTGGCCATCGCGCTGCTGGTGAATGCGCGAACGATCGTTGCTGATATTTCGGCCCCGCCAATCATTGGCTCGACGATTGTGGATTTCACGCTGCCGGATGCTAGTGGCGCCGCTCACTCCCTCGCGTCGCTGAGTGGCAAGAACGGCACGGTGCTGATTTTCATCGCGGTGCAATGCCCGGTTTCAAACGGCTACAACGAGCGAATGGAGAAGCTTGCGCAGGATTACAAGGCCCGCGGCATCAGCATCATTGGCATCAACGCCAACGCCACCGAATCTGCCGCCGACGTGAAAGCGCACGCCGCGAGTCACAATCTGACGTTTCCGATTCTTAAAGATGAGGGAAACAAGATCGCCGACATGCTGGGCGCAACCAGGACGCCGGAAGCGTATTTCCTCGACGCCACTAACAAACTCATGTATCACGGTCGCATAGACAACAGCCGCGACATCACCCAGGTAAACTCCAACGAGCTGCGCGATGCGCTCGAAGCAACACTCGCGGGCAAACCTGTTCCGAAGACAACTGCGAACGCATTCGGCTGTTCGATCAAGCGCCCGGAATAGATGGTTTAAATGACAGCCTGCGGAAGTCCCAGCCATTTTCGTTTCGTGATTGGCAGCCTTGTCCTTTTGGTCAGCAGCTTGTTGCTGACTCCCTCGGCGACTGCCCAGGGCAAGACAAAACCCAGGCCGCGCGGCACTCGAGCGGTGACATCTCCGGCCCCGGTGCGCGCGATCAACGCGGCGGAGATGCAAGGCTTGCTCAAGCGAGATGACGGCCGTCCCTTGCTGGTCAACTACTGGGCTACCTGGTGCGGTCCGTGTCGCGACGAGTTTCCCGAGCTGGTGAAGATCGACAAAGATTATCGCGCCCGAGGTCTCGACTTTATCGCCATCACCCTCGACGATCTGGCCGACATTAAGACCGCGGTGCCGAAGTTTCTGCGGCTGATGAAAGCGCAGATGCCAGTCTACTTGTTGAACGTGGCCGACCCGGAACCGGCGATCAATTTAGTGGATCGGGAATGGGGTGGGGCGTTGCCGGCAACCTTCCTTTACAACAACCGCGGCGAGGTCGTTTACAAACATTTTGGCCGCATCAAAGCATATGAATTACGCGTCGCAATTGAAAAACTCGTAGGCAGTCGGCAGGAGCAGTAGGCTGGTTCGCTTCTCCTGCGTCCTGCTCCTGCCGACTGCCTCATTTTATGGACACCATCACTCCCGAGATCGTTTCCGCCCACAATCTCACTCCGGAAGAGTTTGCACGTATCAAGTCGCTCATGGGACGCGAGCCCACCTTCGCCGAGCTGGGCATCTTCTCAGTGATGTGGTCTGAACACTGCTCGTATAAATCTTCGCGCGTGCATCTGCGCCGCCTTCCCACTACCGGCGAACGCATCATCGTGCCGCCCGGGGAAAATGCCGGTATCGTCGATGTAGGCGACGGTTGGTGTGCTGCTTTCAAAATCGAGTCACACAATCACCCTTCATTCATTGAACCGTTTCAAGGTGCGGCCACTGGAGTGGGCGGAATCCTGCGCGACGTTTTCACGATGGGTGCGCGACCGATTGCCGCGATGAACAGTTTGCGATTTGGTTCGCTCGATCACCCTAAACACGGCCGCCGGAATCGGTCGTTGCTCGCGGGTGTCGTTGGCGGAATTGCCCATTATGGCAACGCCTTTGGTGTCGCCACGGTGGGGGGTGAAGTGGCTTTCGACGATGCTTATTCTTTCAATCCCCTCGTCAACGCGTTTGCGCTCGGGCTGGTGCGCCGCGATCAAATCTTTTTTGGCAAGGCTACCGGAATCGGTAATCCGATTCTTTATGTTGGCGCGAAAACAGGACGTGATGGGATTCATGGCGCGACTATGGCCTCAGCGGAATTTGATGATGCGGCCCTGGCAAAGCGTCCGACCGTTCAGGTAGGCGATCCATTTCTTGAGAAACTGCTACTCGAGGCTTGCCTCGAGGCGATGCGCAGCGGCGCGGTTGCGGGAATACAGGACATGGGTGCCGCCGGTCTCACTTCGTCGTCCTGCGAAATGGCCGCCCGCGCAGACACCGGAGTAGAAATAGATTTGTCGTTGGTGCCGCAACGGGAGCAGAAGATGACGGCCTACGAAATGCTGTTATCTGAGTCGCAGGAACGCATGCTAATCGTGGCCCACTCCGGACGCGAGCGGGAAGTGATTGATATTTTTCGCAAGTGGGATCTCGACGCCGTAGTGATTGGCAGGGTGCGCGAGGGTCACAACATGCGCGTCCTGCATGATGGCGAGACGGTGGCTGACATTCCGGTTGCTGCGCTTACGGATGAAGCACCGCTGTATGAAAGGGCGATGGCGCAACCGAGTCCAAAGTCCAAAATCCAAAGTCCGGCAAACGAAGTCCAAAGTCCAAAGGCCAAAGGCCAAAGTCCAGGTGATGCGCTGCTCAAGCTCCTGGCTTCTCCGAATCTTTCGTCAAAGCAATTCGTCTATCGACAATACGACCACATGGTCCGAACCAACACCGCCGTGTTGCCGGGAGCCGATGCTGCCGTTGTACGAATCAAAGAAACTCGCCGCGCGCTGGCCATGACGCTCGACGGGAATGGGCGCTACTGCGCCGCGAACCCGCGCGAGGGCGCGAAGCTGGTTGTGGCGGAAGCAGCGCGCAATGTCGTGTGCGTTGGGGCGCGGCCGCTCGCCGTCACCAACTGTCTTAACTTTGCTTCGCCGGAACGTCCGGAAGTGATGTGGTCGTTTTCTGAAGTTATCGACGGCATGGCTGAAGCTTGTCGCGCGCTCGACACGCCGGTCGTTTCCGGAAACGTTTCTTTCTACAACGAGACGGAAGGGCGCGGCATCCTGCCAACGCCGGTGATTGGAATGATTGGCCTCGTGGAAGACGTGCGCCGCGTTGTGCAACCGGGATTCAAACAAGCGGGCGACGTGATCGCGCTGCTGGGCGCCACTGCCGACGACCTTTCCATCAGTGAATACGCAGCAACTATTGATGGGCTTTCTACTGAGCAAATGATTACGAGCGGCTTAGTGCCGGTGCTCGATCTTGAGGTTGAGTGTGCCGTGCAAAAGGTCTGCCTCGAGGCCGCCGAGACAGGTTTGCTCGCGTCCGCCCACGACTGTTCCGATGGTGGTTTGGCCGTGGCCCTCAGCGAATGTTGTTTTTCTTCACTGAACCGTGAGGCTATCGGCGCCGAAGTCAGCCTTTCAGATACACTGGCGCCGCCCAGTGCGCTTTTCAGTGAATCACCCTCGCGGATCATCCTGAGTTTCCCTGCGTCTGCAGCAGGAGACATCGAGAGGCTGGCCGCGCGCGCGAATTGTCCGTTTGCTGTAATCGGTCAGGTAGGTGGTGACAGCCTGCGAATAAGACTCGGCGAGGAAGAAGTTATTGCGGCTGAAGTAAATGAGCTGGAAAAAGTTTGGCGCGGTTCGCTGGCGAAGAAACTTGAAGCAGAAGTGATGGCAGCAGGTAAGGAATAATTGGCCGCGGATTCCCGCGACAAACGCGAATCAAGATAGAAAACAGTGGAGTTGGGTTAGTAAGTTCTTTTCAGATTTGTTTAATCTGCGTCAATCCGCGGCTAATACTGTGCACCCCGTCATCTATCTCAACAAAGTAATGCTCGACGCTGCCAAGGCGCGCGTGGCGCCGGTGTCGTCGGCTATGTTGTATGGGCGCGGTGTGTTTACTACAGTCGGCATCTACGACAGCAAGCCATTCCGCTGGCCGGAACACTGGCGGCGCCTGAGCAGCCACGCTGAACGCTTGAGCGTAGACTCGACCGGCCTGGACGAACGGAATGTTGGCGAGGCACTGGGAAAACTCGTGGCCGTCAACCGGGTAAAAAGCGGACGCGCCCGCGTTATTCTGCTGGCGCGCAGCGGTCGGGACGTTTGGCGAACAAAAAAGGAAGGGGCGCGCAAAACTGATCTCTTGATCATGACTGGCGAACCCCAGCAGGTTTCGGCGGCGGGGATGTCGCTGGCGGTTTCACCTTATCGCATCAACACTTTTTCGCCGCTCGTGGGAATCCGGAGTTTGAACTATCTGGAACAAGTGCTGTCGTGGGAAGAAGCACAAGCGAGGGATTTTGACGAAGCTGTAGTGCTAAACGAACGCGGCGAAATCGTTGCAGCCACGATGGCCAACATCTTCTGGTTTAAGGATGGCACGCTTCATACGCCCGCGCTCAGTACTGGGGCGATGGCCGGTATAACTCGGGCGGCGGTTATCGAACTTGCGGATAAACAATTTATCCCGGTGATTGAGGGTGTCTATGAACTTGCTGATCTCACTGACGCCGATGAAATTTTTCTCACCTCTGCCAGCCTTGGCGTAGCCCAGGTCACCACTTTCGACTTTCGGCAGTATTCATTGGGGGCGGGAAATACCTGCGCCAAATTATCAGATGCTTTTAAGGA
>JANLYH010000081.1:0-7272 GCA_031365545.1 Pyrinomonadaceae bacterium | reverse complement strand
CCTTATGCGATCACGAGTGGAATTGTCGTCCATAGGTAAATGAGTGGCCGGTGATCAGTGGTCAGTATTCAATGTTCGGACTGCTGTCTGCCTCCTGCCGTGGCCTTCAGCAGACTGCTGCTTGTTCTTGCTGAACACCGATCACTGGCCACTGGCCACTGATTAAGCTAGCGATTCATCACGCAAGTCCAGCAGACGCGCGGCCGAAGCAACAACCTTGCCGCCTCTTATTTTCAAGTCAACGCGGCCCACATAGATGCCACTCCTGCCAACCTGGAAAACTATGGTATTGCCGCCTGAAGGTGTTTTAGTTATCACTGGCTGCTTCATGAATGTGTGCGTGTGGCCGCTGGCGATGAAGTCGATACCGTCGACCTGCGCCGCTACCTGTGTATCCCCAACTTCCCCATCGCGGGGATTCGCATAAAAACCGAGATGCGACATTCCGATGACGAGGGTACAACGTTCACGTTCACGCAGAAGCTTCACTACATCTCTGGATGCTTTCACTGGATCATTGTATTTCACACCTTTGAAATTCTCCGGCGTGATCAAATTGTCGGGGCTGACTCCCAGGCCAAACAGGCCCACGCGCACGCCACCAATCACGCGCACCACATAGGGCTTTATGCGGCTCTCGAGCGGAGTGCCGCGCACATCGTAGTTGGCAGACACAAAATCGAATTTGGCAAACTTCATTGCCGCCGCGAGGGCCGCTACGCCGTTGTCAAAATCATGATTTCCCAGAGTCACAACGTCGTAGCCAATTAATGACATCGACTTATATTCAACTTCGCCTTTATAGAAGTTAAAATAAGGAGTCCCCTGGAAAACATCACCCGCATCGATCAAAAGCGTGTTCGGGTTTTCGTTGCGCACGCGGTTGACCAGGGTCGCTCGCCGCGATACCCCGCCCTTGTCCGGATACTGCTTGTCATTAGCAGGTATCGGATCGATCTGCGAATGCGTATCGTTGGTGTGCAAAATTGTGATTAGCTTTTCACCCATCGCCACGTCCAGCAATGGAGCGGCAAGCGCAGACCATGTCGGGCCCGAAAATAAATTCAAGGCGGAACGCGGAGATAAAGCAACTGCGCCACCCGCCAGCGAGGTCCTTAAAAACCTTCGTCTCGTGATCATGGTGTCGGTTCCTCCGCTGCAGCGGATGCCGCCTTGTCGAAAACGAAACGACCGTCCAGGACTGACTTGATATCTCGCCCGGCGGCAGTCTCCATCTTTATGTAATCAGTGATTGCATCGCGAATCGTAATGCCGAGAGGTCGGGTGTTGGTTGCTTTTTTCAGCACCACCGCGTAATCCCCACCGGTAACATTCAAGAGGTAGTCGATGCTGATCACGGTGTAAATAGCCGCCGGATCGATCTCTTTCTCGACGCCATCCACCAGAAACCTGGCGCTCACCAACTCGAGTTGCTTAGCGCTGTTCACTCTATACTTTATGCGCATCCCAGACTGCGCATCATGATGTCCTACTACCACGCGCAACAGCTCCAACACCTGGTCGCCCGTCAGATCGAAGGCCACGAGTGCGTTTTCGAAGGGCAACAGTTCAAACACGTCACGCAAGCTCAGGTCGCCTTCGGAAATGATGCTCTTACGCAGTCCGCCGTTATTGGTAACGGCCAGCAGAATCGGTTTGCCGAGTCTCCTAGCGGCTTCGGTACGAATGCCATCGGTCGCGAAATTCCCAAGTGACCCGGCACCAACGCTACCTTTCTTCAAGTCCCCTTTTAGCTTCCCGATCGCTTGATTCAGGGCCCGGACTTTGGGACTGTAGCTGGTCAGCATCTTGTCGACCGCAGCATCGGCCGGCACAGTGGAATCAACGACGGTCTGATTGACGCTGGCGCGGATGTTGGCAGGGGTAGGGGCGGGCGCCGGCTGCGTCGCAGTCTGGCCGAAGCCGGATTGCGCGCCACCGGCAATCACGCAAAGCAACAACGCCCAACTAAGAAGCGCAAATTTGAGTCTTGACAAGGCTCTGGATCCTTCTAGCAGAGACGAAAATATAACAGCCCGGATTTACTGACGCGATTGACCTGTACGGAGAGCTTCAATAGTATGTCGCACCATAAGGGAGATTCGCAACACGTTTCGCTTCGCTGCGGGTTTCAATCCTATTCAACGCATTCTAGGAGACATCATCTTGGCTACATCATCCGCACAAATACCATCCGAATTCAGCAACCCAAACCTCGAGGTGCTGTTATCACAGGAGCAGATACAGTCACGCATCAAGGAACTCGGCGCCGAGATAACGCGGGAGTATGCGGGGCTCAACCCGTTGCTCGTCGGAGTTTTGAAAGGCGCCTGCTTCTTTCTTAGCGATTTGCTGCGGGCAATCGACACACGCCTGGGCATTGAGTTTATGGCGATTTCCAGTTATGGCTCGTCTACGCGCACCTCAGGCGAAGTTCGCATCATGAAGGATCTGGACGTGCCGATCGAGGGTCGCCACATCCTGGTGGTCGAAGACATTGTCGACACCGGGCTAACTCTTTCATATTTGCTGGCCAACCTGGAGTCGCGCGGCGCCGCGAGCGTGAAATTGGCCGCGCTGCTCGATAAGTTTGAGCGCCGCGAGAAAGACGTGAAGATCGATTATCTGGGATTTCAGATTCCCGATCACTTCGTCGTCGGTTATGGCCTCGACTATGCTGAGCGCTATCGCAATTTGCCATTCATCGCCGTACTCAAGAACCCCGATCAGGGTTAATGATCAAGTTATTCACCGGGACTGCATGTAAAGGTCTGGCCCTCTCGATGAAAAGGTCAACTCGTTTACTGGGACCGCGGGCGTCCCGCCCGCAGCTGAGCGCGCAGCGCGAACTCCGCTCTTACTACCAACCTAATAGGAATCACAGATGAAACTTCGTTTCTTGTTTCTTGCCTTTGTGCTCGCCAGCCTTTTCGCAACGACTCTTCACGCCCAGGACTGGTCGAAAGTTCAAATCAAGGTCACCAAGGTCAACGGCAACGTCTACATGCTGGAAGGCGCAGGCGGCAACATCGGCGTCTCCGTCGGTCAGGATGGGATCTTGATTGTCGACGACCAGTTCGCACCTTTGGCCGACAAGATCAAAGCTGCACTGAAAACCCTGGGTGATGGCAAACTAAAGTTTGTCTTGAACACGCACTATCACGGCGACCATACTGATGGCAATGTAGTCTTTGGGCCGGACGCCCCGATCATCGCCCAAACAAACGTGCGCAAGCGTTTGTCCGAAGAACAAAAATCAAAGTTTTTCAATCGCACTACACCAGCTATGGCCAAAGAGGGCTTGCCGGTCATAACCTTTGATCAGTCTGTCTCCGTTTTCTTCAACGGTGAAGAGATCAAAGTCATTCACTTTCCTCACGGACACACAGACGGCGACAGCGTCATCTTTTTCCACGGATCAAATGTCGTGCACATGGGCGACGATTTTTTCAACGGCAGATTTCCCGTCGTCGATCTCGAAGCGGGCGGTGACGTAGAAGGTATGACGAAAAATGTCGGCGACATTCTCAGCCGGCTGGAGCATGTCCCTGGGGTGAAAATAATTCCCGGACACGGCCCACTATCGGATGTTGCAGGCTTGAAAGCGTTTCACGGGATGTTGGTTCAGACAACCGATATTGTGAAAAAGCGAATGGCTGCAGGCAAAACTCTCGATCAGATCAAAGCGGAGGGTTTACCCGAAGAGTGGAAGTCGTGGGGCACTGGCTTCATCAAAACTGACGTGTGGCTAACGCTCGTCTACAACAGCCTCTCAGCGAAGCACTAGAATTGGCCGCGGATTATCGCGGACTCGCGCGAATCTGAAAGCTCAGCGAGAAATAGTTTTGGGTGACGAGCGTTCGTAGTTTCTTGTCCGATCCGCGTTTGTCGCGTGAATCCGCAGCTAGATCATTAGTTCTCCCAGGAAGCTCTCGCCCGCGGTCAATTTCAACCCAAAATTCTCGGCAGTTGTTTGTCCGATGTCTGCCAGCGAACCGCGTGTGCCAAGGTTAACTCCGGGCCGCGCGCTTTTTCCGTAAACCAGCAGCGGTGCGTACTCGCGCGTGTGATCGGTACCGGGAAACGTCGGATCGTTGCCGTGGTCGGCCGTGATGATCATCAAGTCGCCGTCTCGCATTGCTGCTTCGATGTGAGGCAGGCTGGAATCGAAGTGTTCCAGCGCCTTCGCGTAACCTTCCGTATCACGACGGTGGCCGTAGAGCATGTCGAAATCCACCAGATTGGAAAAGATCAGACCGCGCGTGTCCTGCCCGAGCGCATGAATCGTTTGATCGATCGACTGTTGATTATTCTTAGCGGTCAAGTCTTCCGTTACTCCAACCGAATCGTAGATCGAGGCGATCTTGCCGATGCAAACCACATCAAGATCTTCGTCCTTGAGAGCGGGCAGGAGATTCGAGCGCGGCGGCGGCACCGCGTAGTCGTGACGGTTCTCGGTGCGATAAAACTTTCCCACCTCACCGAGGAACGGTCGCGCGATCACTCGTCCCACCTTGTGTTCACCATCAAGTATGCGACGGGCGATCTCGCAAATCTCGTAAAGTCTTGCAAGCGGAATAATCGCTTCGTGAGCGGCAATTTGAAAAACTGAATCGCCTGATGTGTAAACGATCGGCTTGCCGGTGGCCACATGTTCCGCGCCTAACTCTTTGATGATCTCCGTGCCGGAGGCGGGAATGTTGCCGAGGATGCCCGGCACGCCAGTCTCTTCGATGAAGCGATCAAGGATGGACTGCGGGAATCCGTTTGGGTAAAGCGGGAAAGCCTGTTCGAGGATTATTCCCGCCATTTCCCAGTGGCCGGTAGTCGTGTCTTTGCCATTCGACTTCAACGCGCAACGGCCGTATGAACCAACCGGCTGTGCGAGCGGCGGCACGTTTTCAAGTGGTCTGACATTGCCCAGACCGTAACGCTGCAGGTTGGGCAGGCGCAGCGGACGCGACTCAAGGATGTGGCCCAGTGTGTCAGACCCAGCGTCGCCCCACTCGGGCGCATCGGGCATTGCGCCGATGCCGGCGCCATCCAAGACAACCAGAAGAATTCTATTAAACTTGGCTAACGGATTTTCCATATATCATTTGACATTTATCATTTGTCATTATCGATTTTCATGGCTGGAACTTGAACGAGCTGTCTTGAGTGAGGAGGTAAAGATTCTACACAACTCGACATTTTCATGAATGATGTCGCCCAGCAGATCACCTTTCAACACTTGGCTTCGGTGAATGACCCGCAGCCATATAGAGGTCTCATTTAGCTCCTTCAAGACTATTCGCAACTTGTGAACAAAATCTGCACGGCTTTCGGCACCTCTCGCCTCTCCATAGTTTGGTGCCGGCGACGTTCCAGATCGTAGGATTTGGTTGGCGATGTGCCTACCCGCCGGAGTCCGAGGCAAGTTTGCAGATAGATTTATTATACGAACTGCAAACTGAATCAAGCGATCCTCGAGAGCGTCCGCTTGAGACTGCGACGCCAATGCCAACTTACCATTCTTCATTTCCCGTCCTCGTAAGCGGCGGGTGATCGTTAGCGGCTATTCAGGCGGCGGTAATCGTTAATGGTAGCTGATAAGTGGAAAATGATAAACGGAAAATTTCGTATTCCGCTTTCTCCAAAATCATTATTCTACCCCTTCGGAGCATAGTATCCTTCCCTCGCCCGGATCTGCGTCTTCTCTGAGGAGCCCTGTATCTCAACTCTGATCTTACGAAATTTGCCGTCGCGCCTTTTGTCAGTCGGGTAATAACCCAAACTATACTGCGTGCCGATCTCAGTCGCGACTCGGGCAAACGCTGCACGCGCATCCTGCAAACTGGTAGCCAGGAAATTCCGCCCGCCGCTCGCCTTCGCCAGCGCATCCATCTCGCGGCGCGCAAGATTATAGAGGTCGCGGCTAATCCCCATCCTTTCGAACTGGCCCATCTGGCAAAAGTCGACGTAATCTTCAGGGCGCGCACCGGGGTGAAAAACTTGCCGGTAGCGCTCCAACTGTTTCGCGGAAAGCGTCAAACGCCCATCGTCCTGGCAGTCTTTTAGCAGGCGATCTTCAACGAAGTCTTCCGTATTGACCTGAATGAAATAACTGGCGACCCCGGCGCGGTTGAGTTTCGCTCTGGCCGTTTGAAAATCAGAGTCGCTCGTTGAGTCAACGCCGTCAGTCAAGGCCACGACCGCGCGCCGCCCCCTGAATGTTTCGCGCGGAGGCTCCTGAAATATCTCGTCGGCAATACGGCCGAGCGCGTCGTAAAACGGAGTGCCATGGCTGGATCCCAGGTTCTCGATGGCCGCGCGCAGCAATTTTCGATCGTCAGTAAGTTTGCAGAGTACTTCAACTTTGGCAGCAACCAACTGACCCTGCGTTGCCGTGTTGAAGCCAACGATTGCAACGCGGTCGCCGGGACGCAGCGCGTCGATGAAAGCATTCGCGGCTTGGCGTATCAGACCAACGTCCACGCGGGTCGAGCCTGATGTATCGAGAAGGAGCGCGATTTCAAAAGGTGCGTCGGTGGTCGCGAAGTCTGCGATCTTCTGCTGTTGACCATCTTCAAATAGCAGGAAATTCTCAGCGCGCAAGCCAATGATCGGTCGACCCGAGGTGTTCGTTACCACAGCCGGCACGGAAACTAACTGCGTCTCAACGCGCACCACGTCGCCGTCGTCCACTTCTTCGCCCGACTTCTCAGCTTGCGGCTCGCCCGGATTCACTCGGCGGGGGCGCTGTTGCTTTGCATCCTGGCCGGCAGCCGGCAGACTGGCGCCAACCAAGATTAGCGCGCAGACCAGCGCTAAAACAACAGCGGCAGATCTGGGAATAAATCGCATTGATTCTATCTTTACCGATGGCATAACGAATTGTCTGGGGAGATCGGTCAGCAGGAATCGCCAGGAAAACTATAACTGGGAAAACCGCAGACTGCCAAATCATTGCGCACTACGCGACTGGTGCTCACCTTGACAGCCTCGTTCCCTTCTCTTAGCATGGCGACTCTCCACCATCGTTCAAGTGACCATGGTGATGCTCTTTAGATTACTGATGGTAACGTGCCGAGCAGGTTTGTCGGACAGGCATTCCTGCCTGTCCCTTAGTAATGAGGACCG
The DNA here is from genome assembly GCA_031365545.1 of Pyrinomonadaceae bacterium. Classification (GTDB taxonomy): domain Bacteria; phylum Acidobacteriota; class Blastocatellia; order Pyrinomonadales; family Pyrinomonadaceae; genus PSRF01. The sequence continues at coordinate 150 of JANLYH010000081.1, read as the reverse complement.
ACAGAAGTGTCTGTCCTACAGTAGGCACGTACGTCAATGGTAGACGGCTTCCCTTACAAGGAAGAGGTTGGGGGTTCGAGTCCCTCCGTGCCTACCAAAAGCAGTATCAGAAGTCGGAGATCAGGGGTCAGCATTAAATGCGAGGCTGAC
>JANLYH010000072.1:0-63567 GCA_031365545.1 Pyrinomonadaceae bacterium | reverse complement strand
TTTTCTTCCCACACCTCGCCGGGATTTACCTCGCGTGTATCTTCGATCGTTTCGCCTTCACGCTGCCGGTCTGCTTTCTTAACCGGCTGGCGGAACCCAAGCCACTGGGCGTCGTGCGTCTCGTAAGAATGAATGTCGTGACGTTCCGAGCCGTGGCCCATCGGCAAAACGTAATCCGCGAAATACGACGTTTCATTCCAGGTTGGCGTCAGTGCGACATAACATCCGATCAAATCCGGATCGGTCAACATCTCGATCCACGAGAAGCCGTCGGGGTTGGTCCAGACGGGGTTGTACACGCGGGTGAAGTAGACATCGAGCTTGGCGCGTCCGTCTTTCAGAAAGTGAGGTAACAAGAAAGACATCTCGTGCATTGAGAGCGGATATTCGCGCGGCCACTGCGTCTCGTTCCACATGCGCGGATGCGGCGGTGTGTAGATCGGTTTCGGCACAAACTTGTTCCAGGCGTTGGGAAACACACCGCCCTCGGTAGCAATTGCGCCGAGCAGCGCATTCAACATGAAGACGGCGCGCGCGACCGTCCAGCCCCCACTCACGCCGGAGGTAACGCTGCGCCAGTTATGACTGGAAAAGCGCGTGCCGGCCGTGGCGATTAGTTTGGCAATCTCCTCGATGGTTGTTGCATCAACACCGGATTCCTGAGCAGCGAACTCAAATGTGTAACCTTTGTAGATTTCTTTTAAGTTCATCTCAAACTCTTGGAAGGTAGGCGGGGGCAAGCCACCCTTCCCAACCTGCGAATTAATGTTGGCGGTCTCAGCTTGAGGCTGCTTGTCTTTATCTGATCTCTGACCTCCGACCTCTGGCCTCTGATCTTCGGCCTCTGACCGCTGGCCTAGGTATTCTTCCCAGTTCCACCAGCGCTTCACAAACTCGCGGTTGTAAAGATTGTTCTGGATCAAATAATTCGCGATTGCCAACAACATCGCGGCTTCCGAACCAGGATACGGCGCGACCCAATAGTCGGCATGCGTGGCGGTGTGCGAAAGACGCGTATCGAAGACGATGAGCTTCGCGCCGTTGGCTTTCCCTTCGATGACGCGCTGTGCGTGGGGATTGAAATAGTGGCCTGACTCGAGATGCGCGCTGATGAGCAGGATGACTTTAGCGTTGGCATGATCGGGGCTGGGACGATCGAGCCCCATCCAGAGTTGGTAACCTTCGCGGCTGCCTGATGAGCAAATGTTTGTGTGCGAGTTGTGACCATCGACACCCCAGGCTGCGAGTATGCGTTCGGTGAAACCGTCCTCGCCCGGCCGCCCGACGTGATACATGATCTCTTTGCGGCGATCTTCGACGATCGCTTTGCGAATGCGCCCGGCAATATCGTCAAGTGCCGCGTCCCAGGTGGTCTGTTCCCATTTGCCTTCGCCGCGTTTGCCGGTGCGCTTCAGCGGATAAAGGATGCGATCAGGATCTTGAATCTGATTTAGAGTTGCCGGCCCCTTGGCGCAATTACGCCCTCGGCTCCCCGGGTGTTCGGGATTGCCTTCAAACTTCTGCACCTCGCCGGTGACCTTGTCGATGTAAGCAAGCAGACCACAGGCTGACTCGCAGTTGAAGCAGGTGGTAGGGACGAGCGAATAGTGGCGCTCCTTGCGGCGCGGCCACGCTTGCGAATCAAGCTCGGTCCAGTTGTCCCAACGTTCCTTTGGGGGAAACGCGGCGAGATGGTTCCGGCTGGGTCCGGGATAGAAGGTTTCTGGAGGTTTGCTCATTTGAAACGAAAGTTAACTTATGACTTGAAAATATCCGGGTTGTCCTTTTGTAGCTTCTCTGACTGATTGGCAAATTCCTCGGCTTCTTTGTTGAGCGCCTCGACCTTATCGTTGGCGGCCTTAGCTCTCGTCACGAAGCTCGCGCGACTCTCGCTATCCAGCAAAGCTTGCGGAGTGGCTCTTGCGGTCGCAACCAGTTCAGCGCGCTTGTTGTATTCCTTCACCTTGAGTGCCAGGTATTCCTTAAACTTGTCATTGATCTTCAGCTTACTGGCTTCTTCATATTTCTTTGCTGCCTCTTTGCACTTCTCCTCGGCTTTGTCGAAGGCCGCGACTGACTCTTTTGCCAGGGTTCGCGCCTCGGCCAATTGCCTCACGTTGGTGTGCAGCATTGCGTCTTTCTTTTCCTCGGCGGTAGCCACAAACTTCTTGGCTTCCTGCACAGCCGCATTTCCTTCGTCTACAAGCTTGTTCGCTTTCTCCGTTTCATTTCCCGTAGTACTACTGCACGCCAGGACAACTGCTACCAACAACAGCAACGCGATGAACATGCTCGAATGACTGGGGGTATTCATCTTCGCATTCATTTTAAGGTCTCCTTCTCATTTCTCAGCGAAAGCTTCGAAAACATTGGGATCTTGATTTCATGGTGCTCACGCCAGCGGTACTGACTGTCCAGCCTGCACGTAAGCATGTTCGTAAAGCATCAAGCCGATCAAAGCGAGCGGTGCGCCGGCCACGCCGAGCGAGGCGCTGATTACTCCGAAGAGCGCGAGCGCCGGAATCAGTCCACCCACAAACGACAATACCGTGCCGATCCGGAAGTCGGTCTTGTACCGGCCCTTAACCATTTCCCAGATAGCGAGACGCGCATGAGCAGTTGGGTGAGTCAGAGAAACCTCGCCCCAAATCATCAGCAGATGAAGCAAACTCGTAATTGCCAGGATCCGCAGCGAAACAAAAAGCAGGCGCGGGACGCCGCCAACCATAGAGTTCAGAGCATCAGACGGAGTTCTTTCTAATAACGAGGTCATGAGCAAGAGCACCGCTGAACCTAATAACAACGCCTGCGTTAACAAGTGTGGCGGCAGCAATGGGTTTTGCCACATATCGCGCGCCTTCGCCTGCGCGAAGAGGTAGGCGGTGTAGACCGCTGTCAGAATCGAAAGCGGAATTCCCGCAATCATCAGCCAGCTTTGAAACGATCTCGCTCCCAGCCAACTCGCGAGAAAGTGTAACCCCAGCACCAACGTGTATCCGGCAATAATGAACGAGCCTTTGACCAGCCAACTTTTCCATTGAGGTCGCGTGAAGATGAGGTAGAAGCGTTCGGGATGTTCAAGGTCCCAAATCAACAGACCACCGGTGATCGCCAGAAAGCCTCCCGAAACTATCGGGGCGGCCCATAACCAGATTGAATTGTTAGCACTGAGAACTCCAAACAACACGAGCAATGCCACCACGAGGTAGACACCGCTGGCCAGGCCCTTCGTCCAGGTGTAGAGACTTACCTTCCAGTCCCAGGGAATCGCATGAGCCACGTCATACGACAGCAACGCCGCCGCCGAGCTGTTGCTGAAATTTGGATTGCCCGAAACTACGTGCGCCGCGCTTTCCTGCTGTTCGCTCCACATGAAGAGTCCACCCTCGGGCCGACGCGCGGCTAGCGGATCCAGCGTCGCCTGGTGCGCGCCTTTGTAAAAAAGTTTTGGGAGCGTCTCCTTTTCCGGACGGCGAACTGAGACCGCTTCGCGATTTACGATCTGCGTCACGTACGACTCGCTGTCGTTCAAATCGCCAATCAGGATTGACTGAGTCGGACACACGACGACGCAGGCCGGTTCCAGACCGACGTCGATCCGGTGCGCGCAGAAGTTACATTTCTCTGCTGAATGGTCTTCGGGGTTAATAAAGATGGCGTCGTAGGGACAGGCGGCCATGCAGGCCTTGCAGCCAATGCAGATCGATTTGTCGAAATCAACGATCCCGTCGGCGCGCTTGAACATCGCAGTGGTGGGGCAGGCCGTAACACACGGCGCGTGCGCGCATTGGTTACACCGGGTGACCTGATGCGCACGACGAGCTTGCGGAAAGACGCCAACGTCGACGTGCTTCACATACGTGCGGGTTACCGAGAGCGGCACCAGATTTTCTGATTTGCAGGCAGTGGTACACGCGTGGCAACCAATGCAACGCGTCTGGTCGATTACCTTGGCCCACTTCACAGCGCGGGTTTGTGGCGCTTCGAGCATGAGAGCTCCATTTTTCCGGATTTGGTGAGAGCGAACTATAGCACGCAAAGAAGGAAAGAAAACATGCGCATTTGCGGCTACCCAGCGGCTGCCAGTGTTTGCAACACAGGCCCGCCATTGACAAATACACATAGGCATAAGAAATTAGCGGGGACAATTTGTTACTTGCCCGTGATCGTTCATCACCGGGTTGTGTTTGGAGGTTGATCGATGCGTCTTATTATTTCCTTTTTAGCCATCACGGTTCTAGCGCTGGGAGTCTTGACTGCCTGCAATTCCGCTGAGTGGAAGCATGCACAAGCTTCCCCAGTGGCTCCGGCGCCGGTCACGCAGAATGCGCCCCCTCCGGCTGATGGTGTGCGTCGGGTTACGGTCGACGAGCTAAAGGGCTTGTTAGGTCGAAACGAGGCTGTCGTTATAGACGTCCGCAACGAGTCGTCGTATAACGCGGGACACATCAGGGGGGCTAAGCTGATTCCCGAAGCTGAGATCGCAAATCACCTCGACGAGCTACCAAAGAACAAGTTGATTGTTACCTATTGCTCTTGACCAAACGAACATACGTCCGCCCGTGCGGTGGTCGAGCTGAAAGAAAAGGGTATTGACAATGCGGGAGCATTGCTCGGTGGTTTTGCGGCCTGGCAGAATGCGGGGAATGCGGTGGATTCCAAACCCCCAGCCCCGTAAGCAAAATTAGAAATGCATTGTTCAAACTGCGGATCATATCTGGAGCCCGGCAGGCCCTTCTGCTCCGGTTGTGGTTCACCCGCCGACGATTCGGAAGCGACGCGAATTGCGCGCGCGCAGCGCGGAGTTCCAGTGGCCGCGGAGCTGGCGGGCCAGGATCATGCCGACGAGCTTGAGGAAGTTGTTTTTACGGTTCGTCCCACGATGATCTTCATCAAGTTGGGCTACGCCCTGGCCGTGATTGGCGCGGTTGGTCTGGTTATTCTGCTGGCTCTGATACCGGTTCCCGTTTACATCTCAATACCATTAGCGCTGACACTTCTGCTGATCCCCGCCTATTACCACCTGAAACGCAACACGGTGCGGTATACGTTAACCGACTCGAAAATTGAGATTGATACCGGACTGATTGCACGAACCACCCGCAACATCCCACTTACCAAGATTCAGGACGTCACCGTTTCCGCCAGTATTCCGCAGCGACTACTCGGCTTTGGCGATTTGTTAATAGACAACGCCAGCGAGTTGGGCGGCACCACTGTGCTGCACAACATCAGCAAACCCCGCCACTACGCCGACCTGCTTTTGCGCGAACTCCGACGCAAGGTCTAAACTGCTGTAAGCATAATTATTTCCCGAACGCTTTAAACTCGCGCCGTGTTGGAACATCCAACACAAGCTTGGGTTCTAAGTAATCCGCGAGTTTGGGTATTGGCAAAAGGTTAACCGAGGCCTCCGTTGCATACTTTCAGGCTTTCAAACGTAATCCGAATTACTGTCGTAGTGCTGCTGGCGGGCGTAGCTGCGAATGCTGACCCCAAATTTGAAGAGGCTGCGAAGTTACTACCGGAACATATCGGCAGCTTCAAATCGATCACGCCGGTTCGCGCATTTGACGACGCCGGCGATTTCTTTAACGGAACCATCAACGTTTCTCGCAATTACCAGTCAGCCGGGGGCGATCATCTGACTGCCCTACTCTTCACGAGCGCTTCTGATTCCGGAGCTTATGCGCGGCTCAACAGCGGGTTAATGAAGGTCTGGTTCGCGGGTCGCCAACAGGAAGTGAAAACCGCAAACGTCGGCACGTCAGGTTTTATTGTTCCTACCGGGCTCTATTTCTACAAAGGGCCGGTATGTGTAGTTATCGATACCAATAACCAGTCAGTCAAACCAGAAACGCTGCTCGAATTCGGGCGGCAGTTATCGGACACGCTGGATAAAGGCGACGGCGAGATACCGGCACTAGTGAAGCACCTGCCTGGCTGGGAAAGCGGGGGCATTCATCCGGACTATGCTGTCAATCTCGCCGGACTTAAAGAAAACATACCAAACCAACCCGTGTTTGACGCGCTGAACTTCGCTGGAGGCGTCGAAGCAGTCTCAGCGGGCTACGGCGCGCTACGGTTAGTCATCCTTGAATTCAATACGCCCCAACTCGCAACTGATAACGATCACGGCATCACGGCAAAGATTCAGGAACTCCGCGCGCAGAGTCAGACGGCGCCGACAGCTTATCGTCGCGTGGGAAATTACGCAGTCTTTGTTTTTGACGCACCCACTCAGGAAGCGGCGAACCAATTAATCGATCAAGTGAAGTATGAGCAGGTGGTGCAGTGGTTGGGCGAGAATCCTTTTTCTTATGAGAAAGCAACGCGCGAATTCACTGAGACTACGCTCGGCGTGTTGGTGGCGGTGGTAAAGACCTCGGGCCTGGCCCTGCTTACTTGTCTGGCTATCGGTGGGTTTTTTGGTGCTCTTTTGTTTCGTTTCCGGCGGGCGCAGCAGCGAGCCACCGACTCTTACTCAGATGCCGACGCGATGATCCGGCTTAACCTGGATAAATTGACTTCGGAAAGCGATCGCGGACGTTTGCTCGGTCGGGGAGAGTAGTTGGATTTCAGCGACGGTGGTGGCCTTCAAAAAAGGAAAGGCGCGACGATGAGCCGTCACGCCTTCCTATACCTGATCAACATAATGCAGGCTGCTGATCTTCCTGGGAGACTCCCCCAAGCCCCGTCAGGACGGCGATCAGCAGCCCGCAATTAATAGCTCGTCGATTGCGTTCGAGCGTTGACTCTGTTCCCCCGAAAGAGTTAATGCCCGCTTTTTCAAATCGCGAGAGGACGCCTCCCCCAAAGCTTCCACTCACAGCAATCTAGAGCCTGACCCGATTTACCCTTTATTTACCCTTCTTGTTCGGATTTGTCTTTGGCAACGAGCGTGCCAAAATCCAAAAACAGAGTCCTTATTATTCCATAAGACTTTTTCTTAGGAATTTTCAGAGCGCGAATGGCTGTTGGCTGTTCGGAGGTTTTGGAGGCGTACAGGTTCGATACGTCCAGCACATAATAGCGAACGATATTCGCTCGCTCTTATGATAAATGGGCTCTCAGGATTGGGATCCGACCGGAATATCTGTCCCTCGTCTTGGAAGGGCCGTCAACAGCTCATCGATCTCTGCGAACGAGTTGTAAAAGTGGGGTGAAATGCGCAGCCGATCACCGCGTGGAGCAGTAACAATGTCTTGTTTCTTGAGATGTGCGTAAAGTTCCATTGGGGAGAGCCCGCTCTTATGACGTATACAAACGATTTGGGACTTTTCGCCGGAATGTCGCGAGCTGACGATCTCGTAATCAAGACCTCGCAGCCCTTCGCTGAGGTAATCAGTGAGAGTTTCCAGATACGCCTGGATCGGAGAAATGCCTACTTCAAGCAAAAGTTTTAGACTGGCTTCCAGTCCATGGATCAGGGAAATGGGCGCCGTTCCGGTGTCCCACGCAAGCGCTCCCTCGTTCCAACCCTGTTCGAAGTTACTGTAGTCATCGGGATTCGGAACACTGGTCCAACCCACCAGGGTCGGTTGAATGCGCTCGCGGGCCCGGCTCGAAAGGTAAAGCAGTCCCACCCCTTCCGGCGTCAGCAGCCACTTGTGACAGGCCGTCGCCGCCACGTCTATAAACTCCGCATCAACGTCGATAGGAACCACTCCCAGAGACTGAATCACGTCGACGACCAGGAGCGCATCATGAGCGCGAGCCACGCGCCCAATCCGTTCAAGGTCCGCGCGAAAACCGGAGGCATACTGCACATGGCTGATGGCGACGATCCTGGTTTTGTCGTCAATGAGGTGGATCATTTCATCAAGGTCGACGCGACCATCGCGTTCTTCACAAACGCGAACTTCTACTCCCAGCGCATCACGTATGCGCAGCCAGGGATAAACGTTGGAAGGAAATTCGTGACGAAAAGTTACCAGGTTGTCACCGGGGTGCCAGTCAAGGCCGTTCGCCACGGTTGAGAGTCCGTCGGAAGTATTGCGCACAAACGCAATCTGCTCTGGCTGCGCTCCCAGCATCCCGGCGACCAGCCGGCGGGCACTTTCCTTAACTGCGAGCCACTTGCGAAAGTTTACCGAACCGTTTGCAGAAACGTCGGCGAGTTGCGACTGGATGGCTTTGATGGTTGGAGTTGGCGGCGCGGAGACAGCAGCGTGGTTCAGATAGACGGCGTGTTCGGTTACGGGAAAGAGCGCGCGAAGAGAGTCGTTCATAAGCGATTTGCAACGAGGGAATCAGGCGCAAACGATTACGGTGCAAACGGGTGACCGTAAAATTCCTTATAAAGCCAACCCAGAACGCGCGCCTCGGCCGTGCAGAGTGTCTCAACCCAGCAGTTGAGCAGAAAATCGCGACGGCCGCGTGCTGAAGGAATCTTGCCGGCTTCTTTCAGAACCGAACCGCCGTCACCTAGTTCCAGATTGTAAGCCTCCGTCGTCGACTCGTTGGCCTTCGACGCGGAGTCGAGCGCGTTTAGCAGTTGACTGATCCAGGAGTGAAGGGCGGGTTCCGTGTTGTGTTCGGCCAGCGCCTGAATGATCCCGATGGCGAGACGATCCTGGGCCTGTTTGAAATCAAAAACTACTTCACCCTGGCTGCGGCTCTGTTCCTGTTTCCACTGAAACACTTCTTCAACGTTTGGGTGTTTTACGATCGCAACACGTTGGTCGAAATCTAAAAACCATTGAATGACATCCGGAACCGAGTCGAGGTCGACGTTGCCGCCAGCGTCGCGTTTTAATGGCGGAGTTTCCGCTGCGGTATCGGCGCGCCCATTACCGTTTCCTGAAGTCGATTTGGATGCTGCAGTTTCAGCCATGAATTATGCTTGGTTTTTCCCTGCCTGATTTAGTTTGAACTCCGGTGTCACTTCGCCAACGAGATCCCCCCGCCGATTGCGTACCGGGAAGAAGGCATAACGTGCGACCGCTTCCAACGATTCATTGGCGAGTATGCCAAGTTGCCGCAACGATTCAATCACGACCGTAGGCCGAGCGCGGTGGTCGTCGCCGTCTTCTATCTTAAGAGCGAGCCCTAAGCCGCGCGGCCACTCTTTGCTGGGCAGCACGCCGACTGTGTAGACGCCTTCCGCTCCCACTTTCGACACCAGCCGTCCCGGTGCGGCGCGCATAATTTCCGTGTCCAGTCGATCGGAGGTGCCGCCAATCAACTCCGGGTGCGAGGTCATTGCCGCTACGATTCGTGCGCAGGCACCACGCGTTTGCTCGTCAAACTCCACCGGCGTTGCCACCAGCCGCGCGTACATCAGCGCCATCGCTTTCACGGTGATGCCGAAGACCGGAACGCCACAACCGTCTGTCCCGACTGCGATGTTTTCAATGGCAATGTCGCTAAAGCGGGCAACAGTCTTGCCAATTGCCAGTTGCACTGGATTGCTGGGTTCATCATAAGTTTCCGTAGCCGCGCCGAGGTGTAACGCCAGAGCCAGCATGCCCGCGTGCTTGCCAGAGCAGTTGTTCTGCAAAACATTCGGCTCTTCACCTTTTTCACGAAGCTGGCGAGCCTCAGCGACACTGAAGGGCTCATGCACGCCGCACTTCAACGCTTCAGGTTCGAGTCCGATCTTACTGAGCATCGAGGCGACTACCTTCGTGTGAATCGGTTCACCGCTATGCGAGGCACACGCGAGCGCGATCTCTTCTTCGGTGAAGCCAAAGCGGTCAGCCGCACCTGAAGCTAACAACGGAATTGCCTGATGTGGTTTCGCAGAAGAACGGAGGTAGGTGACGGTCTCGGGCGCACCGAGGTACGCGGCAATGGTACCATCCGGTTCCACCGCTACAACGTGGCCGCGATGCCGCGACTCCGTGATTCCGCCGCGGGTTACTTCAACCAATGGTTCGGCAGCTGGTATCTCTTTATTGTTCTCGGACGGTTGCCGGGAAACCTGCATAGTAATCCTGAGTAACTCACCCGCAATTGAAATGGATTAGCGCGAGCATGTTAACACGGCCTGTCCGAACAAGTGTCTTCGACGCGTAGCGTCGGTATGAAATTAGCCCGGCCTTTCAAGGCAAGGGAATTCAATCGTCGACGACGCGACGAACATCAAAGGAAGCCCTAAATTCATCCGACACGCGTCGAGAGTATTTGAAAAGAAAAAAGGCAGAAGGTTTGACCTCCTGCCGTGTGATTCTCAAAAGACTAGTTTCTAGCCTTTAGCGGTTCGCCTGGTTCTGCGGGCGCCGTAGCTCAACACCGTCAGCCTCACCGTACGCCTGCCAAAACGCATGGCCTCGCCGGTACTTGGCGTCCAGATGTCGATGCGCCGGCCGCGAATCGCGCCGCCTGTGTCCGCGACGATGTATTCGCCGCTATATCCGGGATGATCCAATCTCACGCGTGAACCTAAAGGCAACACTGAAGGATCGGCAGCGATTACACCTCGGCTAACCATTCGTCCACTCGCCGTTCTACCTCTGAGACTGTAGGCCGTCGCCACGTAAGGCGACGCAGGTACAACAGGCGTCAGTTCATCAACTGTCCGGGCACGCGTGGCGGCGTTTGAATCCGAAGATTCAACTTTGCCCAGGGTTTCAACGGGATTCTGTTTGGAATCTTGCTTGCGAGCGTTGTCTGCTATTGAAGGAGTGGCGGAAAAAACTATTAAACCTGCCAGAAGCGAAGCTGCAATTATGGCGCTTCTACTAACTATTGCTTTCATTCGTCGGGTCTCCTGTCCGATGGGTATCAAATTCAGCGCTCTGCGCGAGTCCGTTCTTTCCTATGACTCGACCTTCGGCCCAAGGAGTTGGTAACAACGTCGGCCGAAGTTGGGGGCTTGCATCCTTGATGCATGCGCGCTGAAAGATCATGTACAAAACAAAAACAAGCGAGCTTAAAGTCTCGCCTGTTTCACATCGGAGGCTAGCAAAGGCCGGCCGGAGTGTCCAGCTCCAATGGGCCGCGAAAAGGCGCAAAAACGCCATAATTCAGCGTAACTACTGAAATATCTGGAGTTGGCAGAGACAGGGAAATGTGACCGAAAGCTTTCGGTACGACAGCCAGAGGCGAGGCTGTTTCGGGTTAAAACGAACCAGCCAAAACACTAGGTTTCAAGGAAGTTTTGTAGGATTTGTTGACCATCCGGATGCTTTTCATCGAAGAGTTCCGGGTGAAATTGCACACCAAACAGGGGACGTGAGGTGTGCTCCATCGCCTGAATCGGGCAGGTGTCATTCCAGGCGGAGCGCTTGAAACCCTTCGGCAGGGCCTTCACCTCATCGAAATGGGAGTGCCAAACGGTTACCTCGCTTGGGAGGCCCTTGAAGATCCCGCAGCCGCTGGTTTCTACGGAAAAGTATCCTCGCTCGCGCTTCGCTCCTTTGTAACCCTCGCCCGGTTCAAGCCGCGCCATCAGATCAATGGGAGCGCCGTAGGCAAGCGCGATTTGCTGGTGGCCGCCACAAACGCCGAGTATTGGTTGCGAGGCTTTCTTGATGACTTCAAAGACGCCAGCCAGCGAGCCTTCGGAGTATTGGTCCCAGGGATGACTTTGCCCGCTCAGAACAACATGTGAAGGACGTAGCGACTTGAGGCGTTTGAGAGATACCGCATGATAGGGCTCCGTCAGTATTTCAACTCCCTCGCGCAGGCGACTGAGCACCGCCCGCAGCTCGCGAGGGCTCGCGCCCCTGCCATCAATCGTATTGTCGACGAGATAAATCAACACTGCGCCACTCAGCCTCCCATACCTTCAGTTTTCTCCCATCCGTTCGGTTTTGGTCTCACGCAATGGAGTTTGCCGTTGAAAGCGCCAACATAAATTCGGCCGCCCACAACAGCAGGCGTGGAGTTAATGTTATCTCCAATCTTTAGTTCGCCAAGGGGCTTCCCGTCTTTCGCATTGAGCAGATGAATCCAACCAACCTTGTCGCCGACCACCACGCGGCCATCGACTACCGGCGACGTCGCCCAAACAGGTCCGCGCATGAGCTGCTGCCAGATGATCTCCCCTTTGTCTGCTGACAGACAATAGACGTAGCCATTGTTGGAACCGATGTAAATTCGATCCTTCACAACAATGGGGCTGGCCCACATCCCGCTTCGGTCTTTGTAGTTCCTGCTCAGCCCGCCCTCAGCCTTGAACTTCCAGACCGGCTCGCCATTTGTTTGACGGAAACAATAAACGTAGCCGTCCTCAGCGGCGGTGTACACAAAACCACCCGCCACCGCTGGCGTTGAATCTGAATCGGCGCCAATACGCGACTTCCAAATAGTCGCTCCGTCTGCCTGATTGAGGCAATAGAGATCGCCTTGTTCGGTGCCTACATAGATCCGGTCATCAACCGCGGTACAACTGCCCTCCATTGAACCAAGCCGTTCGGTCTTGTAGACGAGGGAACCGTCTTCGAGTTTGAGACAATAGAAAAAGCCGTCTTCGCTGCCGAAGTAAATGCGTCCCTCAATCACCGCCGCGGAACCATCAACCTCAAACCCAGTTTCGAAATCCCAAAGCAAAGCACCGTCGCGCGCGTTGAGGCAATAGATATGATGGTCCAGCCCGCTGGCTATGATCCGATCACCAATGACAGTGGGCGTCGCTTTGAAACTGTCCTTGGCTTTAAACTTCCAGATGACGCTGCCATTCTGATTGTTAACGCAATACACATTGCCATCGGCTGAGGGGAAGTAGACACGATCACCGTCAACGGAAGGCTGACCCGGCCACGATGTGCCACCCCACGGATCCGGATGCAAGTGTCCGCTGGTTGAACCGGTTTTGATCGCCCAGGCGATCTCCAGCGGTCCGTCATTCCAGGGACCGCTGCCATAGAAGTTGCGCTGGGGATTGCCCAGCCAAAAAAGCAGACCGGTAGGCGCTGCCTTCGAAGCGTCTTTTGTGTTTTGATCTACCTCAGTCCTGGAAACCACGCGGCCTCCGCACGCCCCTGGCAACAGCGCCAGCAGCAAGGGAAACGCAAGCAGGTGGCGACCGGACAGAAGTTTGGAATTTGTTTTGGGTTCAATCATTGGGGGAGTTGGTGTTGGGGTCGAAAACCTGAAAGTCTTGATCTCCGCTTAGGGCGCGCCAAGCCAGTCGCCTTCATAAATCACTTCTGCGGTGCCGGTAATCACAACTTCATCATCAGGGCGCCACTGAATTTCTGCGCGACCACCCGGCATTATCACCCGCACGAGTCGTTCAGTTTCGCCCTTGATCATCGCGGCGACTGCCGCCGCGCAGGAACACGTACCCGAGGCTTCAGTTTCGCCCACGCCGCGTTCCCATATCCGCAACTCAATCGTCTGTCGATCCACGACGCGAACAAAGACAACATTTGTGCGATCCGGAAACTGTTGGTGGGTCTCAATCCTCCTGCCGATGCGGCGCCAGTCGAGCGCATCAAAGTCTTTTACGAAGATGCAGCAGTTGGGATTTCCCATTTGCAACGCGGTCACCGGGAGAATTTCGCCTTGGACGTCGAGCGTGTAGTCCATCACTCGCTCAAGCGGCGTTTCCGTGATCATCGGAATTGCGGCGGACGCAAACTTTGGCTGGCCAAGTTCGGAGTCAAACAGATAACGACCGTGGTTTTGCTCGCGGATAGTGTAAAGCTTGATTCCGGCGCGCGTGTTAAGGCGAAGCTCGCTGGCTATCCAGAGCTCTCGGTAGTAGAGATACGCTGCGGCACAGCGGGTCCCGTTGCCGGATAGCGACGCTTCGCTGCTATCAGGGTTGAAAATGCGAACATGGAAATCCGCCCCGGCAACTTCCGCAGGACTAACCACCGCGATACCATCCGCGCCGGCGCCATAATGGCGGTTGCAGATGCGCCGGGCGAATTTTCCCAGGGCCCCCGTGCCCGAGATTCCAGCGAGCGCGAGATCGGTTGCTTCGATGACAATGTAGTCGTTACCAAAGCCGTGGAATTTGGTGAACCGTGGTGGCATCTTAGTCAGTTGGCGCTGCGACCGCAGCGATTCGCTTATTGAAATACTGCGTGAGCGCAGGTTCGACTCCGAGCAGTCGTTCGTAAACTGTCAACTGACCGCGATGATACATTTCGTGAGAGATGCCGAAGTTGAGGAAGTCAAACTTCGTTATTTCCTTCCCATCAAAGCGTCGCATGGCCTGCTGCAGCCCGTCGCAGAAACCACGGATAGTAGCTTCTGCTGGTTCCAGGCTGCTGCGTAAGAGCTCAAGCAAGCCGTTCTTGACTGTGACTGCGGCCACGTCGGGAGCATATTCCTGAATGTGATCGGCGAACGACTGTCGCATTAGGTTAGTATCTTCACGGCAGGCTTCACCCACGATCATTTTTTGCACCTGGACAATATGCTGGAGTAACTCGGCCACGGTGCGAGTTTCCGGTGTAGCGCGAAACCCAAATTGATCTTCTGGAATCTGCGACGCTTCGTTAATGAGGCCGGTTCTAACTTCGCTCCAACTTTTCACAAGACGATCTGTCGACATGGGGGTCTCCTCAAATTTCCCTGAACGCAAACAGTTACTTTGCGTGTTTCCAACACATCTTTACGTTATCTGACTCCTGCTCGGACTCGCGCAAAACCTCAGCCTGGACTACTGCGACTTCCCGGCGTAAGACGCTAACAAAATAGCAATCGGCTCGATGCAAGTTGTCCTTACGTCAGCGTCTTGAGGAAAGTTGTTCACCATGATAGAAAACGCCAACTCCTCGCCGGCCGCGTCGCGGACGTAACCAGAGAGACTTGAAGCCGAACTGAGTGTCCCGGTCTTGGCGCGTAGATTATTTTCCGCCGCCGTCCCCTTGAAGCGATTTCTCAGCGTGCCGTCTACGCCGGCGATTGAGAGCGCGTCGCGAAAGACAGACGCGTATCGATGACCGTGCATATAGGTGAGCAATTGCAGGGTTGCTTCTGCGGTTACCATGTCGTTGCGCGATAGGCCCGAGCCATCGCTGAGTACCAGCGACGAGGGCGACACGCCGGCCTCACGCAGAAACTTCTTTACCACCTCGAGGCCGTCGGTTTCACTTGTGCGATCCATCTTCGGCGAATTCACTGCCGGCAAAACCACATTTCCGAGCGTGCGCAAGATGAGTTCGGTGTAAAGATTTTGGCTTGCTTTCAATGTTTGCGCCGCAATTGCGCTTAATGGAAACGATGGCAGGTTCACGATTTCTACCGGCGCCAGTCCGCTACTAAGTGCTGCCAGAGTGGCCGGAGATTGTGTGATTAAACTGCCACTCGAACGACTATCGACAGTTCGTGTCTTGCCTTTGATCTTCACCCCGTGTTGCTCCAGCGAGGCGCGCAGAAGGTACGAAAACAAAAGCGCGGGCTGCGAGATACCGATGCCGCCGGTATAACCCTTGTCATCCAGCGCAATCGAGCCTTTGACCACAAGTTCATCGCTGGCCAACCCACGATAGGCATTCACGTCCCTTTTAGTGCCTTTGGCTGCGGTGACAACCTTGTTAGTTATTCTCAATAACGGATCGGGCGGACCGGTAGTTATCAGCGCCGGCGCACCGACCCTGGCCCCGGGCTTAACTGACAAATCGAGCGCATTGTCGTTAACGGTTAGTGCGCTCACTTCCGCGCCATACCACCACTGTAGATCTTCCCATTCCCAACCGGCGCCATATTGCGGGCCGGTGAAATAAGTGTCGTCACCAACCAGATCACCTTCAACCTTTTTCACGCCTGCTGCGGCGATCCGCGTGGCGAGATCGTCAATACCCTTGAAATAGTCTCCGTTATTGAACCGCGCCGCGATGGAAGGGTCGCCGCGGCCGTAAACGATCAGATCACCTTTGATTACTCCGTCTTTGTCCGGCTTCTTATTGGCGTAGACCGAAGTCACAAAACGATACTCGGGCGAAAGCCGATCGAGCGCGGCGGCCACGGTGTAGAGTTTCATATTCGAGGCGGGACGCAAAAGCTTGTTAGCGTTTTCCTCGAAGAGCACTCGGCCCGTTTCCAGCGAAGTCACTTTGATCCCAATCGTTGCCGCGGCAAACTCCGGCTTTCGCAGTATCGCAGTTATGCGTGACTGCAATTCTCCCAGTGATCGCGAAGTTGCTGCCGCCCGGGCTTGAGCAAGTTCCGGTTTCGGCGCAGGCGAGGGCGAAGGTTGAGTATTCTCAGCCGGAGCATCCGAGGCGCCTGGCGTCGGGCTTGGCGTTGGTGTCGCGCCGGGAGACGTGGTTACTCGTCGCTCGCGTTGCGGCGCTGATGGCGCGCCGCGCGTTACTACGGCGCTTTGAACCAGCGAGAAAACGAGGAGACAGTTGACGAGACTGGAAAGCATCACTACCCGAGGTTTTGTAAACATGAATGGTGTTGGTGTTTCCCGTGGAGCTTAGTCGGACGGTGCAGCTTTGACCGTATGCGCTAAATGAGCGGCCCTTACTTTCGCCATCAGCTCTTGAAACTGCTCGTCCTTTCTCAACGAAGACCAATTTGGATCACTCTCAAAGCAAAGCTGGTTTTCATTCCCCAGCGCAATCGCGCGTCCTAGCCACTCCAGCGCTTCAGTTCGCATGCCTTCCAGTGCGTAAACCGAGGCCACCGAGTATGCGATATCCGGATCAACTTCCGCGTTTCTTATGACCGAGCTGTTCAGTTGCGCGCGGGCCTCTTCATGTTTCCCCTGCACGCTTAAGAACATTGCCATGAACGGCCGGATACCATGCAGGTTTGGGTGCTCGTCAACATTCTTTTGCATCATCAGGGCCGCCTCATCGGTGTGACCTGTGTAATACAAAACAAGTGATCTGAAAGTTTTGACGAGCGGGTTATCGGGATCGCCAGCTTGATCCAATTGTCGACTCGTCTCCTCAAAATTCCCCATGTACATGTAAACGAGAGCCCGATTGTAGCTGGCCACAACGTGGGCCGCAGGGTCGAGACGCATCAGCCGATCATAACTGCGTAGTGCTCTCCCATACTCGCCATCAAGACGATGCAAGGTGGCTTTGACAAAGTGAACGACCGGTTCGTCCGGTGCCTCCTTGCGCGCTCGTGCGACTTCCTCGCGTGCCTTTTGCTTCTGGCCGCGCCAGAGATAAACGAAGACCATCAGCATGCGGGCCTCAACCATCTTAGGATCGATGGCCAGCGCCTTCGTGAAGGCGACTTCGGCACGTTCATAGTCTTCCGCGCCGCCAAAGCCTTTGAAAACTCGATTCACGTATGAAGCTCCGAGGCCGTCAAGAGCGAGCGCGAAGTTTGGATCGAGCTCGATCGCACGCTGAAAATGTTCGATAGCAGCGTCGCAATCTTCCTGAGCAATGGTACGGAAGATGAAACGGGCGAAGAGATCGCGTCCGCGCAGATATTGTTCATAAGCGGCCGCGTTTTGCGTGGCCGGTTTCGCAATACCGTCCTGCTCCGCTGGACTCAATTCAAGTCTGAGACCTTCCACGATTCGCTGGGCGATCTCGTCCTGCACGGCGATGATGTCTTCCGTCGAAGTGTCGATCCGATCGCTCCAGAGTATGTCGCCGGAGCCGACGTCCAGCAGTTGGGCAGTGACGCGGAAGCGGCCGCCGGCGTGAATAAAGCCTGCGGTCAGCACGGCGTTGACGCGCAACTCGTGACCAATATCGCGCGGGTCCATCTGGCCATTCTGGTATTTCGCAATTACCGACGAAGGCCTGACAACGAGTGAACGCACGCGCGCGAGTTCGGTGATTACGGCATCGGCAAGCGAAAACTCATAAAAGCTCGACGCCGGATCGTTACTCAGGTTGCGGAAACAAAGAATCGCCAAACTCTTCTTTTCAGGATCCGCGATAGTCATGAAGGGCGTCTCATGAATTGTTGGTTTGGTGGGCGTGGTCGCGCCTGGTGCGGAGGTCGACTCAGATTTGGCTTTACCCTTGAGCCAGCGCATGGCGCGTGAAACCGTGCTCTCGCCGGTTAAGTGTTTGGCCGGCTCAGGCATCACACTCGAAAATGCTTCGCCGGTGCTCGCGGCAGTCGAAACCTCCTGCAGTACACGGCGCAGATCGTCCCGCAGCTCTTCCATTTTCTGATAACGATCGCGCGGCTCCTTCTCCAAACAGCGATCCAGTATTGTTTGCAGACTGGCGGGAATTGGTTCCCTACGGAGTTCCGGAACCGGCACCGGCGCATCGTGCAGCACCGCATGTCGCACGTCGATGGTCGTCTTGCCCCGGAATGGCCACGTGCCCGTTAGCATCTCGTAGAGCAAGACCCCGGTAGAAAATATGTCAGCTCGTTTGTCGACCCGATCGCCGCGCGCTTGCTCAGGCGCTGCGTAAGTAGCAGTGCCGTAGGGAACTCCAACTTCCGTCAGGTCGGTGCGATGGATGGTTGACCTCGAACTGTCGTCCGTTTCGTCCAGCAGCTTCGCGAGTCCGAAATCCAGTATCTTCACCTGGCCCGAGGGCGTAACCATCACGTTGCCCGATTTGATGTCGCGATGAATAATGCCGCGAGCATGTGCCGCTGCCAACGCGTCAGCTACCTGAATCGCAATTAACAGCGTGCTCTTCAATTCGAGCGGATGGCCATTCACGAGTTGCCGGACATTCCGTCCTTCAACGTACTGCATGGCAATGAAGTGGTGTCCTTCAGCCTCGTCAAGATCAAAGATGGTGCAAATGTTGGGATGATCGAGTGAGGAAGCGAGCCGTGCTTCCCGTTCAAAACGGCGCAGGTTTGCTTCTCGAGCGGTGAGTTCGGCCGGCAAAACTTTTACTACTACCAGGCGGCCAAGTTTTCCGTCAGTGGCCTTATAAACTGTGCCCTGCCCGCCAACGCCGAGCTTTTCGAGAATCTTGTAGTTGTGAAGCGACTTCCCAATCATGATTCTTTGTAGCGCAAACTGTTTTTGCGTTGGCTGGGACAACGTCAGGCAAACGTTGCCAGCAATTCAGCGGCGCTCGCCGTCGCTGTTCCTACCTTGCCCACCACAATGCCGGCAGCGTGATTCGCGAGGGTTGCAGCTTCCAGCATCGTCGCGCCTGCCGCCAATGCCGCCGCCAGCGTTGCAATAACTGTATCTCCGGCACCGGTCACATCATAAACTTCGCGGGCCGCCGTTTCCACGAACACGGGCGCGTTGTCGCCTTCCAAAAGCATTATGCCGCGATCGCCGCGCGTGATTAGCACCGCATCGCAACCGAGTTTTTGCTCGATGATCTGGGCCGCCTGATGAAGGCCTTCGTCCGAGTCGGCTTCAAGATTGGTCATCCTCAACGCTTCGTGATGGTTTGGCGTGATCAGAGACGCTGGTCGATAGTGGGCGAAGTTGCGAATCTTGGGATCGATAAGGACTGGCAGGCGGGCGTAAGCCGCCGGCAGGATTTCGCCAAGAATGCGCGGCGTGACGACGCCTTTGTCGTAGTCTGAAACTACAAACGCAGCGGCATCCTGAATCGCCTCCGTCAGTGCGTCGAGAATCTGTTTCTCCGTATTCCCATTGATCAGACTGCGCGCCTCGCGATCGGCGCGCACCACGAGTTGATTGTGGGCGATGATGCGGGTCTTAATAGTCGACGGCCGGCTTTGATCGACGACGAGGTACTCATCTGGCTGTGAGGGACTGACTTCTTTCAGATTGGCACGGATACGCTCGCCGGCTGAGTCGTTTCCCACAACTCCGACAACACAAGCCCGCGCGCCCAGCGCGACGAGGTTGGCAAGCACATTAGCGGCGCCGCCCAGATGCACCGACTCGCGACGAATGTCTACTACCGGCACCGGCGCCTCGGGAGAAATACGGGTGACCTCGCCCCAAACAAACTCGTCGAGCATCACATCACCGAGCACGACGACCTTGCGATCGTGCATCGCGTGAAGCAACTCTTCAGCGCGCTGTCGTGTTAGCTGGGGCATTGAAACTATTGAAAAACTCTCTTCAACTATGAAAACCGTCGGCTCGTTACGGCTTCGCCGTCTTCCGTGCGGTAACGCTGGCCTTACCGTCCAAGGTCCTAAGATATTTGAGGCTGCGGCATGCAATGCAGCTTAACGTCCGTCGCTCTCTCGCAAAACACGTTCAGTCGCTGCGATTACTCGCTCGACCGGAACTCGCTTAATGCATTCCGGCTCCGCAAACTTTTCACAGAAGTAACCATGACAGGGCTGGCATTCCATTTCTTCCAGGACAACCTCGGCGGCCGCTTTGGCCCAGGGCTGCCAATGGGCCGTGTTTGATGAGCCAAAAATGACAACTGCCGGCGTTGCTACCGCCGCGGCAATGTGGGCGATGCCACTATCGTTTCCAATGAACAAGCGGGCGCGCGCCAGCAGTGCTGTTATTTCCGGCAGTGATAGATCCGTAAAAGCGGCGACCGGCGTCGTGGTATTTCTATTCATCTCATCGACAATCGCTTTTTCATTTGCTGTTGTGAGGGCGACAACCGCAAGACCTCGGTTGTGCAAATCCTCGGCAACCTGTCCAAACTTATTCGCCGCCCACTGTTTCGTCGCAAATGCTGCCGCCGGATGGATGACGGCAAATGGTCCACTTGCTAATGCCGTGTCTCTCAAGCGCTCCGCAATGCTCGCAGACGCTTCACCGGTAACATTGAGCTTGGTCGGCGGACGATCGCTGACTGGAACACCCGTCCATCCCAGTAGCGCCAGTTGTTGCTCGACAGAGTGCGTTTTCTCTCGGCCCCAAAGTGTCGACGAAGACGGCGACAGGTGGTTATGCAAGCGCGCGTACTGATATGTCTGATGGCCGACGCGATGAGTGGCTCCGGTAGCGCGCGTCAACAACGTTGCCGTAGTACCGCCGTGCAAATTGTATACAACGTCGTAACGATTAGCGCGCAGTTGCCGGGCAACGCGGGCACGTGATGAGGTGCTCTTTCGTTCGACCGTAATGACGCTATCCACGTAGGGAAATCCGTCGAGCAAGGGTGCCACCCAATCTTCCAATAAGATGTCGACGCTTGCGTGTGGGAGAAATCTTTTTAATGCGAACAGCGCCGGCGTCGCCAGGACGGTGTCGCCGATGGAACGCAATCTCACGACGAGCACTCGCTTGACGGTTTGCCAATCCCAGATGGCCGGGGCGAGCGGCTGCGGAGAGTCTTCGCCGCGCAAGCTGTGCATCCGAAGTTCGCGTAGCTGAGGAGAAGCTTCAACTATGTCCCGCAGGCTGTTCAAGTTTGTTCCCGGGGTTCATTCGCAGTTCCGTTCTCAATCTTCGCTTCGTCAACGAGCATCACCGGAATGTCGTCGCGGATGGGGTAAACACGCCGGCACTGCACGCATTTCAAGGCACTGCCATCGGCCTTCAATTCCACCTTCGCTTTGCAGGCAGGGCAGGCTAGAATTTCCAACAAATCCTGACTAATTGCCATTGGCCTTTGACCTCACAACTTGCTTATCCGAGGAGTGCAAAGCTTACCACAACCCGAGGAGGCAGGAGCAGGACCATGGGAAGGCTAGTTAATCGTGAATCCCTCCGGCTGCGCAATCATACTGCCCAACATCTTTCCAACTTCTTCAACTGCTACAGAGATCAAGCGTCCGTACCGTTCGTGCTCCTGCCTCCTGCTCCTGCCGTCTGCCTCCTGGTTAATGTCATCCGCATCCCGTGTTTTGGTCTTAACGTAATGACCGGCTTGAGCGCGACCGCATGATTTGGTACCAGTCGCATTTGCCATTGTTGCGCGATGGCGGCTATCAGCAGAACGCCTTCCATCCACGCAAAGCCTTCGCCGATGCAGCGGCGTGGACCACCGCCAAAAGGAAAGTAGGAAAACTGCGGTCGCGACTCCCGAGCTTCTGGAGTCCAACGCTCCGGGTCAAATCGCAGTGGCTCGGCGAAATAGCGCGGGTCGCGGTGCATGACATACTGGCTCATCAAGACCAGTGATTTCTTGGGCACAACGTAACCACCGAGCTCGAAGTCTTCCAGCGCGAGTCGGCCCAATGCCCAGGCAGGCGGAAAAAGCCGCATCGATTCAGCCAGCACCATCTCGGTGTATTTCAATTGCGCCACATCTTCGAATTCGGGCAAACGCCCTGCAAGTACAAGATCAATCTCTTGGTGCAACCTCGCTTCAGCCTCCGGGTTTTGTGAGAGCAGATACCAGGTCCAGGTCAACGCGTTGGCGGTAGTCTCATGGCCCGCCAGAAAGATGGTCATCACTTCATCGCGCAATTGCACGTCACTCATCGCGCCGCCATCGCCCTCGGTATCCTGAGCCAGCAGCAACATCGACAGCAGATCGCCACGGTCTTCGCCGCTGCGGCGCCGCACTTCAATCAGGCGATAGATGATTGCGTCGAGCTTCGCCTTGGCAGAATCGAAGCGACGCAACTGCGGGAGTGGCAGTTTCTGCAGTAACTCAAAGAAAGGAATGGTGATGATGTTGAAGAGATCCATTACCACCGTCATTGCTTCACCCACTTCCCGAGCATCGGAGACCACATCCGCGTCGAAGAGTGTTTTCCCGACGATTCCCAGCGTGAGTCGCATCATCTCTTCAGACAGGTCGAGTTGGTCGCCATCGTGCCAAAGTGCGCGCGTTTGCGAAGCGTAGTCAGTCATCACACCCGCATAAGAAGCAACTCGCGCTCGATGAAACGCCGGCTGCGCCAAACGCCTTTGCCGCCGGTGAAATTCGTCTTCGCTGGTCAACAAACCTTCTCCCAGCAGACGCTTCGCTCGTTGCAGAGCCAGACCCTTGTGAAAGCGCTGGTGGTTGGTTACCAAAACGTCCTTGATGTAATCGGGATGATTTAAGAAAAACGCCTCTTGGGGACCGAGGCGAAAATAGGCAATGTCCCCATACTGCGCCGCGAGGTTTTGGAAAAACGGCAGCGGCCCTTTGCGGTAGGCGAGCAAACCCGAAAGCGGAAATGTGCGACGCGGGCCTGGCGGATAACGGTTACTCAAGATGTTTCCCCGATATGGATGGTCAATTACAAAGCACAGCGGAGGGAGAAGGGTTGACCATTCTGCTGGAGCGTTGCCGCTCTTGCGAGCTGTGTGCTAGTGATTTGAATCGAAACTCCCGTAGCGCGTCAAACCAAATAACGACTGCCTGACATCAAAGCGTGACCATGACAAGGAACCATCTCGTGAGAAGAGTCTTCTACAACTTGAGCGGCATGCTGCTGGCGCTGGCCTTTGGGTGCTCGGCTGCCGCGGGCAATCCCCAGGCTCACCTTCCTCAAGCTGAGGTGATTGAAAAAGTCACCTGCCAGGCTGACCCCGAGCAGAGCTATGCACTGTTTCTTCCTCCCGGTTACACGCCGGATAAAAAGTGGCCCATCCTTTACGCTTTTGATCCGGTCGCGCGCGGAGCCGTGCCGGTAAAACTGTTCCAGGCAGCGGCGGCAAGGTTTGGTTTCATCGTTGCCGGTTCAAACAATTCGAGAAACGGCGTTGACGTCAACGCTGTAGTCAAAACTCTGTGGGCGGACACGCATCAACGATTCTCAATCGATGCACAGCGTGTTTATACGACGGGCTTCTCGGGGGGCGCCCGCGTCGCGAGTGCGATGGCTCTGGGATATCGTGGCGCGATCGCCGGCGTGATCGCGGCGAGCGGCGGACTTCCGTCAGTCGCCCAGCCGCCCTCGTCTAATCAGTTCGTCTTTTTTGCCACGGCGGGAACTGAGGATTTCAATTTCCCCGAAATGCAACAGCTCAAACGAAAGCTGGATGAGATTGGGATAACGAATCGACTAACCATTTTTGCAGGCGGTCATGATTGGCCGCCGTCTGAGATTTGCAACGAGGCCGTCGGCTGGCTGGAAATTCAGGCCATGAAGTCTGGCGGTCGAGCGCGGGACGAAAAGCTGATTGACGAGCGCCTGAAATTGAAGACAAAGGCAGCTCACGACTACGAGGCCACCCAAAATAACTACGATGCCTACCTTGAATACGAAGCCCTGGTTTCGGAATTCAGAGGATTGCGGGACACAAATGAGTTTGCAGCCGCAGCCGAACGGCTAGGGAGGTCCAGGGAGGTGCGAGCTGCAATCAAAAGCGAAAGGGCTGAAGAGGAGAGCCAGGCGAATCTCTCGGCGAAACTGCAAACTCTGATCGCCGCCCCGCAAACTGGCAAGTCCTATCCAGAGGCGATGGTCAAACTTAAGTCGAGCCTGTCCGATTTGGCAAAGCAGTCGGAGAGCGGGAACGTAGGGGAGCGGCGCGTGGCACGCCGGGTGTTGCAATCGTTAAGAGTGGGAATTTACGAAGAGGCTTTCTCGCTGAAGCAAAGGAAGAACTACGCGTCGCTTCCGGCAAAGTTCGAATTGCTGACTATGATCAGTCCCGGAGATCCGCGAGTGTTTTATGAATTGGCAGTCGCGTATGCCCGCGTTGGGGATAAGAGCAAGGCGACGATGGCATTGGGCCGGGCCGTCGAGCGTGGGTTTTCCGACCTCGGCAAAATTGAACAGAATGAAGACTTCGCAATACTTCGGGATGAAGCAGATTACAAGAAGCTCATCGCCAGTCTCAAGAAAAGCTGACGTTTCTCAGGAGTTTCCTGGCAAATTTGCGCTATCATAATACTTTTAAGCTCAACTGTTCAGGTAAACGAAAAGTTCACTTAAGATGTCGCTCGAATTCGCAGTTGAATATCCATGCCCGCTGCGCGCTCGTTATGCGGAGAGTCATTTGCGGGAATGGGGCCGGCTCAGCAATCTCCACGCGCGCCTGACTACCGGCGATACGGGGGCTCCCTCGGAGGAAAAAGTCGAGTGGGTGGAAAACGCGCGCGACGAAGTCGAACTCATGCAGGCCGAGACTGAGATCTGTTCAAGTTGTCCGGCCTGTTTGCCGGATGGCGCCGCCGCCACTGCCGGCGAGGGTGAAGCGGTCGGCTGCCTCGGCCGAATCAACTATCCAATTGAAGCGCAATTCGAGAAATTCCTGGCTGACCGGATTCAACTCGCGCTCGATACCAGCAACAACGAAGATCAGCCGCGGCTCTTACGCATTCTCGTTGACGCCGAGTCGCCTTTTGACGGCGAGGCAACGAAAGAATTACGCCGCGTTACCACTCCGGAAGGCCTGCGCTTTTTTGAGTTGCGCCTTCCCATTCGTTTGTCGCGGGCAGCCGCACAACTGACAACCGACAACGTGTTCGATTTGCTCGCCGGGTTTCGCTCTGAAGACAGCGAGCAGACCACTTACGTTCGCGAGCTTCCCTTACAGGCTGCTGCCGACTATTACGACTTTCTCGACCTTATCCTGCGAAACGATTTGACCCAGTCTGAAATTGCACGTCTCATTGCGCGGGGAAAAAACTATTCTCAGTTTCTCCGCTTGCTGGCCGCAATTGAACGCGCGGAAGCGTTGTCGACGCGAGTGTTGCTCGATTAGCTTCAACCCTACCCATTGCAATAGCGGCCGATCCGGTTATCTGGTTAACATCGATTTAAGGCCACGTTCATTTGGCCTTAAGACGGCGGTTTCATGCTGCAGAGTTCTCAGCACAATTTATTCAGGCGTTTCTTTTCACAAAGGACCACGAAAAAATGTCGACAACATCCGCTTCAAATAACAGCAGGTTTTCTTTCGTAATTCCACTCCTGATTCTGTCACTTTGTGGGCTGAGCGCCAGCGCCGCTACGGCGCAAGGCTCAACCAAATCAAATTTGACTGACGGGCACAGCTTCCTGCGCGAGAAAAGTGAAACAGCGAAGAAGCCCGCAGGAGCCTCATCAGTCGAAAAGAAGCCGGAGACTATTGAAGAAAAGCTGAATGCCCTGGAAGAAATGTTGGCGCAACAAAATGAGCGGCTAAACCAACTGCAGCAAACCATCTCGGAACAACAGGAGACTATTCGCCTGCTGGTGAGCAAGGTTGGCCGCCCGGCGACGGGTGGAGTCCCAGGCGCAACTAACGCAGCGCTAGTTAAGATCGAACCGGCGCCTGCGCAACCTTCAACCGTTGAAGCCAGGTTGCAGAAGGTTGAAACACGCGTCGGCGAACTTGGCGCGATCAAATTCAGCGGCGACATCCGCCTGCGAGCGGAATCTTTCTTTGGACTCTCAAACAGTCTGGCCAACGGCGCCAACCCAGCGGTGTTGGGAAACGAACTGAGTCCGCGCCATCGTATGCGACTGCGCGCGCGCTTGCAGATGCGTGGCAGCATCAATGACGAATTCGACTGGGGGCTGCGATTCGCTACCGGTAGCTTCGCTGACAACATCTCCACCAATCAAACCTTGACTGACTTTTTCAACCGCAAGCCTTTCGAGCTGGATCAGGCATTTGTCACGTATAAGCCGAAAGGCGCTCCGGGCCTGCGTCTTCAGGGCGGCAAATTTGAACCGCCGTGGGCGTTCACCGAGATGACTATCGACAACGATCTGATGGTCGAAGGCTTTAACGAGTCGTACACTCGCGGCTTTAAGAAGTCGTCCAAGCTCAAGGATCTAACCCTGGTAGCCTGGCAACTGCCTTTTCTTGAGCGAAACTCTGCCTTTGTGCGCAATAGCAATGGCACCGTGAACATTGATCAGTCGCGGCGTGGTGGTCGTGACCTGGCGCTTTATGGCGGTCAGGTGCGCGCGCGGTTCGAGCCCGCCGCCAAAGTAGCGCTCAGTCTATCCGCGTCAGATCTCTATTTTTCAGGTACGCAGTTCATTTCACCGGTGCAGGTTTTTGGCAGCCAGTTATTGCTGCCGTTGACGTTCACAATTCCTGCTTCCGGCGCCAATCCCGCGCAAACCATCACCACGCAGGTTTCAATTCCGCGGGACCTACTCGTAGCCGGCAACGGCGGCCTCGGACTGACCAACGCCAGCAATAACGCAACAAATCGCGATGGGCATCTGGCTTCAGGCTATAACCTCGTTGACCTCCTCGCGAAGCTCGAGCTGAAACAAAGCAAGCGATTCCCGGTCACCTTCCTGATGAACTTCGTTACTAATACGCAAGCACACAGCGTTGTAACGGCCGGACCTGTAGGAGGCGACCTGCTCGTTCCGAATCACGAGAATAACGGCTTCTGGGGTGAAGTGCAGGTTGGTGCCACGAAAGCGCGGGGCGATATGCAGTTTGGCTATACGTTCCTGCGCATCGAGAAAGACGCCGTGCTTACGCCGTTCAATTTTTCTGATGTAACGCAACAGTCCGACATACGCGGGCACCGTTTCCAATTCGCCTATGCGGCCGATCCCCGCGTGACGCTGTCGGTGACCGGAATCGTTACCGAGCGCCCCAACGGATTGCTCGGTCCATTTGCTCCGACTCCGGCGGGCTCATTAAATCGATCGACGTTCCGTTTGCAATTCGACACGGTGCTGAAGTTCTAAGCAGGAATTTGGCTGCGGATTTGCGCCGGGCGCGAATTTGAAAGATCCGATCTGCGTTAATCCACGCAAATCTGCGGCTAATTCCGTTGGCGCATCAGCACTGACGTTGTGTTAGTCTGTCGACTAATAAAGTGGTGACACCGGTCGACAAGCGGGCGAGCAGAATAAGCAACCGCGCACGCAAGATGCGGACGCGCGTGCGCGACACGCGCCGCGAAATTGAACGCATCGCGAGTACTCCTACCCTCGGCGGACTCTTTCTTTCATTTCTAAAGATTGGCACTGTCGGTTTCGGCGGTGGACTTGCCGTAATCGCGCTAATCAGAACGCTTGCTGTGAAGCAGCGGCGTTGGCTGACGGAACAGGAGTTTGCCTCGGGCTTCGCGCTCGCGCAGACGTTGCCGGGGACGGCCGCCGGCAATATTGCAACTTATGTTGGACTGAGGATTCGCGGCTGGCGCGGCGCTGCGGTGTCGATGACCGGCTTCATTTTGCCGTCGATGCTAATGATGATCGTGCTGGCGATTCTCTACCGCCACCTGCGCTACCTGCCCGATACGGATCGACTTTTTCATGGGTTAAACGCTGCCGTAGTCGCCTTGATCATCGTGACGGCCTGGCGCATGGGCCGCAACACGCTGGGCAAGCCGTGGCAATGGTTCCTGGCCGTTTTCGCTTGCATCGTCGTCGCCTTCTTCAGTGCCACGGTAATCGAAGTGGTGCTGGCTGCCGGGTTGATCGGGATCTTTATTGACTCATTTGCTGAGAAGCAACTACGCAGACTCGGACAACTTCGCGGCGTGGCCTCGCGCCGGAAACGAATTGCAGCGCGGGTGACCTTGGAGCGGAGACGCCGTCGTTTTCGTGCAACTCATTTCGTCGGTGGTTATCTCACGCGTGCGATGGCGGAGGAACGCGTGCGCCAGGCGACCTTGCTGGCTGAGACGGAAACGGATTCAGGCGACGAGGCAAACTCGGCGAGTGCTACCGAAGACGAGTCGAGTTCCAATCCGGAAACCAATAACCACTCACCAGGGAAACTCAGCTCGCTGGTAATCCTTGGCGTATCCATGCCGATCCTCGCCAAGTTTGCCTTGCTGATAACGCTCTCAGCTCTCTTCCTACGAATCGGCACCATCACATTTGGCGGCGGCTTTGTCATGATTCCGCTGATTGAGGCGGAAGTAGTTGATTATCATCATTGGTTAACTCACCAGGAATTCGTTGACGCCACCGCTCTCGGCCAGGTGACACCGGGGCCGGTGCTGATTACAGCAACGTTCATTGGTTATCGCGTGGCGGGCACACTGGGCGCGCTGGTAACTACCATTTGCATTTTTCTGCCGTCGTTTTTGATGATGGTTGTCGCCGGTTCATCACTCGCACGCTTCCACACCAATAAGATTGTGCAATCTTTTTTGAAAGGCGTGACACCAGCGGTGGTCGGCTTGCTGGTCGCTGCCGGAATCAGCATCGGTCGTGCCGGCATTCACAGTTGGGTGGGTCTGTTGATTGCGCTTATAGCTGGAGCGGTACTAATTAAATACCGCCCCAACGCGCTCTGGGTGATCCTCGGCGCCGGTATAGTTCGCTTCGTGCTCGGGTTCTTCGTGGCGTAGCAGTCAGAGATCAGAAGTCGGAGATCAGAGGTCAGAAGTCGAATGCCGAGCCTTTCGACTCGATGCCGCTGGCTTCTGATCTCCGACCTCTGACCTCACTTCTGACCTCTGTTATTACCAAACCTGACAACGTTTTTCCGGAGGACGCACCATCGCATCGCCCATGTTGCAGTGGAATGCTTCTGCAAACTGCGGCATGTTTGAGAGTGGTCCGTTAACTCGGAAGCGGCCCAGCGGGTGTGGATCCGTCAGTATTTGCTGCCGCATCGCTTCGGGCGTTTGTTTCCGGCCCCAAACCTGCGCCCATCCCAGGAAGAAGCGCTGCTCCGGTGTGAAGCCATCGATGTCGGCCGCGCGTGGTTTACCCTGCATCGATTTCTGGAAAGCCAGCCAGGCGATTTTTAATCCACCCAGGTCGCCGATGGATTCACCGAGTACTAGTTTGCCGTTCTGGTTAAGACCAACCTCTTCCACGCGGAAGTTGGAAAACTGCTGTTCAACGCAGGTCGCACGGTCGGTATAGTTTTTCGCGTCACCTTCGGTCCACCAGTCTTTGAGATTGCCCTGGAGATCAAACTTGCGGCCTTGATCGTCGAAACCGTGTGACATCTCATGGCCGATGACAGCGCCGATGGCCCCGTAGTTAAGCGCATCATCAGCGGTCAAATCGAAGTAGGGTGGCTGCAGAATGCCGGCCGGAAACACAATTTCGTTCATCAGTGAATTGTTGTAGGCGTTGACTGTCGGCGGCGTCATGCCCCACTCGGTGCGATCGACGGGTTGTCCCATCTTCGCGAGATTACGTTTCCGCTCAAACTCGCTCGAACGTAACAAGTTGTCGATGAACGACGTGCGCTCGATCTTCAGCGCCGAGTAGTCGCGCCACTTGTCCGGGTAGCCAATCTTGACGGCAAAGGCATTCAGTTTGGCGATGGCGGCTTGCTGTGTCGGCGGGGTCATCCAGCTCAGCGTCGGAATATCTTCGCGCAAAGCAACGATGAGGTTGTTGACCAACTCCTTCATGCGAGCTTTAGCTTCCGGTGGAAACGCTTTTTTAACGTAAACTTCACCCAGCGCTTCGCCAAGGTTGTTATCGGTTGCGACGACGCAGCGACGCCAGCGCGGCTGAATTTCCTTCGTGCCATTCAAAGTCTTCGCGTAGAAATTAAAATCTTCATTGACGAAAGCCGTCGAGAGCGCATCAGCGGCGTCGTGAACAAGATGCCAGCGCAGGTAAGACTTCCAGTCGTTGATGGAGACGCTGGCCAGCATCTGATCGACGCCCTTGAAAAAGTCGGGATGCGCCACGTTGATTTCCGTAAACTTCGGCGCGCCGACCTTTTTGAAGTAGGTTGCCCAGTCGAAATTAGCCATCACGGTTTTCAAGTCGGCCGGCGACATCTTGTGATACTGCTTCGATGCATCGCGCCGCGAGACACGATCCAGGGAGACCCGCGCCAGTTGAGTTTCAATCGTCATTACCGTTTGGGCTTCCGACGCGGCTCTGTCGGCGTCATCGCCCAAAAGCTTGAACATGTTGGTGACATGCTGGACGTAAGCTTCGCGGGTGCTCTTCGACTTCTCGTCGTCCTTTAAGTAAAAATCGCGGTCAGGCAGGCTGAGACCACCCTGTCCGGTGACGGCGATGACGCTATCGCTCTTCTTAAAATCCTGGCCGGCGCCAAACCCGAAGATTGCGGGCACGCCGATTTGGTGGAAGTGCGCGAGGATTGCAGGCAGATCGGCTGAACTCTTCAGTTTGCCGATCGCTGCCAACTCTTTGGCGAGAGGCGCCGCGCCGGCTGCTTCGATCTTTGCTTCTTCCATGCAGCTCGCATAGAAGGCGCCAATCTTTTGCTCGTTGCCGCCTTTCGGCGCGCTGGTATTCTTTGCGGCAGCCTCCAGAATTTCGTGAAGCGTAGCGATGTTCTTCTCACGCAGAGGACTGGTTATGCCCCAGGCGGAGAAGGCCGGCGGAATTTCATTCCTGGCGATCCAGCCACCGTTGGCGTACTGATAAAAATCCTCACAGGCTTTGCAGGTCGTGGTACACATGTTGGCGGGATCGAAGCCGCGTGAAGTTGTTTGTGCAAAGGCCGCCAGACCGAAAGAAGTGGCAAGGACGAGCGCAATCAAGGCGCGCAGATTGAAATGACGCATGGAAACTCCTTAAGCGAAAGCAGATTGGCTTGACGATTGAACGGAGAATACAGATATTTAACGGAAAACCGAAAGCTTTGTCAGCGCGCCGCCCCGTAGTTGCGGCAGGCTGACCTGGATTTCCAGAATGGCGGTTAATACGCAGTGCCCGGCTAAAGGTTTCGGGTCATACATAAAAAGCGTTATTCTGGGCGCCTCGACAATTCTCATATGCCAAAGCACCTTGATCTGGAAAAATGGATCCGCCGGGATGTATTCGAATTCTTCATTGGGTTTGACAAGCCTTACTTCAACATCTGCACTCAGCTCGACATCACCAAATTGCTGACCTCACTTCGCAATCGCCCGGAAGTCAGCGTCTCGATGGCTTATCACTACTTCGCACTACGAGCGGCAAACGAGATCGAGCCATTTCGCTACCGTCTTACCGATGGTCAAGTGATCGTCTACGAAGTAATTCATGGTGGCACTACCGTGCTGCTTCCTAGTGAAAACTTTACGCTCGCCTATTTTGAATATGACGCCAGCTTTGAAAAGTTTCGCGCCGGGGCCGAGGCTGCAATGAAGCAAGCGCAGTCTGGCGATGGCGCCTTCAGGCCCAACACCAGGGACGACATGATTCACTTCACCACCCTGCCCTGGGTTTCTTTTACGAGCTTCTCACACGCGCGCAATTGGGGACGCGCGGATTCAGTGCCAAAGATTGCGTTTGGAAAATTCATAAAAGCCGGCGAGCGCACGCTGCTCCCGTTTTCTGTGGAAGTCCATCATGCGTTGATGGACGGTCTGCACGTCGGACGATTCGTAGCGTGGTTGGAAGCGGCCCTGTTGGAGCCTGAAGCTTATCTGAATTCTTGATGGGCCACCCGTTCCCACAGCACCACAAACATGTTGACATCGTTAAGAAGCCTTAATTAAGATGAGCCCGCCTCGCAGTCGTTAAGCAGAATTTCAAAATAAGATCTGAATCCAGACTCAGATCCGAAAACCTACAGGAGAAGATCATGCGCAACGCCTTGCTTCGCTCCTTTGCCCAACGGGCGAAAGGATTAAGTATTTGCTTGTTCGCCGCATTCGTGTTTGCCGGGGCTGCGGCAGCCCAAACGCAAATCACGACCGGTACCATTCAAGGAACAGTTCTCGATGCAAATGGTGCAGCAGTTCCGGGCGCCAATATCGACGTTCGGAATGTCAATACCAATTTCGTCAGGACAACGACCTCGGATGATGAAGGTCGCTTTGTGGCCCCGCAGTTACCTTCCGGCACCTACAGCCTGACAGTTACCAAAACCGGTTTCGCCACGCTGGTGGTCAAAGGTGCAGAGTTGACGGTAGGTCAAGCTATGAATCTTCCGCTTTCGATGAAGGTTTCGTCAGTACAGGAGACTGTGACGATTACTGCAGCTCCCACGATCGACACAGTCAAAACGGAATCGAGCACCACGCTAAATGAGATCACTGTAAACACGACCCCCATCCTGGGAAGAAAATTTGAGGATCTACTGACGCTGACACCGGGAGTCAGCGTGGTGCAGGGACCGGATGGCGATGAGATCACGTTTGCGGGACAACGCGGCGTTTTCAACAACGTAAGTCTGGACGGCGGCGACTATAACAACGGCTTTTTCGGCGAGCAACTGGGAGGCCAGCGCGCGGCCATCGATATTACGCTCGAAGCGGTCAAGGAATTTCAGGTTGTGGCTACCGGAGCCAGCGCCGAGTTTGGCAGGACAGCGGGCGGCGTCATCAACGTAATCTCGAAATCTGGCACCAACGACATGCACGGTAGCCTCTTTTATTTTCAGCGGCTGGAAGCGCTATCGGCACACACCTCGGATGGCAAGCCCCTTAAGGATTTTCGTCGCGAGCAACTCGGCGGCACGGTCGGCGGACCAATTCGCCGAGACAAATCCTTTTTCTTTTTCGCTTTTGAGGGCATCCGCGAGAGACTAACGCGAGCTAATCTAAGCGAACAAGCTGGCACTACTCCCTGTCCCGTTAGTGCTCCCGTAATCACGAATGCCGCTCAAGAAGCTCTGATCAATTCTAATTCTGATTGTCAGCGGTTGGCGTTAATTAACTTCGTCAGCCCTGTTAGCGGTTTGAGTGAGGGTTCGCCGGTATCACATCCGATCAGGAACTACTCATTTCTCGGCAAACTCGACTTCAACCTTAACCAGTCAAATCAGCTGGCCATCTCCTACAACCTGGACTATTCGAAAAATACGAACCAAACTTTCGACGTCGCCACCTACGGCGCCTCCGCCAATGGCATCGAAGGTCTCTCGAAGATCCACAACATCAACTTCAACCTTTTTACGACAGTTTCGCCCACGAAGCTAAACGAAGCCCACTTCTCCTACACACGCGAAGCGCGGCCGCGCGCGGCTACTCCTTCAAGTCTGGCCGCTGATACCGGCGCCGGCGGCGGCTTCAACCCAAGCGAACTTTCCTTTCGCTTTGGTAATCCATTCTTCCTGCAACCAAAAGTCGACGAGCTGATCTGGCGTACCGATGCCAAGGACAACTTCTCGATCATTTCCGGAAACCACACAGTCAAGTTTGGAGGGGAGTGGGTACACACTCTTAACACCCAGGTGTTCCGTGGCTTTTTCACCGGACGGTATCTCTTCAACACTGTCTCGGGATTCCTCCGTTACGCATCACCGGCCGCACTGGGTGCGGGTTTCGGCCCCAACGCCGGTCAGTGTCCTAATGGCGCCTGGACCAGCCTGCTCGCTCCAGTTTGTGCCGGCGGTGGCAGCCCCAGCACACCGCTACTCCTTTTCCTGCAGGCCGCCGGACCCAGCGGGCTAGCTACAGATGCGGCTGGTGCATCTTCAATTAAGAATGAAGACTATGGCGTCTTCGCCCAGGACAAGTGGCAGATCAGACCAAACTTTACGCTAAATTACGGTCTGCGTTGGGAGGCCCAGATCTTTCCAAAAGTAACCGTTCCGCCGTCACAAACTGCCTACGGATTTGCGCTGAGTGATCCGCGGTTTCCGTCTGACGGCACACTGCACAGTCCCAAGAAAGAGTTTCAGCCGCGAGTTGGTTTTGCGTGGGATGTTTCCAAGAAGGGCAAGTCGGTCCTGCGAGCCAGCTACGGCATCTTCTATGGGCGGCAGAATATGTTGACGCAGGTTGGATCGATTACGACCAATGGTGTGCAACAACAGACTATCGCCGGCGGCTTGTTTGCCAATCCCAGCGTGCGTCCGACCTGGCCAGGCCTGGTGACACCAACTGCCGGCTCATGCCTGGGAAATCCATTCCCTTGCTTTAGCGGGGTCCGGGTGTTCAGCAAGGACTACGCCAACCCGCGGATCTACACCACTAACGCACAGTTTGAGCAGGAGATCGCGCGCGACCTTTCCTTGTATTTCGACTTTACCCACTCGCAGGGTGTCCATCTGACGCGCTTTCTGAATCTCGGCCGCACCGGCATTTTCGCGATCCGGCTCGGCGATATTTTTGTCGCCTCCGCGGTGGGCAAGTCGCTCTACAACGGCTTCACGGTCGGCATGAGGAAGCGCTTCAGCAAGGGCTACCAGATGGAATGGAACTACGTTCTCTCGAAAGATAAAGATGACGACTCGAATGAACGCGATCCGTTCACGGATCGTTCTTTCGACCTGAACAATTTGAAGCTTGACTATTCCTTGTCTGATCGCGACATCCGGCACAAGTTTAACTTCATTACCTTTGCGGAATTGTTCGGTGGGCTTGAAGGAAACTTCCGCGTGCAGGCCCGTTCGGCGCAGCCGATTACTCCGGCGGTGAGAACTGCGACCAACCGCAATTCACTCAGGAAGGACAACGCTTACTTCTCATTTGATTGGCGCTTGCAGCGTCCGTTCAAGTTTGGAGCTGACGGTCATTATGCGTTGATCCCTATCGTCGAAATGTTTAATACCTTCAACAGCAAGAACAACGTTAACCCGCTGAGCACGGCAGCGCTGTTCAACTTTGACGGCTTTCTGCGGCAAGGCGTCGGTGATCCCCGGCAATTGCAGTTAGCTGTGAAGTTTACTTTCTAAACAAACAAGTCTGCGGGGGAGACGTAGGGGCACGGTTCATTCTGTGCCCCTACGTTTATTTAAGATCAGGGACAGTCGACGTAATCTTTGATGAGTCGGGCGGTAGCGCTCGCGGCAGTATTAGTAGTGTCCACTGACATTCCACTCGGCAGCTTGGGGAATTCAAATGCTCCCGCATCCCGCAGCGACCGGTATTGCGCCAGTGAACTTAGTTTTCCAAACTCCTTCCGCGAGGCGTCTTCGAGGCGTCGCTCCAGTTCTGCTTCGTTGCAAGTCAGTTCAACGAAAATAATCTGCCCATCCGCGTTTCCCATAACCTCGACCGCATCCTGGATAAAACGCTCGCGAACTGTGCGTTCCGGATTGAAGGTAAAAATGAGCGACACGTGGTTTCGCGCCGCTTCTGCAAACGCGGCCAACCAGATCTGTTCCCGTAGGTGGACGAAAGGCTCGCTGCCAAACGGAAACAGTGAACTGACTAAATCAACTGTCAGATGATTGTGAAACAGACGGAATCCCGTGAGGTCGGCCAGTTCGCGCGCCACGGTTAATTTTCCTACGGCCGGCGCGCCATGAAGAAAAATAAGTTTCGTTTGATTCATCCTCACCTCCGGAAGGCGTCGAGCAAACTGTGCAAATAATATAGGAAGGCCGCTCTTTACAGAACCGGTCGCCGGCAAGTTAAATGTTAGCTAAACCATGAAGCTGACAATAGGTTTGCTACCAGTAGCATGAAAGCACTATTTCTCTTGAGACATGCGAGGGCCGAGAATGCTGTATCGGGTTTGTCTGACCTCGCTCGTGAGCTGCACGAACGGGGGAGAGAACAGGCGCAGGCAGTTGGAACGTTCATTAAGGAACGACACCTGAAGTTTGATCGGGTTGTGGCTTCGCCCGCTGTACGAGCGCGGCAAACAAGCGATCTGGTGCGCGCGGCGGCTGGACTCTCGGGCAGTGTCAGTTACGACAAACGAATCTACGAGGCAGGGCCGCTCCGGTTGTTGGAGGTGGTTTCAGAATTCCAGAACGGTGTGAGCGCTGCGCTGCTGGTTGGGCACAACCCGGGAATGGAAGAACTGCTCAAACTACTAACGGATCGGGCGGAGCATATGGGTACCGCTACCCTCGCGAGGATTGATCTTGCCGGTGAGTGGAGCGAAGTCGGGGAATGCGAAGCCAGCCTTCAGTGGATTGTTACGCCCGACGAAATCTCGCGAAGCTCAACTTAACGGTCGCTCACAAAGTCACCTGCCGCCACGCGCTTCTGCGTGCCCACTGTTAACAAACAATTCAGCCCTAGTTTAGATAGATGTAACACGCAACTCCTAGAGTGAGGCCCGATTCCGCAATCATCGAGTCTTATCCTGAGGAGAAACTATGCCCTTGTCGCGAACCATTACACGGACTGCAATTTGGATTTCGCTGCTGTTAATTGCAGCGTTTGCGCTTGCTTGTAGCGGCGGCGGTGGAGCGGGAAGCAGCGGCGGGGCGATCGCTTTGCAAGGCGCCGGCGCTACGTTTCCTAATCCGCTTTACCAAAAGTGGGTCAGCGAATACGGCAAGGTCCACGCCAATATGCATATCGATTATCAGTCAATTGGCTCCGGCGGCGGAATCAAACAGATCCAGGCGCAGACGGTAGATTTCGGCGCTTCAGATGCTCCCATGAGCGACGCGGACCTGAAGGCTGCTCCCGGCGAACTGCTCCACATTCCTACTGTGCTGGGTGCGGTGGTCGTGACTTACAACGTTGCTTCCGTCAATCAACCGTTACATCTTTCCGCGGACGTCGTCGCTGATATTTTTCTCGGCAAGATAAAGAAGTGGGACGACCAGCGCATTAAGCAGGACAACGCGAGCGTGAACCTGCCAGCGGCGGACATCACCGTCGTCCATCGTGCCGATGGCAGCGGCACGAGCTACGTGTTCACCGACTATCTTTCGAAGGTAAGTTCGGAATGGAAAGAAAAGGTGGGTACTGATAAGTCGCCGAAGTGGCCAGTGGGCCAGGGCGGTAAAGGGAACGAAGGAGTAACCGGCCAAATCAAGCAGCAACCAAACACGATTGGCTACGTTGAGCTGGCATATGCGGTACAGAACAAACTTCCGGCGGCGTTGATCAAAAATGCAAGCGGCAAATTTGTTGCGCCCTCAATCGAGGCGGTCACCGCAGCGGCGGCCTCGACTTCTGCGCAAACGCCAGACGACCTGCGAGTGTCGATCACCAACGCAGCGGGAGACGATGCTTATCCGATCTCCAGTTACACCTACATTCTTGCTTACAAGGATCAGAAGAACGCGGAAAAGGGTAAGGCATTGGTTGATTTTCTCTGGTGGGGAATTCACGACGGGGAACAGTTTGCGCAGGACCTGCAATACGCGCCGCTGCCGGCGGAGATTGTGAAACGCGCGGAAGCGAAGATCAATTCCATCACTTCAGGTGGGAAGCCATTAAGGTAACCCAAAGGCAAAAGCAGCGGGGGCAAGCCCGCCTTCCCGACCCTGAGATGTTCCAAGTTGACCCTTGAAACTTCGCTGAATGCCTCTCAAGGTATGAGTTACAACACAAGTCAGAGAGTCTCGCAGGTCGGGAAGGCGGGCTTACCCCCGCTGCTT
This sequence comes from Pyrinomonadaceae bacterium, assembly GCA_031365545.1. GTDB lineage: Bacteria > Acidobacteriota > Blastocatellia > Pyrinomonadales > Pyrinomonadaceae > PSRF01. The sequence goes on along the minus strand of JANLYH010000072.1, from coordinate 25,892 downwards.
TGGCGGCGCGCGCTTTCACCCACCGGCAATACGGGCGACGCGATATTTCGCCTGCTGTTGCTGGTAGTGGCAACGCTGATCCTTTTGATCGTAGTGACAATGATCGTTGCTCTGGCGTGGAAGTCTCGGCTCTCAATTCGTCAATTTGGTTTTGGGTTCATAACCGGCACGGATTGGGATCCGGTCAAAAGTGAGTTTGGCGCCCTGGCTTTTATCTACGGCACGGTGGTGTCGTCGTTGATTGCTATCGTGATTAGCGTGCCGCTGTCCCTGGGTATTGCGGTCTTCCTGGTTGAGCAGGCGCCGCAACGCCTCGCACGGCCCATCACTTTTCTCGTCGAACTGCTGGCAGCTATACCTTCCGTTGTTTACGGGCTATGGGGAATTTTTGTGCTCGCGCCGTTTCTGCGCGTTCACATTGAGCCGGCAATTCAGCGCTGGTTTGGCTGGTTGCCACTTTTCAAAGGTCCCGTTACCGGAATCGGTTTACTAACGGGCGGCATCATTCTCGCCATCATGGTTACGCCGATCATCTCAGCAGTGGTGCGTGACGTGTTGGCAGCGGTGCCGAGTTCACAGCGCGAGGCGGCGCTCGCACTTGGCGCCACCAAATGGGAAACCACTCGCGTAGTTTTGGTAAATGGCGCGCCCGGAATCGCCGGCGCCGTAATACTCGGTCTGGGCCGCGCGATCGGCGAAACGATGGCCGTGACCATGGTCATCGGCAACCGCGCTCACATCAGCGCGTCACTGTTTGATTCGTCGTACACGATCGCCTCCGCCATCGCCAACGAGTTTACCGAAGCAACTCAGGACCTCTATCTCAGTGCGCTTGTCGAGTTGGGACTGATTCTGTTTTTGGTAACTTTTGTGGTTAATGCGATCGCCCGTTTGCTGGTGTGGAACGTGACCCGGAGGACGAGTGGCGTCGGCAGTGCTGCCTAAAAAGTTTCAAGTCGGAAATTGAAAACTGAAATCCTGAAACTTGAAACTTGAAACTCAATGAGAAGAGTTGATCAGATACGTCGCACCACGAGTGCAACGATGACGTCGCTAACCGCACTCTGCACGATTGCGGCGGTTGGCGTGCTGCTGGTCATTCTTGCTTACATCGCGATGCAGGGCGTAGGTGCGCTCAACTGGAGTTTTTTGGCCAACGATCCGCGTCCGGTCGGCGAAGGTGGCGGTATTCGCAACGCGATTCTGGGAACGGTAATGTTGCTCTTACTCTCTTCGGCGATCGGTTTACCTTTCGGAGTTGCGGTCGGAATTTACCTCTCTGAATTCGGCAATGGACGCTTTGGTAGCGTGGTCAGGTTCATGGTCGATACCTTGACCGGGATTCCGTCGATCGTCACCGGCGTGTTTGTGTACACGATCGTCGTAGTGCCGTTGAAACACTTTTCAGCGCTCGCTGGTGGTATCGCTCTGGCTTTGATCATGATTCCGATCGTCGCGCGCACCACTGAAGAAATGATCAAACTGGTGCCGCACAGTTTGCGCGAGGGGGCACTGGCTTTGGGCGCACCACAGTGGCGGGTGACTCTGGGAGTCGTGGTTCCGGCGGCTGCCTCAGGGATCGCAACGGGCGCGATGCTGGCCATCGCGCGCATCTCAGGGGAAACAGCACCGCTACTGTTCACCGCTTTTGGCAGCCGGTTCTTTAACTATTACCTCGATCAGCCGATCGCTTCGCTGACTGTCCAGATCTATAACTACGCAATCTCGCCTTACGACGAATGGCATGCGCAGGCCTGGGCGGCTACGCTGGTTTTGATGACCCTGATTCTGTCGATCAATATCGCGGTTCGCTTTCTGACCCGTAGGAGATTCTGAAATTAACTTAGGTCTTGATAGCTGAGTTCTGAAATTGCCATGTCGACACCTGCACCAACGAGTCCCGCCAGGATCAAAGTTCCTCAGCGCGAGACGAGTGCTCCGCATCCTTCGCGGGCCGCAGACGCCTCAAAGATCGCCGTGCGCAACCTCGACTTTTACTATGGCAAGACGCAAGCGCTTCACGAGGTATCATTGCAGATTCCGGAACGAATCGTGATGGCTTTTATCGGGCCCTCAGGCTGTGGCAAGTCGACTTTCCTGCGCACACTCAATCGCATGAACGACGTAATTGCCGGCACCCGCGTGGCCGGCGAGGTATTGATGGACGGCATCGATATATATCAACCGGGAACTGATGTTGTTGAGTTGCGTCGAAAGGTGGGAATGGTGTTTCAGAAGTCAAACCCGTTTCCCAAATCAATCTTTGATAACGTCGCCTACGGCCTGAGAATAAACCGGCTGACCGCGAGCAAAGGTGCGTTGGAGGAGCGCGTCGAGCAAGCGCTGAAAGACGCGGCGCTGTGGAACGAAGTGAAGGACCGTTTGAAGACTTCGGCCTTAAGTCTTTCGGGTGGACAGCAGCAACGTCTCTGCATCGCGCGGGCGCTGGCCATCCGCCCTGAGGTAGTATTGATGGACGAACCGGCGTCGGCGCTCGACCCAGTGGCTACGCACAAGATCGAAGAATTGATTGTTGAACTGAAAAAGCAGTACACGATCGTGATTGTGACGCACAACATGCAACAGGCAGCGCGCGTTTCCGATACGACAGCTTTCTTCCTGATGGGCAAATTGATTGAGATTAACTCAACCGAAAAAATGTTTACCAATCCCGACCAGAAGCTGACGGAAGATTACATCACGGGCAGGTTTGGATGAGAACATCCGCAGATTACGCAGATTGCGCAGATTACGCAGAAGAGAATTCTGCTGGCGAGATTCTTGAGAACAATATTTCTCCAGCCCTTTTGTGGTTTGGAAATCTGTGTAATCTGCGAAATCTGCGGATAGCTGGTTTTAAGAGTACATGAGTCAACAACAACACCGACATCTCGACGACGAATTGAATTCCTTGCGCGATCGCGTGCTCCTGCTCGGGGGCGAAGCAGAAACCGCACTGGAGCGGGCAATGAAGGCGCTGCTGGATCGCGACAGCGATCTCGCTCGTCAGGTGCTTGAGCAGGACGACAGGATTGATCAACTGGAAGTTGAGGTCGATCGCCTGTGCATTGACATCATCGCCTTGCGACAGCCGGCGGCGCGCGACCTCCGTTTTGTTATCTCTGTTGCGAAAATGGCGCCAGTGCTGGAGCGCATCGCGGATCACGCCGCCAACATCGCTCGCGTAGCCATCGATCTAAATAACGAGCCGGAGTTGAAGTCGGTAGTTGACCTGCAACAGATGGCCGAACACGCGCTGCGTATGTTACGCGCAGCGCTTGATGCTTTCACCTCCAACGACGCCGTCGCCGCCCGTGAGGTGATTCAAAGCGACAGCGAGATCAACGAACTTTACAACCACATTTTTCACCGTTTGATTGAAATGATGGTGACCGAGCCGGCCACTGCGACCCGTGATGCGCGACTTCTTTTTGTGGCGAAGCATCTCGAGCGGATCGGTGATTATGTTACGGACATCTGCGAGTTGACCGTCTACATGGCTGAAGCTGCGTTTATCAAGCATTTTAAGTAGAACAGACATCCCGTCTGTCCTTTGGTTAGTGAGGAACGGACAGCCAGGAATGCCTGTCCTACCAAATCATGACACGGCCAATTCTTATCATCGAGGACGATCCGGATATCTCCGAGAGTTTGAAATACAACTTCGAACGCGAGGGCTGGCCGGCCGTGACGGCGTTGACCGGTGAAGCCGGACTGGCGGCCGCGCTTAGTGAACGCGAATCGCCATCGCTGATAATTTTGGATTTGATGTTACCCGGGATGAGCGGCACCGAATTGTGTCGCCGGCTGCGCCGGGAACCTGCAACGCGTCGCACTCCCATCATCATGTTGACCGCCAAAGCGTCTGAATCCGATCGAGTCGCGGGCCTCGACCTGGGCGCTGACGATTACATAACCAAGCCGTTCTCGGTGAGAGAACTGCTGGCGCGCGTGCGCGCGGTAATGCGGCGCATGGACGAAACCAGCGGAAAGACTTATGAAGACGATCACCTGCTAATTGATTTCGACGACATTCGTGTCGTATGCAACGGGCAGAAGGTTAAACTGACAAACAAAGAATTCAGTTTATTATCGGTACTGGCAAAAAGCGCAGACCGGGTGATCACGCGGCAACACCTTTTGGACAATGTGTGGGGCTACAGCTATTACGGCGATGCCCGCACGCTCGACGTACATATCCGACGCTTGCGACAGAAGCTTGGTGAATGCGGCGATTGTATTGAAACTGTGGTCGGCGTCGGCTACCGGTTTGTCGGTTGCACTCAAACAAGCGCCAAAGGTGCGTAAGCGAGGGTGAAAGTGAAAACTGAAGAGTGAAAAGCCAGCTTCCTGACTCATGCTTTTCACGCTTCACTTTTCACTGCTGGTTCGCATGTTTAAGCGCAATGCATTCCTGATTGCTGCTGTCGCAGCTTCTCTGGCAGTTGCTCTCCTTCTGCCTTCCTTCACCGTGCGTGCGATTGCAGCAGGTGTTCTTTCCCTAATCGCCGCGGCGTCGCTCATCAAAGCCCTTTCCGGCAAAACTTCAACTGAACAACTTCAACCTGCCGGTGTCGGCGAGAACCTAGATGACACCAACGCCCCGGCAGATACTTTCGAACTGGGAAAACTGTTTGAAGCGACGATGAACGGCATGCGCGAAGGCTTGCTGGTGGTGGACAAAGACATGAAGGTCGTAGCTTCAAACACCGCCGCCCACCGACTGTTTAATCTCTCTCGCGGAAAGCTTGACGCGCAACGGCTCACCGAACTGACGCGCAACCCAGCAATCTACGGCGCTTTCCTGGATGCGCTCAAAGGAACCGAACGCAGCGGCGTCAAGGTTGAAACTCACGGACCGGAGCGTCTCGTCTTCGATCTACGCGTAGTGCCGCTGGCCGGCTCGAGCGGCAAACGCGCGGAAGGTTCAGCCCAAGGAGCTTTGGGAGTTTTCATCGACGTCACGCGCATCGAGCGGCTTGAGCAGGTGCGGCAGGAGTTTCTGTCGAATGTTTCGCACGAACTGCGCACGCCGCTAACGGCTATTCTCGCATTCATCGAAACGCTTGAGGCCGGAGCCCTCGACGACAAGGAAGCGAGCCGGCGGTTCTTGTCAATCATTCGGCGAAATGCCACGCGGATGCATGAGCTCATTGACGACATCCTCGAACTCAGCGCGATTGAAGCCGGCAACGTGCCGGTCAGGGCTGAGATGGTTGAGCTTCACCCGATTGTCGACGAGGTGATTTCGTCGCTCGCAAGCAAGGCAGCGGAGCAGTCAATAATCGTTTCGAATAACGTGGCGCCGGACGCAATTGTTTACGCCGATGCGCGACGGCTCGAACAAATGTTAACTAACCTGGTTGATAACGCGATCAAGTTTAATCGTGAAAACGGTTCTGTGACTATCCGTTATGAGAAAGAAACATCACCCGTCGGCAGTCAGCGGTCGTCGGTTATCGTTGAAGACTCAGGCGAAGGAATACCGGCCCAACACCTGGAACGGCTGTTTGAAAGATTTTATCGAGTGGACCGGGCGCGTTCGCGCGACCTCGGCGGCATTGGCCTCGGCCTGGCAATTGTGAAGCACCTGGCGCGCGCGCATGGTGGCGAAGTCACAGTTACATCTGAACTCAGCAAGGGCTCCACTTTCACCATCGAACTGCCCCAGCTCGATTCTAAGGAGTATCAAATCCACGAGCGCTAAGCGCCTTGAGTCGCTCTGCTGCAGAGTCCAGGAGAGGAGAAGACGCGTTTGCCTGGTTGTACTTTGTTTTCAGTATCTCTCGTATCTCCGTAGCGTAGGCGGCACACTGCTTTAGCTGGCGGTAGGCCAAACCCTGCTTCGCGTTAAGGGTGGAGATTCTTGCTTTCAGCGGATCAGCGATGGCTTTTAGCCTCGCGTTTGCATCGTCTTCAAACTTCTTAATGGAAGTGTATTCATCAAGTAAGGAGTCGCGCTCCTTATCAAGCATTTCTTTGCGATTGCTAATTTCATTTCCCCAGGTATTCAGCCTACTAACATTTACGGCATCCCTTTGTTCGGGTGCCAGGCTGTTTGATGCTGCGACCTCGCCCCTTTGTTTCGCGGCGTCAGCATTATGGTCAGCCTTTCGTTTCTCATGGTCGGCGAGTTTAGGGCGATATTTCTCCAGCGCTATCATATAAGGACCCGTGGGATCGTCCAGTAATGCTTGCTCTTCTTTCTTTTTCTTGTCGTACGCAGCCACCTCGGCCACCAGCGTTTTCTCTTCCTGGTCCAAAGCCGCGCCATCTGCAGCTAATTCACCCAACGCTATCTCGACAATACTATTTGCTTGCCTCAGACTATTCTCACTGGTCAAGCCTTCGAGTGGCGGCAAAGTCAGAGTGCTTTTGGAAGTCGTGATAGTGCCCCCCGAGACAGTTACCCCCTGAGCAAACCCAGTAGAAGCACCTAACAGAACAAGAAATAAAACTCCGCCCAGTATTTTCATCACAATCCCCCTCTCAGTTGCGGCAAAGAAATCGACTCGACAAAAAAACACTTTGCGTCAAAGCACTAACGTCAAGAACCTTTTTAAGTTTGATTGACCAAGAACGCTTAGGAATTCGTATGAGGCCAAGCGTCACACGCCTCCACTGCAACGTTTGTGAGGCTGTCTGGTACTGACTACGTTGGCTTTATACAGACTCTGCGCGGAATAATCAATACAGACAGTGAATTGCTATTTTTGGTTAGCTTCATCGAGTTGACGAAGCGCGTCGAGTATCAGATTAGTGTTGCTGGCTGCCTGAATGCGTTCGGGAAATCCTTCGCTGGTTTTTTGAAACTCAAAGCCTCCCGTCGTTATCTCCACGATCTGCCGGAACCCTGCCTCGCCGCTATGACCGGCGCCTTCGGCGTCAACAATTTTTCCCTCGTTGAAGAAGACGGTGCCCGATTGCAGCGTATTTGTCAGCACAAGTTTGCCCGTGAGCTTGGCGTTTTCGATTACCTGCATAGCGTCGAAGACACTGATAGCCGTCAGGTCTCCGGCTAGCGTGACGAGCGGGCCGGCTGAAGACGGGGCAGCCGCGGTCGCTGCGTCGGGACGCAGATCCGCGCGGCGAGCCCGGCGAATCGCTTCCAACCCTCCAGCAATATTGATGCGCGCATCAAGGTGCTTAGCTTCCAATAGCCGATCATAGGCGTTATCAAAATCTTCGCGCTCGATATAGATCCGGGCCAGCGCCAAACATTGTCGCGCTGCTTCGTCGGCCTGTTTTTGCACGATGCAGATTTCGCGCATTCGTTCTCGTAGTGGAATGGAACGAGGGTGACTTTCGATCGCCTTCCGCAAGGCATCGACGGCGCGATTAGGTGACTGATACTTGAGAAAGAGTTCTACGTCGAGCAGTACTGTATCAACTTCGCTGGCGTGCTCAGATTGTGACGAGGGGTCGGGCATTGTGCGAGTGAAAGTTTAGCACCGGCAGTAGCCCGACCGTAAGGGAGGGGCTCGATTGTGGACGAGAAACCCTCCCTCACGGTCGGGCTACTGCCCCGGGCGAGTTAGAAGTCGAAGCGAACCCCCAGCCGAATCTGACGTGGGCGGAGTGTGCGCGTGGTAACCAGAAATGAATCGAGAAACGCCTGCCGTTGTTCCGGGGTCGCAGTGGGTGCAAAGGAGTTGAAGCTGATGAACTCGCTACCGAAGCTGAACACGGTCGTGTTCAAAACATTATCAAGCTCTATGACGGGCCGCAGCTTCAGCCGGTCGCTCAGGCGAAACTCGCGAGTGACGTTTAGATCGAGGAAAAACTGTCCCGGACCCTGACCCGCGTTGCGCGGCAGGTTCCCCGTTTGCCCGATCGTTGGCAAGCCAAAGAGCTTCAGAATCGCCGGATCGATGGGGCTACCGGGACTGCGCCAATGAAGCAATTTCGTGTCGCCGCTAAAAATGGGCCGATCATTGCCGACGTCGTCGAGGTTGCGGTCGGCGCCGCCGAGGGAAATATTGAATGGCGCTCCCGAGGTTAGCCGAAGAATCGGCGAGAAGCGCAGCTTACCAAGATAATTTGGCGTATCAAACGTTCCCGAAAAAACAAAGCGATGTTTTCGATCGAGCAGGCTACGAGCTCGCTCGTTGAAAAAATTTCCGGCTATCAATGCGTCGGAAGTGTTGACGATCCCATCGTCAGCCAGGTGTGAATAGGTATAGGCGGAACGGAAGGAGAACGCGAAGTTCTTTGATTTCTTGAACCGCTTGCGCAGTTCGAAAGTTATGCCGTGATAAAAACTATTGCCCGATGAAATCAGCTGTTGGATATCGGCGCGCGTTGGGTCAGGCCGGAAACGATTCAGGGCAGCCTTGGCTACCTCGACAGAAGTCGATGAAGTAAAGCTATTCAGGTTTATGACGGAGATGGACACGCCGAATTCGATGATGCGGGTGACGGCATTTGGATTCGCCGGATCAAGCGGACGGAGAACGAATCTTACGAGATCCCCGGCAGTGGAAACGTTATAGAGGGGCCGGATGCCAAAAAGATTGCTGCGGAAGTTTACAAAATCGCGCGAGGCGAGATAGTCCGTGAAATCTTTAAAACCTGCCGGTAGCACGGGCGCATTGGCGTTGAATTCACGCCATAGATGTAGCCCGCGATTAAATGTGTAGTTGGTCTCGAACACGAAGCCGTGGCTCAAATCTCTTTCAAAACCAACGTTAGCCTGATAGCTCTCCGGAATTCGCAACGCCGGGTCGAGCCGCCGGGAGAACCCGGTGTTAACCACGCCAAAGCTTTTCACGATTGCTGAATCAAGGGTCAGCGTGTCTGGAAATCTTAGGTTCGCGACAATAAAGGCGCGATGATAATTGGCGCTGCCCAATTGTCCGGTGGCCGGATCAATCAAAGCGTTGGTATCGAAGAAACGCTGCTGTGCGCTGATCGTAAAGTCGTCGATAGTGCGCAGCAAGGCGCGACTGTAGAAGAGGCCCGCGCCAAGCCGGATTACGCTCTTCCCGTCCTTGAATGGATCGTAAGCAACCGAGACGCGCGGTCCCCAGTTATTGGTGTCCTTGAGAATGGTTTCAGTTTCGTAGCGCAAGCCATAACTAAGAACCAGATTGGCGCGCAGTCGCCACTCGTCCTGGATAAAGAAGCCCAGGTAATTATTAGTTTGAGTTGATTCAGCCTGAAAGTTTTGCCGGAAGCGGTTGGGAGTGTTGGCGATGAAATCCAGGGCGTTGGAAAAACTAAAAGTGCCGGAGATGTCTGAAAGGTCGATGAAGGTTGAGCTGATGTGCTGTATGTCAGCCCCAAGCTTTAGCGAGTGATTGCCCAGCACCAGGGAAAAAATTTCCTGTCCCTGGACACGAGATTCACGACGATCGGTGGCGCCTGAAGTTGACGAGCCCGCCACCAATGTGCCGGAGCGTTGCTCAGGATTGCTGGCAGGCAGTGGATCATCGAGCGTAATCAGAACCACCGGTCGGCGGCCGCCGCTCGCTACAACCGCGGGCGTCAGGCGCGAGAACTGGAAGCGAAACTGATTGACCAAGGTCGGCGAGACGACATAGTTGTCGGTATAGGAAATGGCGTCCGTATTTCGCGTTTTTCCGAGCAGTGCTTCGGCCAGACGATTGCCTCCGCCAAATTGCCGCAGATTTTTTTGCCGGCCTAACTGGTAAAGCAACGACCCGTTGTGCACGTCAGAAAATTTATGATCGATGCGCGTCGTCAGAGTGTGATTCGTCGAAGGCGTCGAAATTCCCGCAACATAAGGAGCGATACCGGCGGCACCCCGCAACGGACCAATCAATGCCGGGTCAGTAACAGTTGGACCGGGGATCGCAAACAGCGGATTCTGTTGAGTCGGTACCAGCGTGTCGATTGTGGCCGAATCAAGAATCGTGTCGTACTCGTAGGCGGTGAAGAAATAGGTTTTCTTGCGCCCGTGATAAAACGGCAAGCGCAGCGGGCCGCTAAAGGTGAAGCCCGGATCGTGTTGTGTCAGTGGCAGGCGCGCTAGCCCGCGTGCTTTGTTGTTGGAAGTATTGGCATTAAGCGTGTCGTCGCGGAAAAAGTAGAAGCCGCGCCCGCCATACTTATTTGAACCGCCACGCGTGCGGATGTTGATACGCCCGCCGGAAGCGCGACCATATTCCGCCGAAAACTGATTCGTAATTATCTGAACTTCCTCGACAGCTTCAAGCGAAGGTTGAAAGCGTTCGCGCGCGGCCCGGTCGTCGTTATTGTCAAGTCCATCGATCGTAATGTTATTTGAATACGCCGGGCCGCCAGAAAGTGAAAAGGTCCCGGATTCTTCCGGCGTGTTGGCGGCGGACGTGTTGCGATCTTCTGCGAGGTCGCGAGTTGAAAGCGCCTCTTCCGAGACGCCCGGTAAAGTAAAAATCAGATCCAGCGGTGCACGCGAATTGACCGGCAGCGATTCCACTTCCCGGATCGTGACCGTGCCACCGACAACAGTTCGCGTGGTGTCGACTGCGGGAGTGTCATCCGCTGTGATAGTGACCGGATCGACGGTCACGCCTTCGGGTAGGAGAACGAGATCAAGCTGCACGTTTTTGCCCGCGATGAAAGTCAGTTCCTTCTTTTCCTGCGTGGCAAAGCCGGCGAATGAAACTTTCAGATTATAGATGCCGGGCTCGATTTGAATTATGCGGTAACGGCCCTGGTCGTCAGTGACTGTCGTGCGCGTCGCCCCCGTTGCTATCAGAGTTGCCTCGATGGCTGCCCCGGGAATTACGGCGGCATTCTGATCCAACACGCGGCCGGTGATGGCCACGTTATCGAGGTCCTGCGCCGACACGGTGTCTGGCTGAGCGAGGTTCAGGGCAAGCAAGAGCAAGCCCACTTGAAGGGTTGAGACAATGAAATCTCTTAAGGCAAGCATGCTCATTTCCGTTCTGCAATTGAGATAGGGGTGATTAAGGTCAAACGATCCCGACGATCAGGAATGCGAGCGCGGTTTCGCTACTCTTTTGAAACTCTGCGAGAGGGTGATGCTTAAGCGGTGCTGGTGCAGACTACCGCGAAGGGATCGATTCCGTCACGCCCCAGGAAACAGAAGGGCATAAACTAGAGATGCAAGGAATTTGGCTTAGCCGCGCGAAGCGCTGCGGCGGCGGAGGGCGGCGGCGCGCGTTACCGGAACGAGCGCGTCGGTAGTGCCTTCGGCTGGAGGTTCGACAAAGTTGGTCAACTCGTCTGCATGAGATTGGAGATAGTGGAAGAAGCGTTCAAACTCCTGCTGCATCGCGTCCATCTTCTCGCGCATGTTGAGAATGATTTCGACGCCGGCCAGGTTTACACCGAGGTCCCGGGTGAGTGAAAGAATCAATTCGAGGCGGGCCAGATCGGGATCGGTATAGAGGCGCGTATTGCCTTCAGACCGCGATGGTTTGAGCAGGCCCTCGCGTTCATACATGCGCAAAGTCTGCGGATGCAAGCTGTACTGCTCCGCTACCGCGCTGATGGTGTATGTCTTTAGTTTGCGCTTCATAAAAACAGATGCCAGATGTTGGATGTCAGATGCTAGTCGTCAGTCCTTACTGACATCCAGCATCTAACATCTGGTATCTACTCCAGCCCCATATCCACTCGCGGGTTGTCGTCGTTCAATTTCGAATACTGCCGTAGCAGTTCTTTAGTTTCTTCCGAGATCACTTTCGGAAGTGTCACCTGCACTTCAACAAACTGATCGCCGTGCGCGCCCGGTTTACGCAAAGACGGCGCCCCGCGCTCGCGCAGGCGAAACTTTTGCCCGGACTGCGTGCCCGGCGGTATGCGCAACTGCGCCTTGCCTTCCACGGTCGGCACTTCAATCTTCGCGCCCAGCGCGCCTTCAGGTACGGTTATCGGAACGGTTACGTAGATGTTGTCGCCCTTGCGCGTGAAGTATTTGTGCGTACCCACATTCGTGATGATGTGTAGATCGCCCGGCGGCGCGCCGAGTCGTCCACCTTCACCCTTACCGGGGATGCGCACGCGAGAACCTGTTTCGACTCCAGCGGGAATGCGAACTTTTACCGTCTCTGTTTTCGGCACTGTGCCTTTGCCTTTACACAATGAGCACGGCGATCGTCTGCGGCCGGTGCCGCCACAATCTGGACACTCCTGTGCAAAACGCAAACGACCGCCGGCGCGCTGCACTTGTCCCGAACCCTTACAGGTCGCGCAAACCATCACTGGCCCACCGATATCGCCGGCGCCATTGCAACGCGAACATTGTTCGGAGCGATTCACCGTCAGGTTTGTAGTTATGCCCTTGATTGCTTCTTCAAATGAGAGCGCGAGGGGCATCTCGATATCCGCGCCACGCTTGGGCTGGGCTCGGGGCGGTTCCGGTTCCTTCGCGGCGCCGCCGCCAAAGAGATCGGCAAAGATGTCGCGAAAACTTGAACCACCAGCACCACCACCGCCGCCCGGGGTAGTTGTGGTGTTCCAGTCGAAGCCACTGAAATCAAAGCCTGGCGATGTTCGTCCCGCGCCCGGTGTGGCGCCGCGTGCGGCAGCGTCGGCAAGATTGTCGGAATACTGACCAAACTGATCGTAAACTTTGCGCTTCTTGGGATCAGAAAGCACATCGTGCGCTTCAGTAGTTAACTTGAAACGCTCCTCGGAGGCTTTGTCACCGGGGTTCACGTCCGGGTGGTACTTACGCGCGAGCCTGCGATAAGCCTTCTTGATCTCCTCAGGCTTAGCGTCACGCTTGATACCCAGAACTTCGTAATAGTCTTGTTTGGCCATTTTAGATCAGCGGGCAGTTAGCAGTGGGCAGTGAGCAGTTTAGGATTTTGACCTCTACTGCTCACTGCCCACCGCCCACTGCTCACTGTTATTTGTTTTCGTCGACGTCGACGTATTCGGCGTCGATGACGTTATCTTCCCCTGCGCCCCCCGCAGACGAAGCACCTGCTGCCGAAGCTTGATCATCCGCGGGCGTCTCTGTTCCCGAGGTTCCCGTCTGTTGATAAAGCGCTTCAGCGAGTTTATGCGAGGCAGTTTGTAGTTGGTTGAAAGCCTCATTGAGTTTTTCAACGCCGCCTTCTGCCAGCGCTTTCTTGGCGTCAGCAATCGCGGTATCAACGTCCGCGGCGACGCTGCCTACCTTCTCGCGGTTCTCGTTGAGCGTTTTCTCCATCTGGTAAACGAGACTATCGAGCTTGTTGCGCGATTCGATTTCCTCGCGCTTCTTGACGTCGTCTGCCGCATGCGACTCGGCGTCGCGCATCATTTTGTCGATCTCTTCTTTCGAGAGACCGGAAGACGACGTGATGGTTATCTTCTGCTCGCGGCCAGTGCCCATGTCCTTGGCGGAAACGTTCACGATGCCGTTGGCGTCGATGTCAAAGGCCACCTCGACCTGGGGCATGCCGCGAGGCGCCGGTGGAATGCCGATAAGGTGAAATTTACCCAGCGTGCGATTGTCGCCCGCCATCTGACGTTCGCCTTGAAGCACATGAACTTCGACCGACGTCTGATTGTCTGAGGCGGTCGAAAATATCTCCGACTTGCGGGTGGGGATGGTGGTGTTGCGTTCGATCAGTTTGGTAAATACACCGCCAAGCGTTTCGATACCCAGGCTAAGCGGAGTGACATCAAGCAATAGGATGTCGGTCTTCTCACCAGAAAGCACGCCCGCCTGAACGGCCGCGCCGATGGCCACAACCTCATCCGGATTCACGCTCTTGTTTGGCTCCTTGCCGCCAAACAGATCTTTGACCATCTGTTGAACTTTGGGAATACGCGTCGAGCCGCCCACCAGCACTACCTCGTCGATTTTCGACGCATCGAGACCCGCGTCCTTGATGGCCTGTTCAACCGGAGACTTCAAGCGACCCAAAATCGGCTCCGCTAACTGCTCAAACTTGGCGCGCGTCAGCTTCATTGCCAGATGCTTGGGGCCAGACTGATCCGCCGTGACGAAAGGCAAATTGATTTCCGTCTCCATGGTGCTGGAGAGTTCGATCTTCGCTTTCTCTGAGGCCTCCTTCAAACGTTGCAAGGCCATCTTGTCGTTTGAAAGATCGATGCCCTGGTCCTTCTTAAACTCTTCAATGATCCATTCGGTCAGCCGTTCGTCGATGTCGTCACCGCCCAGGTGCGTATCGCCGTTGGTCGACTTCACTTCCACAACGCCTTCGCCCACCTCGAGAATCGAGATGTCAAAAGTGCCGCCGCCGAAGTCAAACACCGCAATGGTCTCGTCCTTCTTCTTGTCGAGACCATAGGCCAGCGCCGCCGCGGTCGGTTCATTGACGATGCGCATCACTTCCAGACCGGCAATCTTGCCGGCATCTTTGGTAGCCTGGCGCTGCGCATCGTTAAAGTAAGCCGGAACGGTGATTACCGCCTTATCGACCTTTTGTCCCAGATAGTCCTCAGCCGACTGCTTCATCTTTTGGAGGATGATTGCCGAGATCTCCGGGGGACTCCACTCCTTGCCACCAGCCTCGATCCGCACGTCGCCAGTGCCGGCGGCCTTGACCTTATAAGGCACTTGCTTTGTTTCTTCCGTCACCTCTTCAAAGCGCCGGCCCATAAACCTTTTGATTGAATAGACTGTATTTTCCGGGTTGGTGACCGCCTGGCGCTTCGCCACCTGGCCAACCAGACGGCTGCCGTCTTTAGTAAAGGCGACCACGGACGGCGTGGTTCGACCACCTTCTGAGTTTGTAATGACCGTAGGTTCCCCGCCTTCCATGACTGCCACCACGGAGTTAGTCGTTCCCAGGTCGATGCCGATAATCTTGCTCATTTGTCTTTGTTCTCCAAAACGATATTTAGCCTAATATTGCAGGGGTTTCTCCACCTGTCTTTAGCTTCCCCTGACGGGCCACCAACAACTTTAGTTGAATGGAACCGTAATATAATATGTGAGCCCTTCATTGTCAACTTTGCTCGCGGCGATTTTCACAGGGTGGGAACCCCAGATTTTGAGTGGTTTAGGAGCTGACTTCTGAGACGGGATCTTGCTTGCGGTCCTCGCCCATTAATTTTGAGGCAAAAAAGATGTAGTGGAGGCCTGAGAGGATGGCCAGTCCGAAGACGGCCACGTAAATGGTTGGAAGGTAATAGCCATGGTAATGAGGCACACTGGCCGCAAACATGATGGCCGCGATGCCGCCAATCTGGACAATGGTGTTTAATTTACCAAGCCAGGAAGGGCGAAAACCCCTAAAGCCGGTGGTCATATTAATGGCAGCGGCGCCCACGATGATGAAGATGTCGCGGCTGATAACAGCAATCGTCACCCAAAACGGCACTGGCAAATGGCTGGGTACCGGCACGGGAAAGATGCTTCGCATTGAGAGCACGATAAACGCGGTCACCAGCATCAACTTGTCGGCAATAGGATCGAGGATAGTGCCGAGTTGAGACTGCTGTTTGAATCGACGAGCCAGTAGCCCATCAAGTCCATCCGTCAATCCCGCAATTACAAAGATCCCCAAAGCCCAAAGGAAACGGTGATAGAACAGCAGGGTAACAAAAACAGGAATGAGCACCATCCGGAAGACGGTGAGCATATTGGGAACGGTAAGAATCCGAGAGGACATTGATTAGTAAATCGTGAATGGTAAATGTGAACAGGAAAGCGGCAGGCGTCACGCGCTTATCACTGTCGCCCGATCACCATTCACTCCGCAGTGCGCAACTCGAGCAATGAAACCTCAGGGGGGCAGCCGAATCGAACTGGCAACACTACGGTTCCCAAACCGCGGGTTATATAGATCTGGGTCTCACCCTGACGCGCCAAACCTTTAAGTAAGCGGCGACGAGGCCGGCCAGACGCGCTGCGTTCTGCTCGCAAACTAACCTGGCCGCCATGAGTGTGACCGCTCAAAACCAAATCGACTCCCGCGCGTGCAGCCCGGCGAAGGATGATGGGATTGTGCGCCAATAACAGCTTAAACTCCGTGGTGCTCGAACCTGCCAGCGCGAGTGGCAGGTCTTCGAGTCCAACCATCGTATCGTCCACGCCAGCCAGCCAGAAAGCGGCGCCGTTGTTTTCGAACCGCATTCCCTGATTGACGAGGACAGTGATTCCCTCGGCGCGGAAGAGGTCAGTGACCAACGCCGCATCCGTCCAGTGGTCGTGATTGCCCAGCACCGCGAAAACGCCGTGTCGTGCGCGCAAGCAGCCCAACAATTCCGCGCAGGGCGCCGCGTAGGCGCGTTCCTTGGAGACGTAATCACCCGTAAGGGCGATGATGTCAGGCTGCAGACTATTAGCCGTCTCAACCGCGCGCTCGATTTGTTCACGACTCGTGAACGGACTGTGATGAATGTCCGAGAGCTGGACTACCCGAAAGCCGTCGAGTGCGCGAGGCAGACGCCGCAGATGAATTTGCTGGTGTTCGACCGTTAGGCGGAAGGGTTCTGTTAGCGCCGCACGCGCAGCCTCGCTAAGGTTGAGAGCCAGAGCCCGCAGTGGCGTTTGCGACCGTCTGGACTCGGAAGGCGCAACACGCCTGCGTTCTTTCCACCGGATAGGAGTTGACATGTTGAAAGTCGGCTTGTTTTCCAGTTCCGCAACGGTTGATTAACCGCGAATCCTGCCACAACTGCAATGCCCCGAAGCGGCGCTGAAATTTGGCGCATTATAGAGGTGCGACTGACAGGTAAGCAAACCGAAGCAATCATAAAACAGCCGGGGCAACAGATATGTAATAATCCCTCAACTTTGTAACTGCGATGAAAAAACTTTCCCACACGATCCTGTTTGGCTGTTTTGCGTTAATTAGCGCCACTGCCGTTTACGCGAATGGCGCAGCACCCCCCGCGGCCGCAGGTGATGCGCACGGACTTCAGCCGATGGTGCTTGTCGGGCTCGCCGGGATACTGATTGTTGCCAAGCTTGGTAGTGAATTATTTGAGCGCATCGGACAGCCGGCCGTTTTAGGCGAGTTAATTGGTGGCATCATCATTGGCAACCTGGCGTTGTTTGGTTTCACAGCAGCCGAACCACTGAAGACCGATGCAGTTATCGCGGCGCTCGCGCAACTCGGGGTCATCCTATTGCTGTTTGAAGTGGGTTTGGAATCAAACATCGGGGAAATGCTCGAGGTTGGCTGGTCTTCACTTTTCGTTGCCATTGCCGGAGTGGCGGCGCCGTTTTTTCTGGGCTGGGGAGTTTCCGCTTACTTCCTTCCGGGCGAGTCGCGGCTGGCGCACATTTTCATCGGTTCCGTTCTTTGCGCGACCAGCGTGGGCATTACCGCGCGCGTATTGAAAGACCTCGGCAAGCTGAGCCTGCGCGAGTCGCGCATCATCCTGGGCGCGGCTGTGATTGATGACGTTGTCGGCCTGATGATTCTGGCGGTGGTGATCGGGGCCGTGAATGCGACAGTTGCGGGAGGCTCGCTTTCTTTCGTTCACGTCTTCTGGATTGCGGCCAAGACCGCGGCCTTTTTTGTGAGTGCGTTTGCGCTGGGGCATTACGTCGTGCCGCACATCTTTCGTGGGGCCGGCAGGTTTCGTAGTCGCGGAGTCTTGCTCCTCTTGTCGATCGCGTTTTGCTTTTGGCTGTCATGGCTGGCTACTAAGGTTGAACTTGCGGCCATCGTCGGTGCTTTTGCGGCAGGGTTAGTGCTCGAAAAGACGCACTTCAAAATATTCAAGGAGCGCGGCGAGCATGAACTGGAAGAGCTACTCGACCCGGTAACAACTTTCCTCGTTCCCATCTTCTTCGTATTAATGGGCATGAGGGTCGACTTAAGAGTTTTCGCCCGTCCGCAACTGCTGGGCTTCGCGCTGGCACTGACGCTCGCGGCAATCGTCGGTAAGCAGATTTGCTCGCTGGCCGTGGCCGAGCGTGGACTAAACAGATTGGCGGTCGGACTGGGCATGATTCCCCGAGGCGAAGTAGGATTAATAATCGCCGGCCTCGGCGCGACCCTGATGCTGCCCAATGCCGCCGGCGTTTCGGAGCCGGTGATTGGCCCGGCGACGTTTGGCGCAGTTGTGATAATGGTTATCGTCACCACGTTGGTAACGCCGCCGCTGCTCAAATGGTCGATGCGGAAGAACAAGAAATAGGAGCAGGAGGCAGGACGACCAGTGATCGCTTCAGCACAGCCTGATTTAGCAGGGGGGTTCTTCACGCTGAAGGCGTGACAGAGAGTAGCCGGGGGTAAGCGCGTTTCGCGCGCCACCCCGGATCACGTCCCGACCGAACCGTCGCCCTGAAGGGGCGACAGAAACCAGCAACAGAAATCAAGGACAATGAACCAACTCCGGTTTCACAAATACAAATGGTCACAATCACGAGCGCATCTCGCGGGTTTAGTCTTCGCCAGCGCATTTTCCCTCCTCTGCGCCCCGTTGGCGGGTATGGGTTCCGGGCATGCAGCGGCGCAGAAGTCCACTTCAACCCCGAGTGCGGCGCTGGTAGGTGTAATTTCTCGAGACCGAGACGACTCACCGGAAGACGGTGCCCACATGGACGCCGTTGTGCTGGTGGAGCACGGGAAGCTGCGGCAGCCTTATAAGGAATACGACGGTGCGGCAATGGATAAGTTCGCGAATAAATACTTGGTCGCCGGAATGGATTATCGCGTGACATTCGGCGGCGGCGAAGTCGGCAACGCCACGATGAAGGGCTTTGAGTCAGGCTGCAATAACATTCACGCCACGGCTACTTTGAAAGACAACGGCAAAATTCCCCCGCATCTGTCGGCCCTTGCTACTAACTCCGAGTCACTCGGGCAAAGACCCAGCTTGCGGCGTGCGCCAACTGACGCCGAGCGAGCGGCGATTACCTTACTTGTCGCTCAAATCTATCGTTCTCGAGGCGCGACGCGTGCCTTGCTGCGCACCGTAGTCACTACAAATCTGACCGCAACGGATCTTAACGGCGACGGAAAGTTTGAACTCATAGGTAGCTACACCGCCGAAACCAGGACAAAAGCGCGCCGAGATCTCCTGCTGATTGCCGAACCTGACGGTGCCGGATTCAAGCCAACACTTATCAATTACCAGTCATACAAACTTCCACCTGAGGGTTTCGACTCAGCCATAAACTTCGTTGACCAACTTGATCTCGATGGCGATGGCATCGCTGAAGTATTTGTCCTGCAGCACGGTTTTGATGCCTACGGCTACTCGATTTACAAGAAGCGAGGCGGCCACTGGCGCGTGGTCTACACAGTTACCGGCGATGCCTGCTGAGCACTATCCGTTCCATTGTGGACAAATAGAGAACCGGGAGCGGTAGCGACCGGGTCTGCGGTGCTTACGGTAATGGTGGGATCGCATTCAAAATCATTGTTTCCCATATTGCCGGTGTGACCCGGTCGCTACCGCTCCCGGTTCTCTATTTGTTGACCAATGGTAACGACGCGCGTGTTTATGGAATTGCCGTCACGAAAATAGGTTGTTTTGAAAGCCGAACCGCGATCAAACTTAATGGTTCCCCCAACAAGCAAGCCTCGAATCCTCATCATTGGTGACGCCGTAGCGCCTACCGGTTTCGGCAGGGTGATCCGTAACATCTTCGAACCGTTGCACCGCGAGTTTGAGTTACACCAAATGGCCACTCGTTACGATGGTGAAGCTCATGACTATCCCTGGACACTCTATCCGGCAAACAAAGGCAAGAGTGTTTACGGCTACGACCAAATAGCCGGGCTCATTGAACAGATCCGACCGGCGATTATCTTCCTGCTTTACGACATTCCGTTTCAGTTTCCTTACCTGGAATGGATTCGCGCCGCCTGTGCCGCCAGCACTTCACCGCCAATGCCGAAGATTGTTATGTACGCGCCGGTGGAGGCAGGACCGATTGCACCGGAACTGATCCAGAAATTAGCGGGAGTTTCGCGTTATGTGCTCTACACGGAATACGGCCGGCGAGAGATCGAGCAGACGCTCGCCACAATTCGAGGCGCTGAACCAGATTTCTATTTCCCCAAACTTGACGTAATTGCGCACGGGGTCGACACGGAACGGTTTTACCCGATCGACCAGAGTGTGGCCGAAGATGCCGGCCAGCTTTCCATTCCAGCACGCCGTTTAATGGCCAGGAAAGCTCTGGGATTTGACGACCCGGACCACCTCGAGTCGTTCATCGTCCTGAACGCAAACAAAAACATGCCGCGCAAGCGCATCGACCTCACCATGCAGGGCTTCGCAATCTTTGCTCGCGACAAGCCGAAGAACGTCAAGCTCTATCTGCACATGGCAACGGAAGATACCGGCTGGAATGTCTTGATCCTGGCAAAACGTTACGGGATTTTTGATCGACTGATGATGACGCAGGCCGACAACAAACGTCCCCAGTTTACTGACGAACAACTCAATCTGCTCTACAACGCGTGCGACGTTGGCCTGACGACTACCACCGGCGAGGGCTGGGGACTGGTTAGTTTTGAACACGCTGCGACCAAGGCAGCACAGGTGATGCCGCGACATACGTCGTTAGCTGAACTGTGGCAGGGGGCCGCGGAGTTTGTTGACCCGGTCATGACGCTTACCTATCCGGGAAATTTGACTGAGGGACATATTGTGTCTGCGCCCGGAGTTGCAGAAGCACTCGAGAAACTCTATCGCGATGTTGCTTACCGTGAGGCGCTGGCTGCAGCTGCTTATCGTAACGCGACCAGTCCCGTGCGGGATTGGATAAAGATCGCGGCGCAGTGGCAGCAGCTCTTTGATGAACTTCTGCTTGAGACCACTGCGCCTGCTTGAAATGCCCGCAACTCCCGGCTAAGGGCTATTCGAAATACAGCCCAACCGTAACGACTTTTCCCGTCTCGGTATTATTGATCGTGACATCGAATGGCGACGGAACGGGAACCCCCGTGAAAGCCACCGTTACGTCTGTTTGATTGTCATATCCAGGCAGGTCCAACGTGTCGCCCGCCGTAATCGTGCCACAGTCACCCGCGCCGGGGTAGCCGATACTGTAGTACGCCTCGTTTGCAGTGTTGTTGTAAAGCTTCATCTTCGTCTCCTTTATTTATTGCCGCCTGATTCGTTTACGTGTGCGATTGCCTGCACTATTCTGCCAGGCATGCCATCTCTACTTGTTCGTCAGTCTTGGTGACGGGAATGGTGATGGAAAAGCTGCCGCCGCCCTCAGGATTCACTGACACATAGACTACAGGCTGGTTGTCATATGCCGGCAAATCGACATAACCGTCAACGTCGATGGTTCCACAATCGCCGGCGCCCGGATACGAGATGCCATAGAAAACTACCTGGCCGGTTTCGTTCACAATTCTCATGGATTTTCTCCTTGGGTGTAAGGTTTAACTGGAGCTGGCTACAGGTGGTGCGGGTAGCCACTTGAGGTCACTTGACTTTGAAATCGCACGAATCCTACTTGAATTGGGCGTGTGGAGCAAGATTCTTGGAAAGGAATCTTGCAAAAGGATGGGTCGGAGGAAACGCGGTGTGCCACAAATGCTTCTAAGGAGGCCGACATGAATAATAAACTGATCCTAATCACACTGATCGCGTTCCTCGTCGGCACCTCCACCCATGCTCAGCAGCGCAATCATCCAGTCGCGACCCCGGCTGCCAAAACAACCACGGCGCGTTTGTTGGTTCAGGGCACCTTCGAAGAGATCTTCGACGGAGTTACTAGTGATGGTAAGGCGAACGGGAAACTGACGATCAAGTTTGAGGTCGCCCGTTGGCTAACGCTGCGTACGAATGAAGTTGGCAATGCCGAGTTTTCAGATTTCGCAGACGGGCCGCCGCCAGCGGTTAGCGGCTCTGCCAGCTATCAGGGGCAGGTCAAAGGTTCAGCGAGCGGCAAAGACAACTACGAGGCGATCAGCAATTTCACTGGGGGACTTGCCGGCCAGGACGTCACTGTCACAATCCCCGAATACACCGACACCGGCAACAACTTCAAGATCCGTGTCTTCATCAATCCCAAACTCAAAGGCAAGTGTTCGCAGATTTCGCTGCGCGGAGACGAAACCGCAACATCCGAGGGCTGTCAAAACGGCACATACTTTTTCAGCCCATCTTCGCCAACACAGATTGACGACAACGACGACCCTGCTACAACTGCCGACGCGCCCCACACTATTTACTTTGGGATCGAACTCGACGTGGAACCAGACCAGATATCCGGCGCCGGTGTCGGTGACTATGGCGGTTATGCCTGGCGCGGCGCTGTCACTAACGGTTCAAAAGAAGCTGGTTTCAAAATACTTTTGGACAAAACAAAGAATCTTCCGAGCGACGACAAACGCAGCCATACCACTCGCCACCTCACGTTTGCAGCGACGATTGTTCCGGAAATACCTAAGTAATAGATCGGAAAAACTGGCCACTGCTTTCAATTACAAGAACCCTTGTAACGTAATACCAACCCCGGCTGGGAATATTTCTTGACCCTCACGTTGGGCCAGTTCTATAGTTCTTGAGGCACAACAACGCCGTGCCTTCATCCGAGTCCCCGCCTCTCGCCTGCATCACCCAGCAGGATCCAATTCCCACAATTCCTCGAAAGGATCTCTTATGAAAATCGTCAAAGCCTCGCTGTTGACCCTCTTGTGTTTGACAGCCGTGATCGTAATTGGACAAAAGCGTCGCGCTACGTCCAATTTAACTCCAAATTCCCAACCGGCTAACGCCGTAACCGTAGATCCGCAAACGGGCATTCGCATCGTCTGCAAAGGAGTGCCGGTGCCCCAAGGCTTTGCAATCTCCGGCGAGATGTTTGCGGATTCGTGCAATGGCTCGGCTTGGATCTTGAAGAGACAATCTGGCGCGACAGTCGCCCCGGCTCAACTTGATAATCGCCTCACACCCGGCGCTGCGCTTTCTCTGGCGGAGCCAAACGAAGTGATCGCCCCCGGGCAATGCGATAGTTTTCAGCAAACCATCAAGAGCACCTACAATTTCAAGCCGGCCCTTTTCAATGATGCCGACCGCCATGCCGCATCATTGAAACTGGATGCCTTCTGGAATCAGGTCAGGCAGTCGCGAGCCACCTTAGTCCCGTGTTTGCGCCAGGCGCTTAAACAGGACCACTCAACATCTTTCTTCGCGATCGATGGCAGCATGCTGCTGGTTAACATCGATCCTTCGGGCGCTTCAAAGGCGTTACAAGTGCGCAAATTCGTTGAGGCGGATTTGGATGGCTCCGATCTGGAACATTGGGTGAAAACTATGGCGCTCCGCGGTGTCGAAGGCTTCGACACTTCGGCCGCAGGCGCCAAATGGTTGTCGTATCCAAAAGCAAAATACAACCTCTCGCTTCACGGAGGATTTCCGGTTGATTCCTTCCTCGGTGCTGTTTTTATCTTTGGCAGTATGGATGAAGAACTGGCGACGCCGGTGCTGGCTCGCATTGCGAATCAGGTAGGACATCCACATCGTGAAGATGCCATCGCGATTCTCTCAAGTCAGGCCACAGTTGCGTCTCTGCGGGCATTAAAAGAAATCAACCCCAACGGTCTCTCCGCCGCCGCGCGCAAGACACTCACCGAAATTATTGAGAAGCCATACTTGCTAAAGCCGCGGGCGCAACCCCGGCTCACTCGTGAAGAAAACCTGCGAGCGTTTCAGGGTATTGTTGATGGCGATTATGGCCCGTTTCGCGAAATGGTGATGAAGTCGCCTGACGGCGAGGTTGATGCAGTGGCGACGCTGCGTCCGGAAGACATTCCCCTCTTGCGACGGGCGCGTCGTGCTTCAATTTCCAGATGTAACCAGCATGCGGTGAGCGACTACGCCAGTTTCACGGCGATTCTTTGGTCCCTCGTCTGGAAACCAGACTTGTAAAGTGAAAACCGAGTCAGTCTTTGCGCGCATGCCAGGCCGCAAGCACTTCAGCCTCGCGCTCTGCCGTAATTCCGGCGCGCAACTTCGCCTGGCGTTCGGCTGACTGCTTCTTAAACCACGCAAGCGTGGCCTGAGTAGTATCAAGAACGGATCGGAAGGTCAGACCTTTACCGAGCGCGCGCTGGTTGTTAACGCTGGCAAATCCGGCTGTTTCTCCCTGTCCGGGAATCCACACCGGCATATTGCTCCAGGCATAAACCTTTTGCGCGAGCAAGAACTCGGCGTTGGCCCACGTGAAGCGAGCGTCGGATTTCGTTGCTTGCTTAATGCCGTCCAGCATTTGTCCGATCGTCAACTTCGCGCCCGGGCCCGTGGCGTTGTAAGTTCCCGTCGCACCTTGCTCCACCATACGTATGGTCCATTCGGCGAGGTCGCGCGCATCGATGAATTGCACCGGGTCGGTAGTTTCGCCAGGAGCCAACACTTCGCCGCCGCGTTCAACCCGCACCGGCCAGTAGGTAAAGCGATCGGTTTCATCGCCGGGTCCAACGATTAGTCCGGGACGAATGACGAGCGCTTTCCCAGGGAACCACTTCTCCGCCTCTTTTTCCGACAACACTTTGAGTGGCCCGTAGAGACGTTGATTAGCGCGCAAAGTTTCCGGGGTTTCCTTCATCGCATCGGCGCCTTCATACTTTTCCAACAGTCCACTCTCATCCATGCCCGGCTTGCTGTAGTCGGAATAAACTGAAATCGTCGAGATGAAGACGTAGCGATCAACGTTACCCTTCAGAATCTGCGCGGCATCACGTACCCAAACCGGCAGAGTGGTCGGGTTGTCGATCACGACGTCCCACTTCCTGCCTTTGAGGGCGTCGAGTTGACCGTTGCGATCGCCGATCAACTGTTCGGATTGCTGGGGCAGTTCGCCCGGATGAGTCTTGCCGCGATTGAAGACGGTAACGGAATGCCCCCGGCTGAGCGCGTAACGAACCTGAAAGGGACCGGTAAAGCCGGTGCCGCCGAGAATCAGAATCTTTAGTGGCTTGCCTGTTCTTGCTTCTTTCGGATTTCCTCGTCCTGTTCGTGAATCGGAGTACCCGGAGGCGCGAGATAGCAAGCCCATGCTGATGCTGCCACCCACCAGGGCTGAATGCTTCAAGAAGTTTCTCCGCGTAGTGCTTTTCATGTTCGCTCGTTTCTTTACGGCAAAGTTTGTAAAGGCGCTTAGTTGATTGATGATTGTGGGGAATGCTTACGCGTCACATCGGCCGATTGTTTCAACCGCACAGTTCGGCTTTTTGACCGGCTGACTCTGCCCGCTGCCCACTAACAGAGTTCCCCAATCGTTTACGCAATGCCCTGAATGGGTACGCGCTTGCGCGAATATCGCGCCTTATCCTCTTTGCTCGCGATTGTTCTAAAGTCGTCTCCTTGCAAGTGTGTGCCAATTTCATGGCGGCCGGCCATCTTTCGTCCGCATTGGCCTACAAATCGCAGCCTCGATCAGTTCTTGCTGAAATCCCTTGTATTTAGCGGGTTTGAGGGCATGGTTGTTGCGACAACTCTTCCCGCAAAGCATCAACCAATCTGGTTCCCGACTTCGTTGCTAACACGTTCTCCAAGCGACGGAAGACTTGAGAAGGAGAGTTTTATGGACAGAATAAGAGTATGGCCGCACCTGACGATCGTCGGTGTGGTAGTTGCGCTCATGGCCGGCTTAGGCGTGGCCTTTTGGATGCGGCACGAGCCGACCGCATCGGCCGCGGAATTCCCCTACGCCGCTCGCATACAACGAGTGGATGGCGAGGTTGCTTTCAGTGATACGACCCCAAATCACACTGATGAGAACGCGCAGTGGGTAGCCGCCGTTCCGAATCAACCCTTCTCAGAAGGAGATCGGATCTACACGCGTGATAACGCGCGCACCTCGCTCGCGTTTAGCGGCCGCAATTTCGCGCGGCTCGATCCAAATACATCGCTTGACGTCGTCTCACTTGGCGACCGCCGCACGCAGCTCGCGCTTCGCGACGGTTCGGCGATGTTTGACCTCGGATATTTACAACCTAACGAAGTATTTGAAGTCGCCACGCCTAACGGCTCAATCAATTTTGATCAGCCCGGGCTTTACAACGTCGGTCGTGATCGAAACGGCGGCG
>JANLYH010000029.1:0-1874 GCA_031365545.1 Pyrinomonadaceae bacterium | reverse complement strand
AAATCAATCCGGAAACTGCTGAGTTGCTTGCGGCTCGAGCAAGCGCGCGAGGACTCTCGGTTGAAGACTACTTGAAAAGCTTGCTGGGGATGACGCCCGAGCAGTCAACCATGCCGGCTACGCCTGCCGAGTTCATGGCTGCTATGGAGTCGCTGGCAGAAGATGTTGAACCACTTCCTCGCGATTTCTCGCGTGAAGATATCTACTTCCCTGAAGGTTAATGGCCTATCTCATCGACACGAATGTCTTTCTTCGGCTAGTCCCCCGAAATGATCCTGACCGCAACTCCGTTCTTCGCGCGTTACGAAAACTGAATTCAAGAAACGAAGATCTCGTGTACACATCGCAGGTCCTGGCAGAGTTTTGGACTGTGTGCACCAGGCCGTCCTCGGCTCGCGGCGGCTATGGTCTTTCACCAGAAATGACGGAGAGAAAGGCCCGCATGATAGAGCGTTATTGCCGATTGCTTCCTGATAGTCTCGCCACTCCATCAAGAATGGCGGTGCCTGACCGTCGCTTACTCAGTAAGAGGAGTTGAGGTGCACGACGCACGTCTCGTGGCTGCGATGAACGTTCACGGTATCGGTGGGTTACTGACCTTTGACAGCAAAGACTTCAAACGGTATCCGGAGATCCTGGTAGTTTCGCCGGAGAACGCGTGATGAGCCTCGCTCATTGAGCGTTATCAAACTTTTTCAGGGTTCGAAAGAGATTGACTTGAATGTCGTCGCGGTTCGCGGCGTGTTACGCCGGGCTAAATTATCGAACGCTTTAAGCGTTCAACCCCACACTAACGCGAGTGATACAAGAGAGCCCTTCCTCACGGGCGGGCTTCTGCCCGGAGGCCACCCGCTCACGCAGGTGGTTCTGACAGGACCCTTCCTCAGACAGGACCATTCCTCACGGGCGTGACTTAACTACAGCAAGAAAATATTGACTTAACTGCGACGTGCCGATAGATTGCTAACCCCAGACGATCTACCAAATTTCAATTGGCGAGGCGGCTCGTGCGCCTCAAAAGGGAGACACATTATGAATCCATGGGTGCGACGTACTGTAATCGGCGGCTTGACTGTGGTTGCTTTGCTTGTTGTGTTAGTGCCGATCGCAAAGCTGGCGACAACTAGTTCAGGAGTGCTCGAAGCATGCATTAATCCCGGCAACGGGGGAATGCGTCTCGTGGATTCGAGCACCGCATGTCACAACAACGAAACGCGAGTTTCCTGGAATGCGACTGGCCCGGTTGGCCCGCCAGGACCAACAGGCGCAACCGGACCGGCTGGACCAAGCGGACCCGCGGGCGCGAACGGTACGAACGGAACGAATGGCGCCGCCGGCCCACCGGGCCCAACGGGACCAGCAGGGCCCGCAGGAGCTACCGGAGCGACGGGTCCGGCAGGACCATCATCAGCTGGACCGCCATACGTTTGGGTCTGCACCCCGGCGAATTACGACATCGGGAACAATAGCACTGCTGAAATCGATATTTTCAACGGCAGTGGGACAGACGCTAATGTCACTACCCACTTCCTAGCCAAGGACGGAACGAATCTGGCGGGCGCCACCATTCCGGGCACGAGTGCTACCTATCCTGGTCAAACCGGAAACGCTACGGTAGTGGTCGCTTCCCATAACACGTTGATCCTTCCCTATCAAACGGGGCAGGGGCAACGGTCGCTCCTCAACACTCTGATGGCCTCAGTCATGGTCACGTCTGACCAGCCGATCGTGATCGGGTCCCAAATGGCAAACGGCCCGCCCAACGCAATTCCGTGCAGCCTCTTGGCCAAGTAATCCTGAAGGCTGCGGTCAGTCGGCTACAGCCACCAACGAGAAAAGGCCCTGATTTTTCAGGGCCTTTGCGTTGTGCGCAC
>JANLYH010000180.1:0-45352 GCA_031365545.1 Pyrinomonadaceae bacterium | reverse complement strand
AAGGAAGCACTCACTTGGGAGTCATGAGTCAACCTCTTTACAGGGACCGCGGGCGTCCCGCCCGCCACAAGCGACAAGTTCACGCCAGGCACCCTTGAACCTGATAAGTCCAACTATCTGGCATTCAACGAAGCGGGCGGGACGCCCGCGGTCCCAGTGAAGAGCTGGCCTCGAATCCTGCAAGGGGCAAGCTGACATTATGTATAACTAATGACCTATTGCCTGGCTTTGAGGAAGACTGGTGGAAAGATTGGAGAGCGCTTCCTGTTCATTCTTCGCGAGCACAACGTGGCGCGTGAGCCCCAGCATCTCGAAAAGCTGAATCGTCTCGCTGTTAACGTCTGAGAACACCACCATCGCACCGCTCTTTTCTGCAATATCAATGATGCCGAGCAGAATGGAAATACCGATACTGTTAACTAATTCTGTATCGCTGAAATCAATGACCAACGCGCGGGCGCCCGAATCGAGTTGGTTCCGGCATTCGCGCTCGATTCTTTCCCCAGTCAGCTTGTTTAGATAGTCGCTCGCGTAGACGACCGCAGTTGTGCCGACGCAATGAGAGCGGACGCCTGACTTGACTGATTCACCCATATTACTCTGAGCTACTGCGCAGATACTTTGTCATCCGCAAGCTGGTTCCTTCATCAACGCGTTCAAACTCTACTTCGTCCATCAGCGTCCTGATCAGCTTCAATCCCCAGCCACGACGGTCGTCGGTTTCCGCAGCTTCAACCTGCACGACAGGTTCTCCGCTCTCGATGGCAGCTTCGATGTTCGTGGGCAAGATGCCTCGGCTCGAAATAGTAATGACCAATCTATCATTTTCAGCCCGAAAACGTTGATATATTTTTCGCTCCGGACTCAGACTGTGTTCTGAGGCGTTGATGCACGCCTCTACAACGGCAGTTTTGATCTGGTTAATCGCTTCCGGAGAAAAGTTGAGCCGGCGCGCAACCTGCTCCACCGTCGTTGCCGCCAGCAGCTCATTATCGCCACCCATCGGCAGCGTCAGCATGAATTCATTCCCTTCATCCGAAGGCGGAGCGCTTATCGCAACACCGGCTCCACTAACCCGGCCCGCCTCATTGCTCAAGCGAGCGGTCAGGAGTTCAAACTGTTGCTGACTCGATCCGAACACACTCCGCTCACGCAACAGCGCAGCTGCTTCAGGGGAGAAACCTTCTTTGGCTACCAACCAAAGCTGCGTGCGGACAAAACCAGACTGTCGCGCTACGCTCTCAAGCAGTTGCAACCAACTCTCAACCAGCTCCCGGCTCGCTTCGAGTTTGCTCTCAACCTTGGCTACCAGCCAGACGATTTCGTTGGCATCGGTGTACGCTCCAGCAGCGAACGCGTGCGCTACAACTGAATTCTCTTCGCCGAATTCTCGCAGGCCCCGGCTAAATGAAGCGCCGCTAGCGGTGTGAAACATCTGCGGCAAGCGCACCAGGTTTGTGTCAGTGTCCAGCGCGGTCGCGACCTCGTCAGCTGGAACCGCTTTGTATGCGGCGGCAAACTCCGCAAAACTAAACAGAGCCTTCGGTACCAACTGCGAGTTGAATTTCCCTACCAGCTCGCGCAGGCGCAGGCTCGCCGCCCGGCGATAGTGTCGCGCGATTGTTTGCGGCGCGCGTTTAAGCGCCTCGGCGATAACGTCTGCAACCACCAGCACGCGCGGCTCCCGCAACGCATCGAGACGAAACCGCGTCTTAAGGTAGTCGCGCCAGACACTCGAACCGCACTCAGCGTCAATCGATTCACCATCCCAGTTAATCAACTCCTGGATGTGTAACCGCCGCAAGAGCTGTTCAACTTGATGGCTGTCCAGCTTCAGGCGCTTGCGCCAGCTATCGAAAGAAGCTTTGCGATTGCCCGTTGGTTGCGCTTCGCAAAGCAAACGAACCAGAGCGCTGCGCGTTTCAGCTTCCGGCGCCACATGTTCCAACACCGTCGCGAAAAACCGGCCCAACCGCCCACCCATCAACTCATCAACATATAACCGTTCGCACGCGAGATAAGAGTCCAGAGGTAGGTGGTCCTCGCGCGCCGCCTGAAGTAGTGAAGTTATAAAGAAGGGGCTTCCTTCGAGTTGTTGCACCAGCAAGTCTCGAGTCTCGGCGCTGAGGGAGACGTGCTGCCGTCGGGCGGCCGAAATAACCAGGTTGCGAGCATCGTCATCCTTCAGAGGCTCCAACCGCAGGGCCGCGAACGAATCGAGATCGCATTCAGCTCGTTGTAACGCATCGAGAATCTCCCGCCGCAGGCCGGCGAGCACGAAAGGACTGCTACTCGACTGGAGGGCCCGCACGATTTCGACAGCGAATGACAAAGGCGCCGCGTCGTAGTTCGCGAGTTGTACGGCATCAAACATCACAAAGGGTCGAGGACTATTTGTGGGCACACGCCGCGGCGCGCCCAGGCAAAGCCGCACGAGTTCCCGGTCGTCATCGCCGAAGCGCTGCCGCTTGTAGCCTTCAGCAAGCTCCTGAATCCAATCGGCGTCCGCGGCCGGGGCCAATTGCAGCAAATCATCCAGGGTTAGCGATGCCTTGCAAAGCGCAGGTTCGTTCCGGCGGAACGCAAGGTATTGCGATAAGAAAGAGTTGAGAAATTCGATCGCTGCACTAACGGGCGTTGTTTCAGTTTGCGGGAGCGCGAAATAAATAGGAACGACTTCTTCATGCCGATTGAAAAGACCGTCAAACGTCTGCCGCAGCAACTCGGAAACGCCTGCGAGCGGGGCCAGCAAGATCAGAAGGCCGCGCGCTTCCGCGGTGGCGGAGGCCTGTCCCGAGCGAGTCCCATGGGAGACGAGTCGTTCGAGTTCAGCAGTCCGGCCAACAAACTCGTCGCGTTTGACGCGACCGAGAATCTGGCCTCTGCGCTCGTGGGGATTCTGCTTCATATCTCAGCTAATTGCTGCTGTCTTCAACGTAAAATTGGATGCGATTCTTGCCCTGATTTTTCGCGCGATAAAGAGCGCGATCCGCAGCGAGAATTATCTTGTCAGAGTTATCAATGTTTTTGCTGAAGGCAGAGATTCCGATACTGATGCTCACGATTCCGAGCGGCTGTGATTCGCTATGGGCGTAGCGAGTTTGGCTCACTAACAGTCGCATTCGTTCCGCGATTACACCCGCTTCCGAAAGGTTAGTTTGCGGCAGCAGGACGCAAAATTCCTCGCCGCCATAGCGAAACGCCACATCGGCAGCGCGCAGCGCTGCTTTCAGGGTTTGCGCGGTTGTCTTCAGTGCTTCATCGCCCGCCGGATGGCCGTTGTGATCGTTGTAATGCTTGAAGTCGTCGATGTCGACCATCAGGCAGCTCACCGGATTGTTATAACGACGCGAGCGGTTGAGCTCTTCCGTGAGGCGCTGATTAAGATAGCGACGGTTTAGTAAGCCAGTTAATGGATCGGTATAGGAATGCTCCTGCAAGACCGCGCGCTCCACCGCTGCGGCGATTGGTAGAGCAATAGCCTCTAACATGCCAAGATCGATAGCTTCAAAGTTTCCGCCGTTCACTTTGTCGGCGACGTTTAGCACACCGAGTTTCAGTCCGTGTCTGGTGATTATGGGGAAGCTAATGAATGACTTCGTCTTATAGTTTCGTTCCGCTGGCGCCAGGCTGAAGCCGGCTGTTTCGATGTTATCTGTGACGCGTGCCTTCCCCGATTTGAACACCTCTCCGGCGATGCCGTCCCCAAGCTTGATCTTCGTCACTTCGCCTTCGCCGATTGCCAGACCCTCGGATTCTTTAAGGATGAGTTCATTCGAGGCTTCATCAATTGTCATTATCGAAGCCCGTTCCGCTTTGAGTACTTCCATGACGACTGCGAGGGTCGCCTTGTAAGTCTCCGCCGGATCGGCAAGGTTTACGCGTTCAGCTACACGACCCAGGTATTCAGTTAAGTTTGAGCGATGCAGTCTTTCTCTGAGCTGCACTACCTCCGCCTGTAGTTCCGGATCCGGATCGATGGTAAACATTCCGCCATCGGCTGCATTCTCCGAAGAAGACTCATCGGACGGACTTGCGTCACTCGTTCCTTCACTTGCAGGTGGTGCTGGCTTCACCTCTTCAGCAGAGTGGGCGTTTGGCGGAGGCTGGGTTGCGGATTCGGGGGCAACCCCGGGCGAAGCAGAGGGCGCTCCCGGTACAGTGTTGGCAAACTGCGCAAAATTGCGGGCGGCCTTTTGCAGACGTTCGGACAACTGATCGAGTCGACCTGCTTCTGCGAAGATCACATTTTCAAACGGATCGCTGGCCAGCAGATCGTTTAGCTCGCCATCGCGGAAGCGATCAACCAGCGAACGATAGTCGGCTCCGCTGATAAAAGCCCGACCACCGATTGCTGCAAGATTCTGTTCCCCGCCAATTCGCACTGGCATGGTGAAACATTGCAGCCCGGCGTGACACTTGTACTGCACCGCAGAACCAGCGTTGAGGGCGCGACGATGAGCATCGCCGCAATAGGGATCACAGAGGCCTACATATTCCAGTGAGGATTGAAAGGCGCGACAAATCGAATTGTTGTTTGAAGCGACGAGGGCCGGCGGTTGGCGTCCATCCACTAGTAGCACCGACAAGCCAGACGCGGCCGCCAGGTTTTCTTGTACAGCCGCCCATCCGGCCGGAGCGTCCTCGGGATGTTCCTGAACGATGCTGGATGCCTCGGTGGGCAGCGTCACATCAGGTGCTTCGGGGTGATTTTTCTGGGGCATTGCCGTAAAAAAACAAACGTTGGCTCGCACTTCCGAGGCCTCAAGCTCGTGGCTGGGCTCGCGAACCGCCTCAGGCGGCGCTACGAATAAGTATAGGTTTCAGTTAACAACGCAACAAACTGCTACAGGAACTGCGCTCGCTGGACCCGGCACATCCAACGATCGCTGAACTTAGAGACAACTTACCCTATTGGTATACGACCAATAAGCGGGGCATTTCATGCTGGAAGCGGTTAAAAGAGGCGTTTAGGCCGTCATGTTGGCAGGTTGAGCAGCAGCGAGTCCGGGGGCGTCCCCGGCGGCGACTTTCTCAATGTCCGATTGGTCTGGGCTGATGCGAATACAGGCGGCAAAGTGACTGGGCTTGATCTCGACGAGTGGCGGAACAACTTGCCTGCAAGCCTCAATGGCATAAGGGCAGCGCGTGTGGAAGCGGCAACCCTCGGGAGGATTTATCGGCGAAGGAACCTCGCCTTCCAACACTATCCGCTGACGCGTTGCCTCGACTGCTGGGTCGGGAACTGGCACCGCCGAGATAAGCGCCTTCGTGTATGGCATGAGCGGGTCGGCATAGATGGTTTTGGCGTCAGCAACCTCAACCAGTTTGCCCAGGTACATCACGGCGACTCGGTTGGAAACATGACGAATTGCCCGCAGGTCGTGAGAGATGAAGAGGTAAGTAAGATTCTTTTCGCGCTGCAGCCTTGCCAACAGGTTCATAATTTGCGCCTGGATGGAAACGTCAAGCGCCGATATCGGCTCATCAGCAACGATGAAGTCGGGGTCTACAGCCAGCGCGCGCGCAATGCCAATCCGCTGTCGCTGTCCGCCCGAGAACTCATGAGGAAAGCGTTTGATAAAGCGTTTACTTAAGCCGACCGTTTCCAAAAGCTCTTGAACGCGTTGCTCCGCTTCCCTGCCACTCGCCAGGCGAAACGTTTCGAGCGGCTCGCCGACGATCTGTCCTACGGTCATCCGCGGATTCAGGGACGCATAAGGATCCTGGAAGATGATTTGCAGATGCCGCCGGTGTTCGCGCATTGCCTGTTTCGAAAGATGCGCCAGATCGCTGCCGCGATAAATTACTTCTCCTGAGGTTGGTTCGGTGAGACGCAGAATCGCGCGACCCAGAGTTGATTTTCCGCAACCGGATTCGCCAACCAGGCCAAGCGTCTCGCCGGGATAGATATCAATACTCACGCCATCAACTGCCTTGACGATGCCCTTGCGACCACTGTGCAGCTTGAAGTGCACTTTCAGATCGCGAATGGAAAGCAACGGCTCGAGACCGCTACCGGCTGGCGGCGGTGATTGCGATGCTAAGTTCAGGTCTACTTCGCTAGTACTCATCTTATCGTTGGTTCCTGCGCGCTAATAAGTTCGAGACTCTACAGGTTTTGCCGTTCCTTCTGCATAAACTTCCTGTGCAAAGTGGCAAAGCGAGAAATGCTCGGACGTGAGCTGCACAAACGGCGGAAATTCCCGTTTACAAATCTCTTCGGCGCGATCGCAGCGGGGTGCGAAAGGACAACCCGGCGGCAAGTGAGCCACGTCTGGCGGCAAGCCGGGAATCTGATAAAGCTCGCCCTGTTCTTTCAGTGGATCGGGAACTGATCGCAACAGTCCCCGGGTATACGGATTACCGGGACGCGCGAACAACTCGGCGGTCGGCGCTTGCTCAAACACTTTCCCGGCGTACATGACGATCAAATGGTCAGTCATGCCGGCCACTACTCCCAGATCGTGGCTAATCAGGATCACACTGGTACCGGAAACGTCCTTGAGCTTTTTGATCAACTCGAGAATCTGCGCCTGGATGGTTACATCGAGGGCCGTCGTCGGTTCGTCTGCTATCAACAATTCCGGTTCACATGAAAGCGCGATCGCAATCATCACGCGTTGACGCATGCCTCCGGAAAATTCATGCGGGTAGTTGTCCACACGCGCGCGCGCGTCAGGGATGCCGACGGTTTCCAGCATCTTGATCGCGTGCTCATATGCCTGCGCTTTGGTGTGGCCCAGGTGGAGGCGCGTGACCTCCATTAGCTGGTGGGAGATCTTCATGAAGGGATTCAGCGAAGTCATCGGATCCTGAAAGATCATCGCGATGCGCCGTCCCCGAATCTTACGCACCTCGTTCTCTGTCAAGGTCAGGAGATCAGTTCCATCAAACAGCAACTCTCCGGAAACGATTCGGCCGGGCGGACTGGGGACCAAACGGATAATCGAGAGATTCGTGACAGACTTGCCTGACCCTGATTCGCCCACAATGCCCAGCGTTTCACCACGCTTGAGTTGAAACGAGATGCCGTCGACGGCTTTGACTACGCCATCTTCGGTGTCGAAGTACGTGCGCAGATTATTTACTTCCAGAAGATTTCCGTGGCCGGCCGTCATGCTTAGTTGTTACGCAAACTGTTGGTTTGCGGAGACTCCCAATCACTCATTTCACGATTCAAAACCAGAAGCACAATAACAGTTTACTTTACGTCTTACTGCCTGCTCGTCTGCGGATCGAGGGCATCGCGCAAGCCATCACCCAGAAAGTTTAGCGAAAACAGTGTTAGCGCCATGGTTACCCCGGGGAAAATAAGCTGCCAGGGGAAGATGCCAATATTCTGAATTCCGTCGGTAGCCAAACTGCCCCAGGATGCTAGCGGTGGTTGCACGCCGAAGCCGAGAAACGACAGGAAGGCTTCCGTGAGCATCACCGTGGGAATTGTCAGTGTGGCGTAAACAATGACGGGTCCGAGTGTGTTAGGAACGATGTGCCGGAAAATAATACGCGGAGTTGAAACACCCGTTGCCCGCGCCGCCAAGACGAATTCCTGGTTCTTCAGCGACAACACCTGCCCGCGCACAATTCGCGCCATCGTCAACCACGACACCGAACCGAGAGCAATGAAAAGGAGGATCACTTGTCCACGGGCGGTCTGACTCCTGAAGAGCGAGAGCAGCACGATGACAATGATGATGTAGGGGAGCGAATAGAGCACGTCTACGGCGCGCATCATCAGGTTGTCTATTCGTCCACCAAGATACCCTGCGACCGCGCCATAACTGACGCCGATAAGCAGCGAGACCAGCGTGGAGATAATTCCAACCATCAGCGAAATTTGACCGCCCTGCAAGACGCGGGCAAGCAGGTCGCGGCCTTGATTGTCAGTTCCCATCGGATGCAACCAGGAGAATGAGCCGTCGGGTGCAGTGAATGGCGGTATTGACTTAAGCAGCGTCACATCCGAAGGAATGAAGTCAGGTGTAAGTCCGGTGAACTTCTTGATTATGAACGGACCAAGCAACGACGCCACCGTGATAATAGCGACGACAATCATGCCAAACACAGCCAGCCGGTTCCTCAGTAACCGCCGCCAGGCATCGCGCCATAGCGAGGTGCCGGCAACCAGTTCAGCGGTTTCCGGGTTTGCAAGCTCGTCGGGAAGTATTGGTTGGTATTCGTTCATAAGTGCGACAGGCACTATTGTCTGTCAGTTCGTAGTCAATCGACCTGTCCTATCAATAACGAATGCGCGGGTCGAGGTACGCATAAGCGATGTCGACCAGCAGATTCATCAGCAGGAGCGCAGTGGCGATAAAGGCGACGATACCGATAATCAGTGGCTCATCCCGGTTTAGTGATGCCTGAATGAAATAGTTTCCCAATCCCGGCAAAACAAAGATGCGCTCAACTACGACGGTGCCGGTAACGAGAAATGCCAGGGCCGGACCCGTATACGACACGACCGGCATCAGCCCGCCGCGTAACGCGTGGCGCACCACCACCTGTGTTTCGCTCAATCCTTTCGAACGGGCGGTGCGAATGTAATCTGACCTGAGGACCTCCAGCATGCCTGCGCGCGTGAGCCGGGCAATGTAAGCCATATAAAGACCAGAAAGCGTGATGACTGGAAGGATCAGGTTACGGCTGGGGAAGCCATTCCAGCGTGATGGCGGCACCCAATAAAGAGTCAGGGAGAAAATAAGAACCAGTATCGGTCCCAGGACAAAATTCGGAATGGAAATTCCCAACATGGCCAGGGCCATCGACGCGTAGTCGCGCTTGGAGTTTGGATGGAGCGCGGCGTTAGAGCCGGCAATAACTCCTATGAACAAGGCGAGAAGATATGCGAGCAGTCCAACTGTGGCCGAGACCGGAAGCGAGCGCCAGATGATGGTGTTTACCGACTGCCCTTCATATTTCAAGGACGTTCCGAAATCAAAATGGCGCACGATGTTCCAGATGGTGCGGCCATATTGCTGGTACCACGGCTTGTCGAGACCATATTTCTCGCGAATATTTTTTTCAATTGCCGGAGGAATATTTTTTTCTGTGGTGTAGAAATTGCCCGGAGCCAGCCGGACGAGTCCCCAGGTAATCGTAATTACCACGAGGATTGTGGGGATAGTGATTAGCAGCCGGCGAATGATGAAACGAAGCATGTGTTGGTAGCACAGGCATTCCTGCCTGTCTGTTTCCCCTGTCTCCAGGTTTCCTTAGCTTCCTATCAATTGAGCAAGGAAGTTTCCGTGTCTCATTTCATATTCGGCAAAAGGTTCTGCTGGTTCGGAGT
Organism: Pyrinomonadaceae bacterium; assembly: GCA_031365545.1. GTDB lineage: Bacteria > Acidobacteriota > Blastocatellia > Pyrinomonadales > Pyrinomonadaceae > PSRF01. The sequence continues at coordinate 36,057 of JANLYH010000180.1, read as the reverse complement.
GGTCATAAACATTCGCTAAAGGACAGGCCGGAATGTCTGTCCTACTTGTCTGCCAAACTCGGAATTCCGTAGTCCCATTTTGATGAGTCGCGCTCAATGTAAACAAACTTCCACGGATAAAGCGACGCGGCGTTAGGATACATGCCTTTCACATAGGGCTTCTTCACAAAGTTTACCGACGAGGTCTCGATCGGGATGATTGGTTGGTTGTCCAGCATGTATTTCTCTGCCTTTGCCAGCAGCTCGTAACGCTTTTGATGATCCAGCATACGATTTGCCTCCTCGAGCATGGCCACGTATGTCAAATCATACCAACCAGTACCATTCACTCCACCGGGAGTTGAAAAGAGACCCAGAAACGTGAACGGGTCCATATAGTCGGCGCCCCAGAGTCCGATGGCAAAGCCCTTGTATTCGAGCTTGGCGCGGGTCGGCATGAAGGTCTTAAACTCCATGCTTCTGAGCGGAACTGTAATTCCCAGATTCTGTTTCCACTGCGCCTGCATGAACTCAGCCATGGCTTTGTTCGAAGTGTTTGTATTGAAGATAAACTCAACTTCGCTGGCCGGGAAAGCCTGGCATTGAAACCTTCCGTCAGCCTGCTGTGTCACAGGAAAACCGGCGTCGCCCAGCAGCTTCCTCGCTTTTTCAGGATCGTAGCCGTCGCCCTTGGGTTGCGGATAACCGACGAATATTCCTTCAGGAGTAAACGCCGACAATGGCTTAGTGATGCGCCGCGACTTCGAGTAATTGACCTTGTCAATCGCCATGTTGAAAGCCTGGCGAACGCGAAGGTCGTTCATTGGCGGCTTGGTTACGTTGATGTTGATATAGACGATCGAAGCCTCAGCGCCATCCATGTAATCCTGCTTTGGCCTTATTGTGTCCAGCCAGGCGTTAGGAACTGCGTGATTCAACACCGCATCGGCTTCGCCAACTTTATACAGATTGAGGCTGGTTGGATTGTCTTGCGAAACGAAGAAATGAATTTCGTCGAGACGAACGTTGGCGGCATCCCAATACAAAGGATCCCGTTCAACTACCAACTCGCTGTAGCGCAACCATTCTTTTACTCGAAATGGACCGCAAGTGACGATGTGCTCCGGTTCGGTCCATTGGTCGCCGTATTGTTCAATGATCTTGCGCGGGGCCAAACGAAAGAATTGATGGCCAAGCAGACCCAGAAAATAAGCAGCCGGTTGCGAGAGTGAAATGCGAACCGTGTAATCGTCAACGGCTTCGACGCCAACATCTTCGGCGCTGATCGCAACAAATTCTTGGCCTTTGACGGCCGCTTGGAGTTTCGGGTTTTTCGCCAGTACCTTGTTGCGGGCGCTCTCGTCGCCCGGCAAAGTAAGTCGAGTAGGCGAATGCATAAACTGATGAAATGGTGTATCGAGGGCAGGCTTTGCCAACGGATCACCCTTTGGCTGATATTCCGCCGCCACCGAATCAAGCGGTTGTTGACTGAGTGCGCGCTGGGTGCCGGCGTCACCTGGATCCGCGATGTCTTTTTCCAGAACAAACTGTTTCGTTTGCGGATCCCTTACAAAGACAGCTTTTTCGGTGTACGGTTGAGCGTAGGTAATGTAGTAAGCGAGGTAGGCGTTCTTCGACGCCATCTCCGGCGAGAGACCGCGACGAATACTGTAGCTGAAATCGGCGGCGGTAATTGGGTCGCCGTTAGACCAGCGAGCATTCCGACGCAGATGAAAGACGAACTCCGACGAATCGCTGTTGATGTCCCAGCTTTCGGCCAGCGCAGGAATGGCATTGAGCGACTTCGGATCGTATTCGACGAGGCCCTGATAGAGCGCCATATAGATCCGCGCTTCCGGCTGGCCGGAACTGATGGGAGGGTCGAGCGATTCGGGCTCATCGCCATTTACGTAGCGCAGAATGTTGCGCCTCGGCGGAGTGGTACTGCCATAGAAGCCGCCGGTCGCTGCGCCAACTCGGCATGAGATTGTGCCGAACACAAACGCCACGATGCCGACCACAGCTACCAGTTGTTTTAGACTGATCTTAGCCATCGCATAACGCAGGTAGTAACGCTCCTGACGTATCGGAACTTAACACGCAAAAACTAAATCGAGCAAGATTTTCGTTGGGATCCAGTTTGCGCTTAAGTGGGCTAAGCGTTACCGAGTGGGTGTTACAGATTCGGATTGCTTCCAGGAAGTGTTAATTCGGACCGTCTTCAGCGAAGGAGCGTCGAGCACATTTGCGTCGAATCCGGTCACATAAGGTTTGACCAAAGAATAGGACGACGCAAAATAGATCGGCATTGCACTCAGGTCTCGTAATGCCTGGTCTTCAGTTTCAATCGGCTGCGGCGTCCGCAAATATCTTTCCTTCAGCGCAACGGATTGTCCATTAGCCGCACTAGCTGACACGGAATCCTTACCGCCACTCTCGGCACGACTGGCCGGCAAGCCCTCCGGAAACAGCATGCGAATGTTAGTGAGCTCGTCTGTGGTTTGCATCACCAGCCCGCGGCGGACGACGTCGTAATCACCTTCCCGAATTGCCGTTTCATATTCGTCCCAGGATTTCACTACGATTTCGGTTTCAATTTGCAGGACGTTTCGCCACATGGCGGCAACCGATTGGGCCACCAGGCGCTGTTGCTCGTTGCGGTTAACCAGCAACCTTATCTTCGGAAACCCCTTCCCTTCTGGAAACCCTGCTTCCGCCAACAATTCCTTGGCCCGTTCATATTCTTTTTCGAGCACTTCGGATTTGTTGACGACCGGAGCTTGCTGGTTAGTGCCTGTCTCGGGCAGGAACCGCTTGGCGGGTTCTGTGGCCCCACCCATTTCGTCAGCACTGATGCGATCGCGGTCAATCGCGATAGCCAGTGCTTCGCGCACGCGGACGTCGTCGAAAGGTCCGTGGGCTCTGTTGAAACTGTAGTAGGTCAGGGCGCCGTAGGTTGTGCGCCGAAAATCTTCGTATGGCGTCAGGAGTTTGATTGCCAGCGGTTCAAAGGCGGCGTTGGTGACGGCATCAACCTCACCGGCCCGATAGGCTGCCAGGGCCGACTCCGCGTCCTTCTCACCAACGAAAGAAACTTGTTGGAGTGTTACTTGATCTTTGTTCCAGTAAGTGTTCGCGCGCTCCAGCAGTACGCGAGTAGTTTCAGTGCTCGCTAACGAGAAAGCGCCATTAGAGACCAATCCGTTTGCCTCCAGCCTGGCAAGGCCGCTCTGATCAGTGAGTTTCACTGGCCGAAAAACCGGATGGGAAACAAGTGCGGGGAAGTTCATGTCCGGCCGGCGCAGGTGAACGCGCAACACGCGATCAGAGACTGCCTCGACTCCAGCCGACTTAGCTACGTTTGCCATGGCGGAAGTTTCAGCACGCGCACCTTCGATATTAGCAAGCAGCTCCGTATGGGGAGCCAGGTCTCCGATTCTCATCGTGCGCTGCCACGATCGTACAAAGTCCTGCGCGGTAACTAAGTCTCCATTTGACCAGCGGGCGTCATCGCGCAAGTAGAAGGTCCAAACCCGGCCGCCGTTGGAAGGCTCCCAGCGAGTTGCGACTGCGGGCACCGGTGTTAATGATTGTGGATCGTAGTCAGTGAGTCCCTCAAAGATTGCCCTGACGAGATCGGTGTCTGGTGGAGCGGCCGCGAAAGCGGGGTCGAAGTTTTGCGGGAGGCCGCCGTCGCTCCAATTAAAGCTTTGACTGGGCGGCGGCGCGATGCGTCCGTAATAGCGATCGAGTTTCTCGTTGAGGAAGCAACCGGCGTAAGTAAACATCGCCGCGAGTAATAACAAACACAGGACGAATGTCTTGATCCGGTTCAAACGTCGGGAGACTTTTCTGGGTGGCTGCATCTCAATCTAAAGCGAAGACTAACCGTCGCTTCGCCTTCGTCTTTGCAAATCCTCGCGCAGTCTGGCGTAAACCAAGCCCGCGCTTTGGCGAGCGGCGTCAAATCCGTCAGAAGTATCGATCAGATAGTGGGCAAACTTCATCTTGTCAGCCTGCGGCATTTGCGCAGAAATTCGCGCCTGCGCCTCTTCCCGGCTGAAGTTATTTCTTGTCATGACGCGCTCGAGTTGAACTTCAGGTCGACAATAAACAACGATTAGCTTGTCAAAACGCTTGTAGCCGCCCGATTCAATCATCAGCGCGGCGTCAACAACTGCGATGGCGTTTGGATCCGCAATTTCCCACTCAAGCAGTTTTTTGTCCTGTGCGGCGATGATGTAAGGATGCAGGATCGAATTCAACGCCAGGCGCTGAGCTGAGTCTGCGAAGACAAGCGCTCCAAGTTTGGCGCGATTGAGACTGCCATCGGTCAGCAGCATCTCAGATCCAAACTTCGCTGCGACCTCGCGCAACGCCGGCGACCCGGGCTCCACAACCTCGCGCGCGGTCTCGTCTGCATCGAGCACGCGGCAACCAAGTTCAGCCAGCACGCCCGAAACGAACGACTTTCCGACTCCAATCGAACCTGTTAGCCCTGCGCGCAACATGGTCAGCCGCGTTACGGATGCTTGCTGTTGTAGTCGGCAATGAAGGCTAGCGTAATATCCGCGGCAGGATTCATTGATAGCACTGCCGGCAGCAGCTTGCTGATGTCCAGAATCATTGTTAAGCCGTGCTGGGTTGAATACTGATCCAGCGCTTTCCCTATGTCTCTTGAAACGGGGCCGACGACTTCGTTGTAGCGCTTATCAGAATCAGCGTCCAGCTGTTCTTTCTTGTACTTGAAATCGCGTTGCAGACGCTCGCCCTCGTCCTGCTTGGCCTGAATGACCTTGGGATCGACAACGGCCGCGCCGCTGAGCTTTGTAATCTCGTCGGAGAGGACCTTGATTCGATTTTGCAGCGTGATGAGTTCGACTGTTCTCACCTTCAATTCGTCCTGAACAGACCTGACCGCGTTGAGATAGCGCGTTATTCCGGTCTTCTCGTCGCCGAACGCGTTTGTATCAACGACCGCGATCTTCGTGGCCGGCACGGTCGCCGCTGGCACCGTAGCGACCGGTGTCGGCTGCGGAGCAGCTGTTCCCGGGCGCGTCTGCGCAGTTGCGAAGATAGACATCGTTGCTAAAACCACAAAACCGACTGTTACAACAAAAACTCTTTTCATTCCTTTTAATGCTCCTTCAGAGTGACTACTGTTCGTTCCAAATAAAAATGGTTGGTGCCCACACAGCCCGGGGGCGCGCGCTCTTGTAACTCTTCTACGATGTCGAATCTCATGCTGTGACTGCCCGCAACTCTCAGATCCGAAAATCCGGCGCGTCCTTAATGAGGCCAAAACGTCCCCTCGCTAACTAATTCCTCGGCGCCGGCGCGCGGCAGTCAGGGTATTGCGCATTAGCATCGCTACGGTCAGCAAGCCAACCCCGCCGGGCACAGGCGTGCGCCGCCCGGCAACCTCGTCCGCTTCACTGGGATTAACATCACCAGCCAGCGTAAAGCCGCGTTTGGCAAGTATCTCCAACCTTGCCTGGGTCTCGCTTCCAAACATGCGTCGCACCGTCGCTTCATCGGTAAGTTTGTTCATGCCGACGTCAATCACTATGGCGCCGGGCTTGATATGCTCGCGGCCAATGAAACCAGGGCGCCCTATTGCTACAACTAGCAAATCTGCCTGGCGAGTGGCTGCCGCGAGGTCCGTCGTGCGGGAATGGCAAATTGTGACCGTGGCATCGCGCTGCAAAAGTAACTGCGCCATGGGACGCCCCACAATTTGACTGCGACCAACCACACAAGCATTCACGCCCGCGATGGAAATCGAGGCGCGGTCGAGCAGTTCGATAATTCCTGCCGGCGTACACGGGGCAAACGTCGGCTGACCGCTTGATAACCTGCCGATGCTCACCGGATGAAACCCATCGACGTCTTTCTCCGGGTCGATTGCCTCAATGATCTTGCTTTCTTCAATCTCACTCGGCAGCGGCAACTGCACCAGGATGCCGTCGACGTCTCCTCGCCGGTTAAGTGAACTAATTAACTCCAGCAAGTCGATGCCCGTCGTGGTAACCGGTAGGGCGTGAAGTTCAGAGCGAATTCCGACTTCCTCACAAGCGCGGATTTTGTTTCTCACGTAGACTGCCGACGCCGCGTCATCACCGACGCGCACTGCCGCGAGGCACGGGACCACGGCAAAGTCCGCTACAAATTGCGCCACCTCGCGGCGAACCTCTTGCCTGATCTCGGCAGCAATCGCGGCGCCGTCAAGCAGTTTCGCTCGGGCTGTGCTTTCCATCTTGCTGGATTCTGATACTTGCATCACAGTCAGTCGCCGGATCGGTCGTTTGCGAATCTAAAAGGCAACAGCAGCTGCTAGGTTACACCGAGTTAGCTTGAACTCGTTAGCGTGGCTCGCAACAAGACGATGACTTGCAAAGAGGATCCGCTCCAGGCGACGCGCAGCGAAACAAATTCCCAATTAGGAAAATCCGTCTTTCTAACCGATAATTTCGCCGCAGTATATTTGAACGAACCAATAAGTAGTGCCTGCAAATAGTTTCAACCAAAACGAAAGATGAACACTAAAAAGGTTTTCTTCCTGCTCTTCTCGGCTGTTGTCGTCTTCGCTCTACTCAGCCTAATTTCCTGCCAACCGCAGCGACATGAGCGCGTTCATACGGCTTCAGAAAAGCACTACGATCTAAAAGGCAAGGTTGTAATAGTTGATAAAAACAAGCGAGAGCTGACCGTCGCGCACGAAGATATAAAAGACTACATGCCGGGAATGACCATGCCCTTCAGCGTCAAGGACGACTGGGTATTCGAGATTGCGACTCCAGGCAATCAGATCACAGCCACGCTGGTGGTGGATGGCACGCTATTGTGGCTCGAAGATGTTGTCTTGACTGAAGACACCGCTCAGGTTTCAGCCACACCCTTGCCCGAAGAAGTGCAGCCGAGTGTTGGTACCGACGTACCTGACTTTCGCCTGATCAATCAGGATGGCAAGGCTCTGCGAATCGCTGACTACAAAGGCAAGGCGCTACTGGTGACGTTTATCTACACCCGTTGCCAGGATCCTACGCAGTGTACCCTCATGAGCAGTAACTTCGCGGCTATTGATAAGGAACTGCAAAAGCGTCCGGATCTCCTGGCGAAAACCCACCTCCTGAGTATCAGCTTCGACTCGGCATACGACACGCCGAAAGTTCTGCGAAGTTACGGAGCTGCCTACACTGGTAAGTATGAAGAGGAAACTTTTGCACATTGGGAGTTTGCGGGCGGCACCGCAGACGAGGTTAAAGGAATCACGAAATTCTTTGGCATGCGTTACTTTCAGGACGGAGCTTCAGGCCAGGAGCAGGTCATCCATTCACTGCGCACCGCAGTGATTGGCCCGGATGGAAAGGTCTTTAAGGTCTATCGGGGAAATGAATGGACGCCGGCAGAGATGGTTAGGGAATTAGAGTCTGCCGCGAACGGCGCACCGCTCGGGAGAGTGAAACCCTGAGTTACGGAACAGGAAACAAGGTTAGCAGGTTAGCTGCCGCTCTTAATCTTCCTTATTTCTTCGGTCAGCACCGGCACAGCTTCAAACAAATCTCCGACAATGCCGTAGTCGGCAATATCAAAAATCGGCGCTTCGGGATCTTTGTTGATAGCTACGATCGTACCGGAGTTTTTCATGCCGACCAGATGCTGAATGGCGCCTGAGATTCCCAGCGCGATATAGAGCTTGGGCGCCACGGTTTGCCCTGACGATCCAATTTGACGGTCAATCGGCAACCACTCGGCGTCACAGATTGGACGCGACGCGGCCAGGTCACCACCGAGCGCTTCCGCCAGTTTTTCTGCCAACGCCAGATTGTCTTTGCTCTTAATGCCGCGGCCCACGGCGACGATGATGTTTGCCTTGCTCAAGTCGACGGCTTGTTTAACTTCCTGGAATGGCGCGTCGGGAGTCATGCGAATCTCACCGACCTCCACGGGTTTTTCCTCAATAGCCACACCACTTCCCTTGCGCGCTTGATCCGGCCGGAAGGCTCCCGACTGAAAGGTTGCGAAGACCGGAGCAGCGCCATCCGAAACGACGTCAGCGTCGAGCTTGCCGAGGAATATCCGTCGCGTGAAGGTGATAGAGCTGCCTGATACCTGAGCACGAATGCAATCGCTGATTAGAGACTTACCAAAACGTGCCGCAAGCTTCGGGGCGTAATCGCGCACGAGGTAAGTGTGCGGCATCACCACGAGTTGTGGATCGAGCGAGCGGACGACACTTTCCATCGCAGCGGTGTAGCCATCCGGAGTGTAAGAAGCGAGCGCAGCGTTCGTGGCGGTTATGACCTTCGCCAGATCGTAGCTCGCGATCTCCTGTGCCAGCGCTGCTACATCAGAACCGATAATGACAGCGCTGATCTGCTGTTGCAGTTGTTCGCCAAGACCCTGGGCCGCCGCAATAGCTTCGATTGAAGTTTTGTTCAAAACTCCATCGCGATGTTCGATGAAAATTAAAATACCTTCGCTCATTGATTGATTCCCTGATCAAAAGACACGAGCTTCAGCGTGAAGCTTCTGTGCCAACTCGACCGCGCCGGCCTTGGCGTCGCCGTTTCCGAGTAACTGCGTCTGCTTGGTTTTCTGGGGCAAGTAAACTTTCTCGATACGTTGGTGTGACGGACGTCCGACGATATCCGCCGCCGGCGTCACTTCTTTAATTTCCTTCTTCTTCGCCGCCATGATTCCCTTCAAAGTCGCGTAGCGAATCTGACTGATGCCTGACTGAATCGTGAGCAGTGCCGGCAGCGGCATTGAATACCATTGATACCAACCGCTTTCGAGCTCGCGTTTCACCCGCAACTCTTCACCTGAGGCATCAACCTCAATCGCGATAGTCGCGTGTGGCAGACCGAGCAGTTCCGCCAGGATCACACCGGTCTGGCCGTAGCCATAGTCGTCTGATTGCAAACCGGTGAATACCAGATCGGGCTGTTCGTCGCGAATCGCTTCCGCTAAGAGGCTGGCGCCCGCGTAAGGCGAAAGCGCTCCCAGATTGTCGCCAACCACGTGAATCGCCCGGTCAGCGCCACGGGCAAGCGCGTCTTTGATGACGCTCTTTACGCGTTGTGGCCCCATTGAGCAGACCACTACTTCGCCGCCGAGCTTTTCACGGACGCGCAGCGCTTCTTCAAGCGCGTAACCGTCTGATTCGCTGACCTCAAAAGACAAATCGCCTTCTTCGATCCACGTTCCTTCTTTGTTAATGCGCAGGATCGCATCTTTGTTTGCGACCTGCTTCATCATTACTATGATTTTCATTTGTAGTCGGTGGTCAGTGGTTACTTGTCAGTGGCTAGTAGCGCCTCTTTGGGACAAACAACTAACAACGGAATACTGAACTAGCCATCGTATCTCTTAAACAATAAGGCCGCATTCGTTCCCCCAAACCCAAAACTATTCGATAGCGCGTATTCGACTTCGACTTGTCTGGGCTCATTGGGAACGTAATCGAGATCGCAGTCGGGATCCGAATTGACGTAGTTAATCGTTGGCGGCAGCGTGTTTCGGTGAATGCTGAGGACGGAAAACACTCCCTCAATCCCACCCGCGGCGCCAAGTAAGTGGCCGGTCATGGATTTTGTCGAACTGACCGCCAGCTTGTAGGCGTGCTCTCCAAAAGTCTTCCGAATGGCCAGAGTCTCGAACTTGTCGTTGTAAGGAGTGGATGTTCCGTGGGCGTTAATGTAGCCGACTTGTTCCGGTTGAATGCCGGCGTCGCGAATTGTTTTCTGCATGACACGAATCGCGCCCGAGCCGGTTTCGTCAGGCATAGTCAGATGAAACGCGTCGGCTGTCATGCCGTAGCCAACCAGCTCTGCGTAGATTCTGGCGCCACGAGCTTTCGCCATTTCCAACTCTTCGAGGATCATGATGCCGGCGCCTTCGCCAATGACAAACCCATCACGATCGCGCTCAAAAGGCCGCGAGGCGTGTTGCGGGTCGTCGTTGCGCGTCGAGAGCGCTCGCATCGAAGCGAAGCCGGCAACGCTCATCGGCGTAATGGCTGACTCGGCGCCGCCACAGATCATTACGTCGGCATCACCCCGTTGAATGATTTTGAAACTATCGCCAATTGCGTGTGCGCCCGCCGCACACGCGGTCGCGGTTGCGGAGTTAGGTCCTTTAGCGCCGTAGCGAATCGAAACCTGGCCGGCTGCGAGATTTACAATCGCGGAAACAATGAAGAACGGTGAAACTCTGTCAGGGCCATCGTTGAGGAGCTTTGAGTGTTCGCGCTCAATAGCCCAGAAATCGCCGATGCCGCTGCTTATGTAGGTGCCGGCTTGTTCTGAGAGTTCATCGGGAAACTTCCCTTCCTCGGTCAGTTCAAATCCGGCATCAGCCATCGCTTCGGTGGCAGCCGCGATAGCGTAATGAATAAAGGCGCCCATCTTGCGCGCCTCTTTCTTGGGAATGAATTCGAGCGGGTCGAAGTCCTTAATTTCGGCGGCAAACTTCACGGAAAACTTTTCCGTGTCAAACTTCTGAATCATGCCAACGCCGTTGCGGCCGCCCATGAGCGCGGCCCACGTCGTTTCCACTGTATTGCCAACCGGTGTTATCAGTCCCAGCCCTGTGACAACTACACGTCGTGCCAAATCAAAGCTCCTTAAAGGCAGTGAAAAGTGAATGGTAAATAGTGAAAAGGAAGTTAGAAGATCAGGACGTTGTTTCCCGAATCTCTTTACTTTTCACTTTTCACCCTTCACTGACAACTACTTTTTATGTTGGTCGATGTAGTTGTAGGCGTCCCGGACGCTTTGGATTTTTTCTGCGTCTTCATCAGGAATCTCGATACCAAACTCCTCTTCGAAACGCATGACGAGTTCTACTGTATCCAACGAGTCTGCGCCCAGGTCGTCAATGAACCGGGCGTTGGGTGTTACCTCATTCTCATCCACACCCAGCTCGTCGACGATAATTTGTTTGACCTTACTCTCTATTTCTGGATCGGGCATTTCGTTTTGCTCCTCTTTAAGATATCGATCTTAGTTAGGACAGACACTCTTGTTTGTCCCTTCTTCTAACAATAACAGGCAGGAATGCCTGTCTGACTAAATACCGAGATTCGCTGCAGCGTTCTTCAAGCTGGCAACATCCTCGACGTTGAAACCTCTGACTTCCCGACTTATTTGCCGCAGCAAGCCGGTCAAAACTTTTCCGGGCCCAACTTCTACGAAGGTATCAACACCTTCCTTAATCAACAACTCGATCGACTCGAGCCAGCGTACCGGAGACGAAACTTGCCTTACCAGCGCATCCCGCGCTTCGGCGCCCTTCTGGATGCTCGCAGCATCGACGTTGGTTACCAACGGTGTCGCCAGGTTCTTGAAAGTTACGCCCTCAAGATCAACTTCCAAACGCTCTTGCGCCGGGAGCATCAGCGCGGAATGAAACGGCGCGCTCACCTTGAGCGCTATTACTCGTTTTGCCCCGGCACTTCGTAATAACTCGCTCGCCCTTTCAACCGCTTCTGCGTTTCCGGCGATTACCACCTGCCCAGGCGAATTGATATTTGCCGGCGTGCAAACCTGATCTTGCGCTGCCTCTGCGCATGCCTTTTCGATATCATTCAGATTCGCGCCCATCACCGCGGCCATCGCACCCGTGCCGACGGGTACTGCTTCCTGCATGTATCGGCCGCGCGATCTAACGGTTTGGACGGCGTCGGTGGCCGTCAACGACTTTGCCGCAACCAACGCTGAATATTCGCCCAGGCTATGCCCAGCCACAAAATCTGGTTGCGGGAATCCTTCCGACTCCATCGCCCTTAACGCCACGGCAGAAACGGAGAGAATCGCCGGCTGAGTATTCTCCGTTAGTTGCAAGTCCTCCGGCGAACCTTCAAAACACAATCGCGAGATCGAAAAATGAAGGGTATCGTTTAGTTCTTCAAAGAGCCGCGCCGCGACCGAGAAATTCTCGGCAAGATTCTTTCCCATTCCTGGGTGCTGTGATCCCTGACCGGGGAAAATGTACGCTAGACGCATAAAAGTAAATCGTGAATCGTAAATAGTTAAGACAGACGCTGTGTTTTCAACTCTTCAATGGGCTAGCCAGTTACGGAACCCGACTATTTACCATTTACGATTTACCATTCATCGCCTTTAGGCTACCAGCGCACGAGCACACTGCCCCAGGTTACGCCGCCGCCGAATGACGCCATCAATACCAGGTCGCCGGTGCTGATGCGTCCCGCCTTCACGCATTCATCAAGCGCAATGGGGATCGACGCCGAAGATGTGTTGCCATGCATGGCGATGTTTGAATAGACGCGTTCACTCTCGACATTAAGCTTACCGGCCACGCCGTCTGTAATTCTCTGATTCGCCTGATGCGGAATGAAAAGCTTCACGTCATTCGCGCTCAATCCAGCTTCTTCCAGAACTTCGCGTGAAATCTCGGTCATTGACCGCACGGCCACTTTGAAAAGTTCGTTACCGCGCATCTTAAAAAAATGGTCACCAGCGGCTAACGTTTCCGCGCTTGCCGGCCGCCTAGTGCCGCCGCCCGGCGAGAAGAGCTGCTCCTCGTATCTTCCGTCTGATTTGATTCGCGCAGCCAAAATGCCGCGGTCTCCGTTTACCGGACCCAACACGGCAGCACCCGCGCCGTCGCCGAACAGAATGCACGTATTCCGATCAGTGTAATCGACATACTGTGTCAGTACCTCGGCGCCAATTACGAGTGCATACTTCGATTGGCCAGTGCGCACCATCGTATCCGCGATCGTCAGCCCGTAAAGAAAACCAGAACAGGCGGCGACAATATCCATGGCTGCAGCCTTATTCGCGCCGAGTTCAGCCTGAATGATGCAACCGGTTGAGGGAAGTATTTGATCGGGGCTAACGGTCGCGCAGAGTAATAAATCGATATCCTCCGGCTGCAGACCAGCTCGTTCGATAGCCTGACGCGCGGCCCGCACTGCAAACATCGAAGTGTATTCCCCCGGGGCTGCTTTGCGTCGCTGCTTGATGCCGGTGCGACTGGTAATCCAATCGTCAGACGTGTCCACCATCTTCTCCAGCTCGGCGTTCGTAAGAATGCCTTCCGGATAAGAGTGTCCCGTCCCTAGAATTCCCGCGCGCATATTTCCCATCAATTCCTCGATTGCTCGTTTTGCGGCTGGTAATACTATCCACTAGCCCCTGGAAAACCAAACAGCGCCAGCACTCTTGCAGCGCCGAACTAAGACTTTAGTTTGCGGCAGCGCAAAACAAAACAATTTAAAGATTGAACCCTACAGTGCTTGCGTTACAGCGTGCCGCGCATTGGTCTCCGCAATTCCCTTTTCGATACGTTCTCCCGCCCGATTTTCGGAAAACTCCTTGACGCTGCGAATCGCGTTGCGGATAGCGCGGGCATTGGAACTTCCGTGTCCGATTACCACGATTTTCCGAACTCCCAGCAATGGCGCGCCGCCATGTTCTGAGTAATCGAGTCGCTTCTTGATATTTCGAAACGCCGGCTTGGCGAGCATTGCTCCGGCTTTAGTAACTGCAGAAGCCGTCAGCTCTCGCTTGATCATCGACAACATCGCGTCAGTCAAACCTTCCGAGAGCTTGAGCATGACGTTGCCGGTGAAACCGTCAGTCACTATTACATCAACCGCTCCGGAAAACACGTCGCGCCCTTCGACGTTGCCCATAAAATTCAGGCTCGTCATCTCGCGCAGGAGCGGAAACGCTTCCTTCGTCAAGTCGTTTCCCTTGGCCTCTTCTTCGCCGATGCTCATGAGGCCAACTACCGGACTAACTGTGCCAAGGACAGCTCGCGAATAAGCGTCGCCCATGATAGCAAACTGCACGAGGTGTTCCGGTTTGCATTCGGAATTGGCACCAACGTCCAACAGCAAAGTCGGCTTGTTTGATTTCGTTGGGATTAGCGCCGCGAGGGCCGGGCGATCCACGCCGGGCAGCATGCCGATAACCATTTTAGCGGTGGCCATCGCTGCTCCAGTGTTACCCGCCGAAACAAAGCCATCAGCTTTCCCGTCGATTACCAGGCGCGTGCCGATTCTCAAAGAACTTTTCTTTTTGCGGCGCACTGAGGTCATCACTGGTTCGCCCATCCCGATGACTTCAGCAGCCTCAACCAGCTCGATTCCACGATCGCCGTCGCCGCGCCAACCGCAGCGTTTCAGCTCCGGTTCCAGCTTCTCCGGCTGGCCTACAAGGATCACCGTGACACCGAGATCTCGGGCCGCGGCTAGCGCGCCGTCAATCTCTGCGTGCGGCGCGTGGTCGCTACCCATCGCGTCGAGAACGACTTTTCCCGTGAGCCGGGCTTCATCCTTCGACTGATTTCGCACGGACGATAGTTTTGATCAGGTTAAGTTTGTTCTACGCGTACAACTTGCCGGTCTTTGTAATAGCCACATTTAGGGCAGACGCGGTGTTGCAGGCGGGGCTCCTGGCAATTAGGACAGAGGCTTGTCTGCGGTGCGCGCAGCGCATCATGCGCGCGGCGTTTGCCGCGGCGAGCTTTCGAATGTCGTCGCTTAGGATTTGGCATAATTACTCCTCAAAATCAGTGAATGGTAAATGGTAAATCGTCAATAGTAAAACAGCTTCACGAGCCTGCTCTTACACTATTGAAGATTTGTCGTCTTACCTATTTACTATTTACGATTCACGATTTACTAAATCTTTCAATCTTGCCCAACGGGGATCAATTTCCCGGGTGTTACAACTACACTCACCCAAATTCTTGTTCGCGCCGCACTTGGCGCAAATGCCTTTGCAATTCTCACTGCAGAGCACGTGATCGGGTATGGCCAGCAGCAGCTCTTCGTTTACTAACTCGTCGAGGTCTATCGAATTGCCGTCGAAGACCGATAGATCCAGATCTTCCTGAGCCAACTCAATGGCCTGCTGCGCCTGATAATCTTCGGCAGTCACATACTCGAGCATGAACTGCGAATTGACCGGGAGTTCGATTGGCTGCAAGCAGCGGTCGCATTCAACCTGGGCTCGTGCGTTAACTCGCCCCGTTACTTTTACCTTGCGTTCTCGCTGCCGAATCTTTCCGGCTACAGTTGGCGGCTGCAGCAACCCTACTCGGTCGTCTTCGACAGTCAATTCACCTGGTGCGTAGGTATGGCTAAACGCGCCTTTTCCGCCCTCGATACTTGCAAGCTCAATCCGCATCTGACAACACCTATTGCGAATAGCCGATTTAAGCAGCAAATGCGCAAAAAGCCATTATAACTACGAGCAGCGGAGTGTCAACGAGGGAGCGACACTGATGAACAATAACTGCAGGCAAAACCGTCGCCGAGCGAGCGAAGTTCAGTTCGCAAACTCAACGACCATCGTTGAAGGCCAAACTACAAGCGTCGAGTGCATCCTGGCGTAGGGCTTTCGCCAAACGCCGATCGCCTCCGGTGATGAGTTTGCGGGCATTGGCCGGCGATAGACGAAATAGCGGAGCTGGCGTTGAGCCGGCCGAGGCGTGCTGTTTGGTCTTCGAGGGTGAAGATCGAGCCACTACTCCGGAGCCGGCCTTTTTGAAATACTCTGCAGCAAGTTTGTCGTGTCCAGCGCGTTCGGAGATCAAACCCAGCAAATAAAGCGCTTCGCCGTAGTTTTGATCCAATTCCAACGCCTTCCGAAGATGACGTGCAGCCAGGCCGTCGCGGGAAAGTTGGTAATAAAGACAACCAAGCGCGTAATGGGCTTCCGGTGAAGCCTTGGTCGCCAAAGCCAACTTAAACTCCTGCAAAGCCTGTCGCCATTTCGCCTCGGCCACAAATAGCCGGCCCAAACCATAGTGCGCCGCGAAGGTCGACCCACGGAGCCGGGTGGCACTATTCAACAATTCCCTGGCGCGTTCGACCTCACCCTCATCGGCACAGGTCAAGCCAAGCAACAAGGAAACGCGCCCGTCGAGCGGCGCCAGTTCATGAGCCCGGGTGAGATAGTTCTGCGCGCGGTGTGTCTTTCCGGTCCTAAAAAACTGCTCGCCGACGAAATATAAAAGCGGTGGGTTGTCGTTCGCGATCGCGGCGGCCCGCTGCAACGAACGAGTGCCGCGATCTGGCTCCTCCTCAATAAAGAGAAAACCTTCATCGATGAGTTGTTCAAACGCGGCTTGCTCTGGCCCGTGATAATTCGCGAGGATATTCAATCGCAACTCCTCGCGACGCTCGCTCTCGAGCTCTTCTTCGGCGTCCTTCTGACAACGGTCAACCCACAGTAACTCGAGCTTGTCTCCCTCAATGACTCCGTCGTCGGTCAAGAGTCCGACAAGGGCTTTGACCAGGGCGCGATCAAAATGCGCGTTCTGCGCCTGTCGCAAAAGCAAATCGAGCCCACGTTCGAGTTTTCCACTGAGCCGTCCCAGCCTGTTTTCCAGCGCCGAAATCCTCTCAAGCAGATGCTCCTCATTTGCGCTACTGGATTCCAGTCCGTCGTAACGAGCCGACGCAGGTTCAACAACGATCATTAACTTCGTGCCACACCTGCCACAAAACTCCTGACCCAGCGAATTTGCTGCTAAGCACTTCTGGCAATAATGAGCTATTTGCGACATTGGAAAAACAGGACTCGGAACTCAGGACTCAGGAGTCAGAAGCTGCTAACTTCAGCATTTGTATAAGTCTCACTTTCCCACTTCCAAATCCTCATGCCTGAGTCCTGAGTTCTGAGTCCTCAGTATTCGTAAAACCCGCGGCCCGTCTTTCGCCCCAACCAGCCAGCGTCCACGTAGCGCTTGAGTAAAGGGCAAGCACGATATTTCGGGTCGCCCAGGCCATCGTATAACACATTCAATATGGCCAGGCATACGTCCAGACCGATGAAGTCGGCGAGTTCCAGCGGGCCCATCGGATGGTTCATGCCCAACTTCATGATGCCATCGATACTTTCGCGCGTAGCTACATTTTCGTAGAGAGCAAAAATCGCTTCATTAATCATCGGCAGCAAGACGCGGTTAGACACGAAGCCCGGCGAATCGTTGCAATCGAGAGCGGTCTTGCCAAACTTCGCTGTCAGCGCTTGTACCCGCTCATAGGTTTCATTGGAAGTTGCAATGCCGCGTATCACCTCAACCAGCTTCATCACCGGCACGGGATTCATGAAGTGCATGCCGATCACTTTGTCTGGCCTGTTGGTAGCCGCACCGAGGCGTGTGATCGAGATCGATGAAGTGTTGGACGCTAGTATGGTTGCGGGTGGCGTAATCCGATCCAGCGTGGCGAAGAGTTCAGTCTTAACGCCCAGGTCTTCGGTCACGGCTTCGATTACAAAAGATGCGTCGCTGAGCGCTTCAATCTCAGTCGTCGTCTTTATCCGCCCGATTGTCGCTTGCTTGTCTTCAATACTAAGCCGCTGTTTGTCCACGTCACGCTGCAAGCTCTTTTCGATTGCACTTAGACCGCGCGCGAGAAACTCAGCCTTCACGTCGCGCAGCACAACGCTATAGCCCGCTCGCGCCGCGACCTGCGCAATGCCGTTGCCCATCGTGCCAGATCCAACTACGCCAATGATTTCACTCATGATTTATCCGCAGTTTTCGCAGATTACGAGGATTAGCGAATAAGCAGGAAACCGGCTCGAAACCGTTTACTGTCTGCGTAAGCCGTGCAATCTGCGGATGCCTATCTCTCCACCGCCATCGCCACTGCATTGCCGCCGCCCAGACAAAGCGAAATGACTCCGCGGTGCGCATCGCGACGTTTCAACTCGTAAAGCATCGTGGTCAACAGTCTTGAGCCTGACTGGCCGATGGCATGTCCCAGCGCGACGGCACCACCGTTAACGTTTATCTTCGCGGGATCAAGACCCAGTTCCTTGGTTATCGCCACAGCTTGCACAGAAAATGCTTCGTTCAATTCGATCAAATCAACGTCGTCAAGCGACCAGCCCGCCTTGCGCAACACCTTCCGGATCGCCTCTACCGGAGCCATCATTACGAGTGCCGGCTCAAGGCCCGATGTGGCTTGTGCCACGATGCGCGCCAGCGGTTCGATGCCGAGTGATTTCGCCTTTTCGCTCGATGTAACCACAACCGCCGAGGCCCCGTCGTTAACTCCAGGCGCATTCCCGGCTGTAACTGTGCCGCCCTCTTTTCTGAATGCCGGCTTCAATTTGGCAAGTGCTTCAAGCGACGTATCCTCGCGGACTGTCTCGTCCGTATCGAAAATCACCGGCGCCCCTTTTCTTTGCGGAATCTCAACCGCCACAATCTCGTCTTTGAATTTACCTGCCTTGATCGCGGCTGCCGCCTTGCGATGAGAGTTGAGCGCATACTCGTCCTGCTGCTCACGACTCACGTGAAACTTTTCGGACACCACTTCCCCGGTGCAGCCCATGTGGTAGTCGTTGTACACGTCCCACAGTCCGTCATTGATCATGGAGTCGACGAGTACGCCGTTTCCGAGGCGATAGCCTTCGCGCGCCTTGGGGATCAGATAAGGGGCGTTAGACATCGACTCCATCCCGCCCGCAACCACGAAGTCAGTGTCGCTGAGTTGAATCCCTTGCGCGGCCATCATCACAGCCTTAAGACCGGAGCCACAGACCTTGTTGACAGTCACCGCGGAAACCGCCGGCGGCAGTCCGCCGCGCAAGGCCGCTTGTCTTGCCGGGTTTTGACCGAGTCCAGCCTGGATTACGCAGCCCATAATCACTTCATCTACGTCTTCCGGCGCAACGCCCGCGCGCTTGACGCTTTCGCGCACAACGATCGCACCCAGATCAGTCGCTTTAAACTCCTTCAGTGAACCCAGGAACTTTCCGACTGGGGTTCTGACCGCACTTATAATTACTGCTTCACGAGTTTCGCTCATCAATACTCCGTTAATCTTTCCAAGCTATTTGTTGTTTACGATTACCCATTCCGCTTATGAGTGTCAACTCTTTGGAGTGCGCTGACCCTGTCATCGCTTTCCTCTGCGGCGGCTTGACGCCCCAGTCATTGGTTGGACCAAACGACACAGGTTGCGACAGGTCGCAACCAGGAAAAGCGGTGACAGGTCACCGCACTCCAAGGTGTTGACTCCGTTCAAAAGTTGTTGAATTGAAAACCTTAGCGGCCGGATGTTAGACTCTGCTGCTATTCAACCTTCAAACCAACATTCCGGTCACTAAACATGCAAGCACTCATTCTTGCTGGCGGTAAAGGCACGCGCCTCCGCCCGCTAACTGTCTACACGCCGAAACCGATTGTGCCCATTTGCAATCGTCCCTTTCTGCTCTACCAGATTGATACTCTGCGGCGCGCCGGCATCACTGACATCACGCTCTCGCTTTCCTATCAGCCAAACAAGATCGAGCAACTCCTCGGCGATGGTTCGGATCATGGCGTGAAGTTGAAATACACGGTTGAGCCGCAACCGATGGGCACTGCGGGCGCGTACAAGTTTGCCGAGGATCTGATTCGCGAGCCGACAGTCGTCTTCAATGGGGACATCTTGACCGATCTTGATCTCAAGACGGTGATCCGTGAACACACTGAACGTAAAGCGACGGCGACGATTGTCTTAACGCCGGTTGACAACCCTTCAGCCTACGGCCTGGTGGAAACTGAAAGCGACGGCAGCATCCGCAGGTTTCTGGAAAAACCGAAGCCCGAAGAGATCACTTGCAATACGATCAACGCCGGTACTTACATTCTCGAGCCGAAGGTACTCGACTTGATTCCCAGCGGCGAGAACCATTCTTTCGAGTATGGTTTGTTTCCGGAGTTGCTGAGACGAAAAGAAGCCTTCTTCGCCCACGTGCCGCCGCGAACTTACTGGATTGACATCGGCACGCCGGAGCGATACCTCCGCGTGCATCAGGACCTGCTGGCAAATCGTGTGGCCCGAATTCATCTCAAGGAGCGTCGTGGCGATTTTGATTCCGCCACCGCGGCCGAAGTTGATGAGGCCTCAATAATCGGCGACGAGTGCCAGGTCAAACCGGGCGCGCAAATTATCAATTCGGTGTTGGGTCCGGGCTGCTTCGTAGAAGAACGGGCGCGAGTAGAGAACTCTGTCATTTGGCCGCATACACGCGTTGGCACCGCGGCCGAGGTTTCAGGCGCCATCGTCGGACGTGGTTGTCATATCGGACGCTCCGCAGTCGTCGGACCGGGCTCGGTTCTCGGCGACAAAACCTCGCTGACCGACTACACAATAACCGGCGACTCTGTGCCGGGGCAGTAGCCCGACAGTTATGGAGGGCTTCAACTCCCTGCAGACTCGAGCCACCCCGAGCTTTGTCGTCACTCGGTTGACAAGGGCGCTACGCCAAGCCCTCCATCACTGTCGGGCTACTGCCCCGGTGTGGTTCCGCTGGACACCATGACCAACTTGGCAAAGATCAAATTTGGCACCGACGGCTGGCGTGCAGTAATTGCGCGCGAGTACACGTTTGCAAATGTCGAACGCGTGGCGCAGGCATATGCCGATTATCTCAACGCGACGCGCAAAGAGTCTCTGCTCAAGCAACTGGTTGATGTCGGACAGGTCAGCAAGAGCGAAGCCAGGGATGCAAGATTCACGAATGTAATTCAACAGGCAGTTTCAGAGGAGCGTCCGCTGGTAATTGTCGGTTATGACCGGCGCTTCTTATCTGAGTTGTTTGGGCAACGTGCGGCTGAAGTGCTTGCGGGCAACAATTTGGACGTCTCTCTTTTTGATGAAGCAGCCCCTACGCCGCTGATCTCGTGGGCGGTCAAAGAACTCAGCGCCGCCGGCGGCGTAGTCATAACCGCGTCGCACAATCCGCCGGAGTTTAATGGCTTCAAGATAAAGGCGCCGTGGGGAGGTAGTGCGGCGCCGGAAACCACAGCCGTGGTTGAGGGGTTGGTCGACGCACACTCTCCGAAGCGAAGTGAAATATCACCTGACACGTCCGGGCGACTCGAGTTGGCTGTAACAAGCTATCGCGCCCAGATTGCGTCGTATGTCGATCTGGACCTGTTGCGTCGGAAGAAGGCGAGCGTAATCGTCGATCCCATGCACGGCTCGGGTGGAACCTGGGTTGAAAGCTTTCTCACCGGCGGTCAGCTGAAGGTCGAAACCATTCGTTCCAATCGAGATCCGTTGTTCGGCGGAGTCAATCCTGAACCAATTGATAGCAATCTTGCTGCTTTAAAGGATCGCGTGGTGGCAGCGGGCGCGTTGGTCGGCCTGGCTACGGACGGCGACGCGGACCGTGTGGGCGCCGTTAATGAATGCGGCGAGACAATGTCGATGCACGACGTCGTACCGATCATTCTGTTGCATCTTGTACGCAACCGGAAAATGACCGGCGGCGTGGTGCGTACGTTTTCGCAGTCGGTACTGCTAAAGCGGATCGCTGCTGCTCATAATCTAAAACTCTACGAAACGGCAATTGGGTTTAAGTACATCGCAGACCTGATGTTGAAGGACGACATCTTGATCGGCGCTGAGGAATCCGGGGGCATCGGCGTGAAGGGACACATTCCCGAACGCGACGGCATCCTCAATTCCCTCCTCTTCCTCGAAGCAATAATCAGCACGGAAAAAGCGCCATCCGAGATGCTGCGGGAACTCCACCGAGAGTTTGGGGAGTTTCACTTCCGCCGTCGAGACTTGCGCGTTGAATTATCCGTGGGCCAGCAACTCATTGAACGCCTGTCGCAAGCGACGCCGAGCGAAGTTGCCGGCTATCGGGTCATAGGTGTCGAGACTACGGACGGCACCAAACTCCTCTTCGACGACGAGTCGTGGTTGTTGTTTCGGCAGTCCGGCACTGAACCAATGCTGCGAATCTATGCCGAAGCGCAGTCGGTGGCGCAATCAGAGGCCCTGTTAGCTGCGGGCGAAAACCTTACGCGTGAAGACTGACAGAGTGATTGTCTGGTTATTGACTGACAGCCGGAAAGCAGTTACCGTTAGCCTCCCCCTTAACAATCGTTGAGTAATTTAGCCCCTTGGTCCAAAACAAATCTAGCGGAGGTGGTTTGCGATGAGTTTGGGTTTGATTCTCATAATTATCCTGGTTCTTCTGCTTCTTGGTGTGATTCCCAGCTGGCCACACAGTAGAAATTGGGGTTATGGACCAAGCGGTGGGGTGGGCCTCCTGTTGGTGATCATCATTATCCTGTTACTTCTGAAGGTCATCTAAAAGTCTGCAAGGCTCGTTCACTTCAGAGAGCCGGACGACCAACGCGCGATGCCCGAACTACCTGAGGTTGAACATGTCGTGCGCGCGTTGCGTCGTGCCGTGCTGGGTCAGCGGATAGTCGCCGCAGAGCTGAACCTTCCGCGATTGCTCGTTGGTTCAGGTCCGGCGACTTTCAAGCGCAAACTGCGCGGCGCGCGGATCGACGCCATCAATCGCCGCGGCAAATACATCCTAATCGAGCTCGACAATGGACAGGTGCTGCTTGTCCACCTGCGCATGACGGGCAAGTTCCTCTGCGTCGGAACTGAGCAACCGCTGCCTCCCTATCCTCATGTCGTGTTCTATTTGGACGACGAGCGACGGCTGGTCTTCTGCGATATGCGGCAATTTGGCAGGCTGCGACTGCTGGCTGCGCAGAAACTGTCTGCGCTGCCGCAGCTTGAGGCGTTGGCGCCGGAACCGCTCACGGATGCCTTCAGCTTTGCCTATTTTACCGAGACGCTTTCAAAGTCCGCGCGTAGCTTGAAACAGTTGTTGCTGGATCAGACCAGGATTCTTGGGCTTGGAAACATCTACGCCAGCGAAGCGCTCTTTCTCGCGCGCGTCAGTCCCTTCAAGTCGGCAAAGACGTTGTCAAAACCGCGCGCCTTAAAACTTCATCAGGCGATTCGCGACACACTTCAGGAAGCGATCGACGCCGGGTCGACCCTAAGGATTGATTTGGGCGACGGCAATGGAGGGTACTTCGGAACGAATGAGCGATTCTGGAGAGTTTATGAACGCGCCGGTGAGCCTTGCGCTAACTGTGGCACAAGGATTCGCCGCGCGGTGCAAGGCGCGCGATCAACTTACTACTGTCCCAGGTGTCAGCGAAGCTAATATCCGCCGAATTACACAGATTAGAAACTTACGCGTAGATTTTCCGAACCTCTTAACTTTCCTGTCTTTCTGCGTAATCTGTGTAATCTGCGGATAAACTCTTTTACAAATTTTCTAACAGATAATTCGTCATCATCTGTCGCATGTGTTTGACGAGCAGCGGGTCGGTCACGCCATGACGCGACTTCGGATACAGCATTAACTGAACCTGCTTCCCTGCCTTCTGTAACTCATAAAGAAACTGAATCGTATTCTGCACGTGAACGTTGTCGTCGATCGCTCCGTGAATGAGCAGCAACTTGCCATGCAGGTCCTTGGCATAATGCACCGGCGAACTCTTCCAGTAACCGTCGGGATTATTCTGCGGCGTCTGCATGTAGCGTTCGGTATAGATCGAATCATAGTTGCGCCAGTCAGAGACAGTGCCGCCGGCAATTCCCAGCTTAAAACTCTGGCTGTGAGTTAAAGCGTAGCTCGTCATGAAGCCGCCATAGCTCCAACCCCAAATACCGATCCGCGAGCTGTCAACATAAGACTGACTTTTCAGCCAGGCGAGACCGTCTTCCAGATCACGCAGTTCGAGTTCGCCGAAGTTTTTGTATACCGGCCAGGTTGATTCGAGACTCTTCCCGCTCGCGGTCCGGTTGTCGCAGATCCAAATAATGTAGCCCTTCTGCGCCATCATTTGATGCCACATGTAGACGGAGCCACCCCAGCTATTTTTCACTGAGGGCGAGTGTGGTCCGCTGTAGGTAAACTCCAGCACCGGGTATTTCTTGTTCGGATCAAAGTCGGGCGGCTTGATCATCATCGCTTCCATCTCAAAGCCGTCACGAGTTTTCACCTGCAAAAACTGGGTCGGGCCAAGCTTGTATTCCTTCAGCGCGTTTACTTTATTTTCGGCGATGACGCGCACGAGCTTGCCATCAACATCGTAGAGACGGGTTTGGGTTGGGGTATTTACATCGCTCCAGTTGTCGATGAAGAGTTTGGCGTCAGGGCTGACAGCTACTTTGTGGGAGCCCTCGCCCGTCGTTACGCGTGTCAGACCAGATCCGTCGAGTTTAATGCGATACGCTTGTGGCGCAATGGAGCTATGTTCGGTCGCGGTAAAGTAAAGGAGGCCTTGAGCTTCATCAAGGCTTTCGAGGGAACTCACTTCCCAGCGGCCGTCGGTCACCTGCTGCAACAATTTTCCGTCCGCGCTGTAGTGATAAAAATGGTTCCATCCGGTGCGCTCACTCTGCCAAAGAAACGAGCCGTCTTTTAAGAAGTTCGGATTATCGTTGATACCGACCCAGGCCTTGGAGGTCTCATGCAAAACAGTCTTTGATTTGCCGTCAGCGGCATCCGCAAAATTCAGATCGAGGAATGTCTGTTCGCGATTCTGTGCCTGGTAGACGACCTTCTTGCCGTCTGGCGTCCAGGTGACGCGCACAATCAAGAAGTCGCTCGGTTGATATCTATATGTATCGATCCAGCGGGTGGCGCCACCCACCGCGTTTACGACGCCAAGTTGAACTACCGGATTTGGATCTCCGGCTTTTGGATAAGGTGTAACTTCGAGAGTTGATTGATAAGGAATGTGATCTACTACCGTAAACTCAGGCACGGGAGTTTCATCGATTCTAAGATAGGCGAGCCTGGTTGAGTCAGGACTCCACCAGTAGGCCTCAAAGTTTCCGCGCCCATAGAGTTCTTCCTGGTAGACCCAGTCCAGACGGCCGTTGAGAATCTTTGGGCCGCCATCCGTGGTCAGGCGGCGCTCGCGTTGCGCAGCAAGGTCGTAAACGTAAATATTGTTATTGCGGATGAAGCTCAACATGCGATCGTCCGGACTGAACGTCTCGCCGACTTCCTCTTCGGGATTGTTCGTTACCCTGACTGCTTTGTCACTGCCTAACTGGTAATAGAAGAGGTCGTTGCTCCAATTGATTAGCACGGCCGTCTCATCGTTGCTCACGTGATAAGAGCTGCGGTTTGCCAGTTGCCTGGCATCCTGCTCGGTGACGCCGCCTAGCGCCAGCAACGCGGCCTGCATCTTCGCCGTATCGACAAAGGAAACGGATTCGCCGGTGGCTGCGTTCACTTTTTGAAGCTTGTCCTTCTTAGTCGGGTCAGTTAGCAGGTAGTGCTTGCCGTCGCTCAGCCAACGCACGGTTGGCACCGTGCCACCAAAATTAACTTTCTTGACCGGGTCGAAGATGTCGTCGATGGTGAGTAGCTTTTGCTGGGCCAGCGCCGGAAACGAAATAGAAAAAAGCAAAAACAGAATTGCACAAAGGGTTCTAATCGGGTTCTTCAAAGCAAGGCTCTCCTAAAAGCTGTTGTTAGACGGATACTTTCCGAACCTGCGCTGGTGACTTACGCCGCCCGCGGCGTCATCTTCTTGATCAATGGCGTCAGCACGGCCAATACAATCGCTGCGATCAGCGTGATGGCTGCGAATATCCCGAACGCTCGCGTTAGCACGGCGGGATCGTTTCCAGCGAAGAAGCGAGTTGTTAATCCGGCGATGTAGCTCCCAATTGAGATTGAGAGAAACCAAACGCCCATCATCAAGCCCACCATTCGCGCGGGCGCTAACTTTGTCACCGTGCTTAAACCCACGGGACTCAAGCAAAGCTCGCCGACGCTCTGCAAAAAATAAACGACAATCAACCAGAGCGGGCTCACTCGGCCGCCGCCCGTAAGCATCGACGCGAATGTGACGACCACGAAGGCGAGACCAGCAAAGAGCAATCCGTAAAAAAACTTGCCGGGGCTGGATGGCTGGCGATCTCCCATTTTTTGCCAGATTCCCGCAAACACAGGGGCCAGGAGAATGACGAAGATTGGTTGTACCGACTGAAACCAACTGGAAGGATAGGCCCAGCCGAAAACTGTAGTCCTCGTCAGTCGGTCGGCAAAGAGAGTCAAGCTTGAGCCTGATTGCTCAAAGGTCATCCAAAACACGATCGAAAAGAGAAACAGGATGAAGATGAGCAACACATTCTTCAGCTCATTACCCGCAAGCTTGCGAAGTGTTCCCAATAAATAACCCGCGAAAAAGAAAACCACAGCGGGGAACAAAGCGGAGATTGCTCCGGCATCGCCAAAATAGAGACCAAGCGCGGCGCCCACGACCCCGCCAACCACTGCCAGCACACCCGTCACGACATCGAATTTCTCCGAACTGGCGGCTGTCCTTTTCTCAGGTCTTGCGCCAACATTTCTAAGCCGGTTGCGCCCGACCACGTATTGAATCAAACCGAGCGTCATGCCCACACCCGCTGCGGCGAAACCGAAATGCCAACTGCTCTTCGGGTCGAAACCCATCGACGTGAGGAAATTCCTGAACCATAGGTGCTGCGCCAGAAATCCGACGATAAACGGCGAGATGAAAGCTCCGAGGTTGATACCCATGTAGAAGATCGAAAAGCCTGCGTCACGGCGCTCGTCTTTGTCTGAGTAAAGTTGACCCACCATCGCACTGATATTAGGTTTCAGCAGACCAGTGCCGATAGCAATCAAAATCAAGCCGGCATAGAAGCTTGGCAGGCTGTTGATCGCCATTGAATAGTGTCCGCAGGCGATAACGATGCCGCCTATCAACACGGCTCGCCGTGCTCCCAGAATGCGATCCGCCAACCAGCCACCGACGAGCGGCAAGTACCAAACGGACGAAACATAAGTCGCGTAAATAACACTCGCGTATTTTTCGTCGAAGCCGAGTCCACCTTCGACCAGACTTTTCGTCATGTAAAGCGTCAGGATCGCCTTCATCCCGTAGTAGCTGAAGCGCTCCCACATTTCGGTAAAAAACAACGTCGACAGTCCGCGCGGGTGTCCGAAGAATCCCCGATCGAGAGCGGATGCGGAGCTTGTGCCGGAGGCATCAACTGGTGTGCTCATTGGTAAGTTTCCTTATTCAAGTATTGCGGGCTTGGAACATCGCTACTGATTGCTCCGCGCCAGGCACTTTATTCAGGGGAGAGCTCTGCGCTAGAGAATCACCAAACGCAAAGCAACTGGAAGAACGCGAGCATTCAGCCAAAATATGGACCCTCTGTCAAGGTAGACTGCGAGGAGCAGTAACCATCGAGAATCGGCATTTCACGCCAGGGGCTGTAATGAGGCAGCCTTAGTGTTGGTTCGCGCCGGTACCTGTCCAGGCGGGCCACCATAGTGACAATTAGGCATTGCACTGCAACGAAACAAGGTATATAAGCCAGCCGTTCTTTCCATTTCCTCAGACCTCGCAAGGAGAAAACGCATGACGACCTTACTACTACTTTGGGCACTTACCGGTGGTGCTCTGGCTACGTGGCTCATGATGCATATCTGGCTGCCGGATCCTCCGCCTGATATCTACGGCCGATTCGCTGCGATTTTGATCGCCGGCTTCATAGGTGGAATCGCCGGCGGCTATTTGGTGCAGGGTTTGTTTTCGAGTAATCCCATGCCGGGACTCGTCTCGGTGGTGGCAGCAGGCGCGGGCGGCCTGATTCTTTCAGGCGCTGTCGCCTTCCTCGGTGCCGCAAAACGCGGCTAGTATTCGTTTGGGTTTGCACCGGTAAGCGCAGACTGTTGGCTTGTCCGGAAACCAACAGTTTGCGTTAGCTGGGAGAGCAGTGGCTGCTTGACACCTCTGTCGCCCGCGGCGTATAAGCACAAATGGAAAACGTGGTGAGTTAAGGCGACTTGCGGCCACGTAAAACAAACGGCTAAACAGCTCGGGCAAGCCCGAAAGGACCCAACCCGAAACACTTCAAGTCATGATGAAGTCCCGCGTGTTTAGCGCGGGATTTCTCAATTTTGGATCGCGGAATTTAGATTGCTGATTGAAACCGCAGGGCTTTGATTCCGCAATCCGCAATCGCAAATCATCAGTAGTATGATGAAACCCTTCAGGAACATCCTCGAATCCGACAGTATCCACGTCTTCGATGGGGCGATGGGTACGATGCTCTATTCCAAAGGCATCTATATCAATCGCTCCTACGATGAGCTAAACCTGGTCGCCCCCGATCTCGTGCGCGACGTGCATACTGAATACGTGCGCGCCGGCGCCGACATCATCGAGACAAATACTTATAGCGCCACGGCAAACAAGCTACAGCCTTACGGGCTTGACGGCAGTTTGCGCGAAATCAACATCGCCGCTGCGCGCATTGCGCGTGAGGCGGCTGGGAACCGCGCCTACGTAGCCGGTGCTGTTGGTCCGCTTGGCCTGCGCATAGAACCCTACGGACCTACTTCGTTTGACGAAGCTAAGGCGATGTTTACCGAGCAAGTTTCGGCGTTGCTCGAAGGCGGCGTTGATCTGTTTGTACTGGAAACGTTCGCTGATCTATCTGAACTGCACCAGGCCATCAAGGCCGTGCGCGAACTGTGTGACCTGCCGATCGTCGCGCAGGTGACAATTCAGGTTGACGGCAACACCGTGTTTGGCGCTACTCCTGAGTCGTTCACCACGCAGCTCGACGAATGGGGTGCGGACATCATCGGTCTCAACTGCGGCGTGGGCCCGGCGATCGTACTCAACGCCATCGAAAAGATGCGCTCGGTCACGATCAAGAAACTCTCCGCGCAACCTAATGCTGGTTTGCCGCGTGACGTGCAGGGCCGCCAGTTTTACATGTGCTCGCCGGAGTATATGGCCGAATATTCGCGACGCATGATCCAGGTGGGCGCAAGGTTCGTGGGCGGCTGTTGTGGCACCACGCCGGCGCATATCAAATGGATCGCTGACGCAGTGCGCCAGTTCAACCCGCGCACTCCGCAAGTGGTGGTCGGCAAAGAAGTGACAGTGGCGGTCCATGAGTTGAAGCCCCCCGACGTTACGGTAGTACCTGCTGAGGAGCGGTCGAACTGGGCACGAAAGATCGCTAGAGGTGAATTTGTCACTACCTGCGAAGTGCTGCCACCGAAGGGCTGCGATCCCTGGAAGACCCTCGATGCAATCAGACTGTTGAAAGACGCCGGAGTCGATGGCGTGAATATCCCCGACGGACCGCGCGCGCAAACACGCATGGGAGCGATGGCCACTGCGATTCTTGTCGAACGGGAAATCGGAATCGAGTCAGTGCTCCACTACTGCTGCCGCGATCGCAATCTGCTTGGCATGATGTCTGACTTGCTGGGAGCAGCCGCGCTTGGATTGCACAACCTGCTTTTGATTACTGGCGATCCGCCGAAGATGGGACCTTACCCCGACGCGACCGCCGTGTTCGACATCGACGCCATAGGTCTGACGAACATGGTCAACAAGCTGAACCACGGTTTGGATCTCGGCAACAATCCGACCGGCAAGCCAACGGCCTTCTCTATTGGCGTCGGCGTGAATCCGGGCGCAGTTAATCTTGATGAAGAGATCAAGCGTTTTGAGTGGAAGATCGAAGCAGGCGCCGAATATGCCATCACTCAACCGGTGTTTGACACTGAACAGTTGCGCGTGTTTCTCAAGCGCATCGAACACTGCCGCATTCCCATTGTCGCAGGCATCTGGCCGTTGGTGTCGTATCGAAATGCCGAGTTTCTGCACAACGAAGTGCCGGGCGTGCGCGTGACCCCATCTATAATGGAGCGAATGCGCGCTGCGTCGGCCATTAGCAAGGAAGCAGGACGTGACGAAGGATTGAAGATCGCGCGCGAGTCCTTATTGGAAGTGCGCGACGTGATTCAAGGCGTGCAGGTGTCTGCGCCGTTTGGCAACGTGAAGTATGCGCTGGAAGTTTTTGAAGTGCTGGAAGGGTTTGCGAAGCACCAGGAATTAAGCGGGTAGACAGCGCGGCGAGTACGAGTATTTGATCGACAACTTCGCTGTACGCCGAAGGCGTTCGCTAACTTAGCCCGGCGTAAGACGCCGGGTACCATCCTCTGGATTCTTTTGAACCCTGAAAGGGTTCGCTACTCCACTCCTATGCAACCCTTTCAGGCTTGCATATATAAACCTGCTTCGTGTCCCGGCGTGTTACGCCGGGCTAAGTTATCTAACGCCTTCGGCGTATGGCGGGCTCGTCTGCGACCATAGGGATTCGCATTCGTCTACCGTTGTCCATTGTTCAGAATCTTACCCAGGGCCGTCTCAAGTTGAGAATACTCAAACTGATAGCCTTCCGACATTAGTTGCTTCGGCTCCACGCGCTGGCCCCCCAGCAAAAGCGCTTCGCCCATCTCACCAAACAACAGCTTCACACCAAAAGCAGGAATGGGAAATAGCGTTGGTCGCGAAAGCGCGTGGCCCAAGGCTTTGGTGAACTCAGCATTCGTTACCGGATTCGGCGCTACAAAGTTCACGGGACCCCTTATCGAATCTTGTGCTAACGCAAACTTGATCCCGCCCACCACGTCGGCAAGCGCTATCCAACTCATCCATTGTTTCCCGCTGCCTATCTTGCCGCCGACGCCCATGCGAAAAGGCGCGAGCATTTTCGCAAGCGCCCCACCCTTCGCGTCGAGGATGATTCCAAAGCGCGTATTCACAACGCGAATGCCCTTCTCCTTCGCCAAGGCGGTCGCTTCCTCCCATTCGGTGCAGACGTGTGCGAGGAAGTCAGCTCCCGGAGAACTAGTCTCCGATAGAATCTCGTCACCGCGGTTGCCGTAGTAGCCAATTGCCGAGGCGGAGATAAAAGTTTTAGGTGGGACAGTCAGATTAGCCAGCGCATCACCAAGCAGCTTTGTACCTTTTACGCGGCTCTCGCGGATGCGACGCTTCTTATCGTCAGTCCAGCGCCCGTCGGCAATACTTTCGCCCGCCAGATTAATCACCGCATCGAAGCCTTCAATTCGTGCGAGCGCTATGCTGTACCGGTCAGGGCTCCACTCAACCTCGGTTTGCGATTTCGGAGCGTGCCTGACCAGGCGAAAGATTTCATGACCATCGGTTTCCAGCGATCGAATCAGGGCGGTTCCTACCAGCCCATGCGAACCACCTATCAAAAGTTTCATTTACTCTCCTGTCCTGCGGCGCCCAGTCATGCAACTGTTCTTGCACACGACTTCGATCAGCATCTCCCGCGCGAACATTGTCTTCTTTAAGAACAACTATAAACTCTGTAGTGCACCGGAGATATTTCGAACTGGATCACCCCGGGTGTCGTCCGGCGTTTTTTCATTCTAGCAGACTTGGACGGTGGTTGTTTTCCACAACGAAAGCAAACCAACTCCAATCGATCCAACCGCTGATCGCTTAACCTCCGCCCGCAGGACCGCAGACTCGAGAATGTTTCGCCGAGGAAGATTGCTCTTTGTCTTTTTAGCGCCCGCGGCGTTGTGCGCCGTGGCGTGGCAGAGCGCGCGAATGCAGTCGCCGCTGCGGCGCATCACCAACACTACTGAAGAAGGAATCAGCACCAACCCCTACCTCAGCGGCGACGGACGCGTCGTGGCGTTTGAGTCGACGGAAGATATAGCGGGCGCGGGCGGCTCGGAAGCCTTTCGCGCATTACGCGCTAACGTCTCAGTCGACCCAGCTACTTTTCTGCAAATGGGCGCGACCCGAGCTCCGGCTCCGGCGATGTCTCAGGACGGGTCTCGCATCGTCTTTGCTTCCAAAGACAACGCGCTGGGAACTAACAATGATTCCAACTCCGAAATCTTTCTTTACGATGGCGCCAGGCTGATACAGATCACCAACACGTCGCCAGACGACATTTCAAATCGCATTAGCAACGGAAATTTTCAGCCTTCGATTACAGATGACGGTCGTTTCATCGCTTTCTCCTCAAACCGGGACCTTGCAAGTCAAAACTCCGACGGCAATCTGGAAATCTTCGTTTACGACAGCGTAGCCCTTAGCTTCACTCAGGTTACCAACTCATCCGGCATTGTGGGCGCGAGCGACGCCAAGATCAGCGGTAACGGCGCCAACGTGGCCTATATCCGCGATGCCGGAATCACAGCGAGCGCCAATCGTGATCTGCTATTACAGAACCGAGTGGGCACTCCGGCGATCCGCCTGGTAGTCGGAAATGCGCCGTCGCTGGCGATGACATATGGGCGCGCCATCAGCGATGACGGCCAACGCGTTGTGTGGTCAATGCAGACTGCAGCCAACACCACGCAGGTGTTCTTGTTTGACGGACGAAACGGTAACACCACGCGCCAGATCACAGCGCTGGGGTCTCGCGTGACCGAAGTGCCGCTGCATCCCACAATCAGCGGCGACGGCACGCGTATCGCTTTTGCCGCGCGCCGGAGCGTTAGCGGAGCCGGCAGTAATTCCGACGGTGGCGTCGAGCTTTATACTTTTGATATTCCCTCAGGTACGTTTGGGCGTGTCACTGACGTGACTGCGTCTGGAGCCACTGCCGATGTTATGTCTTCACTAAATGACGACGGCACATTGATCGCATTCAGTTTTCCGCGCTTGCTTTCCGGTGGCGTATCGAATGACATCTATCAGAACGATTCGGAAATCTATTTCAGTGTCACACCGGCGCGCCCAACTTCCGGCTCGGCAACGATTTTGAATAGAGCATCGTTTGGTCACGAGCCTTCGAGCATCAAGGCGGTAGCGCCAGACAGCATTGCGGTCGCGCTAGGCGGGGCGCTTGCCTTTACTACCCAACAGAGCCAGCGGCAGGCCGATGGAACATTCCCCACTACGGTCGGCGGCACCACGGTCACTGTCAACGGCCAGCCAGCCCAGATATTTTTTGTTTCTCCAGGCGAAGTGCATTTCCACGTGCCGGCCGCGACCGGAGTCGGCAGCTCCGACGTAGTCGTAACTAACTCTGATGGCTTTCAGAGCCGCGGCAGTGTTACTACGCTCAGGGCCACGCCCGGTGTGTTTACCACAACCGGTGATGGACTGGGCGATGGCATGATCCTGAATGCCGACACGTTACAACCTGGGCCGTTTGATCCGACCAACGGCAACCTGCGTCTGATTGTATTTTCCACCGGAGCACGCAATGGGATTTCCGTTTCCGCCACCGCCGGAGGTCGGGCGCTAACTCTCGAGTCGATTGTCCAAACTTCCAATATGCCGGGGATGGACGAGGTTCACGTGCTGGTGCCAGCGGATTTGCGGGGCGTTGGTAAGGTTGATCTGGTGTTGCGTGCGGACGGTCGCGACAGCAATCCAGTTGGGATTGAGTTTGGAGGCGACGCCCGCCGTGATGTTTTGACAAACGAATTTCTTGCTGATCCGCCGGATGGTGCGGCCGGGGATGCGAATCGAGATGGAACGCGCGACTCATCTCAAGACGAATTCGTTGAGTTGGTAAACACGACCACTCACGACATCGACATCAGTGGCTATCGGCTTTTTACTCGCGGGACCGGTTCGGACACGCTCCGCCACCTTTTTGCAGCCGCCACTATCCTGCACCCATGCGGCTCGATCGCGGTCTTCGGCGGCGGTACCGCCAGTTTCAATCCGAGCGATCCTGCCTTCGGTGGAGCGCAGGTAGTCAAAGCTTCAACCGGCGGCCTCTCGCTGGTTAACTCTGGCGGGGTTATCTCGTTGCAGGATCAGTCCGGCACGATTGTTAACCTGGTGTCGTACGGTGGATCGCCCAACACCGCAGGCGACAACAACCAATCCATCACTCGTTCGCCCGACATTACGGGATCCTTAGCCCAACACCTCACTGCAAGCGGCGGCGAACGCGCCTTCAGTCCGGGCACCTTAATAAATGGCGCGGCGTTTACTTCATGTGCGCCCGCGATCGTTCGCGTTGAAATTTCGCCAACCTCGGCCACCAGCGACGCCGGCGCGCAGCAACAGTTTAGTGCCCGCGCATTTGACCACGGCAGTAACGAAGTCAGGGGCGTACTCTTCGCTTGGCAATCCAGCAACACAAGCGTGGCAACGATCGATCAAAACGGGTTGGCAACCGCGTTCTCCGGAGGGCAGAGCGAAATCCGCGCCACCGGACGCGGCGTACTGTCTGTGACGGCTATCTTGACGGTTACTGTTTTTGTTCCGCCGAATGTGGTGATTAATGAAGTTGACTCCGACCAGACCGGCACAGACACGACTGAGTTCGTCGAACTATACGATGGCGGCGCCGGTAACACTTCGTTGACCGGACTTGTCGTAGTTTTCTACAATGGCTCCGATCACAGGTCGTATGCCGCTTTCGATCTTAACGGTTTCAGCACAAACGCCAGCGGTTACTTGACGCTCGGCAACGCGGCAGTTCCCGGTGTGGATATGGTGTTCGCCGATGGACTAATGCAGAACGGTGCAGATGCCGTGGCGATCTACGCCGGCAAAGCTGCGAACTTCCCCAACGGAACCCCGGTTACAACGGCAAACCTGATCGATGCACTCGTTTACGATACTAACGACGCGGACGATCCGGGGTTGTTGGCGTTGCTGAACCCCGGGCAGCCACAGGTAAACGAAGACGCGGGAGGCAACGGCATCGCGAATTCCAACCAGCGCTGTCCGAACGGCTCTGGCGGCGCGCGTAACACCTCAACCTACAACCAGTTTGCGCCCACCGCAGATGTGGCGAATGTTTGCATGCCCCCACCCTCCCTTTCTATTAACGACATCTCGCTGAATGAGGGCAGCAGCGGCACAACCAGTTTCACGTTCACAGTCAGCCTCTCGGCTCCCGTACCCGCTGGAGGCGTTTCGTTTGATATAGCAACAGCGGACGGCACGGCGACTGTTGCCAACAACGATTACATTGCGAAAAGTCT
The DNA here is from genome assembly GCA_031365545.1 of Pyrinomonadaceae bacterium. Lineage (GTDB taxonomy): Bacteria > Acidobacteriota > Blastocatellia > Pyrinomonadales > Pyrinomonadaceae > PSRF01. The sequence continues at coordinate 1,456 of JANLYH010000180.1, read as the reverse complement.
GACAGCGCAAACAATCGCAGCCGGCAGCCAGACCTATGCGTTCACTGTCGCTGTAAACGGAGATGCGGTGGTGGAGGCGAACGAAGTATTTTTCGTCAACGTCACCAATGTTACGGGTGCGACGGTGAGTGATGGTCAGGCTGTTGGGACGATCCGGAACGACGATAGTCCGACGCTGAGCGTCAACGACGTCTCAGCAAATGAGGGCAACTCCGGCGCAACCATCTTCACGTTTACCGTTACTTCGTCATTTCCGGCGCCCGCGGGCGGGATAACGTTTGACATAGCCACTGCCGACGGGACCGCGCACGATCACATTCCGCCAGCTGAGGATAACGACTACGTGGCCCGGAGTCTGACAACGCACACGATTCCTGCCGGCAACACCAGCTACACGTTTGACGTTACCGTCAACGGCGACACACTCGTTGAGACCAGCGAAACATTCACCGTTAGTTTAACGAACGTAAGCAATGCGAATCTGGCAGACGGGGTTGGCCAGGGAACAATTCAGAATGACGATGCTGCACTACTAGTGATCAGCCAGGTTTATGGCGGCGGCGGTAACTCGAGTGCGACGTACACAAACGACTTTATCGAAATCTTCAATCGCAGCACCACCACCGTTGACTTCTCAGTAACACCATACTCAGTTCAGTACGCGTCGGCTGCCAGCAACTTCTCGACAAACAAAACCAACCTGACGACGGGAGTTATTCTGCCCGGTCACTACTTCCTCGTTCAAGAAGCTTCGGGCGGCGCGGCCGGCGCAGGACTACCAACAGCTGACGCCAGCGGCAGCATCAACCTCGCAGCAACTGCCGGAAAAGTTGCGTTAGTTTTAGGAACTACGAATTTGACTGGGAGTGGCTGTCCGTTGGGAGCGCCAATTGCCGATTTTCTTGGCTACGGTGGCACCGCCAACTGTTTCGAGACCGCCTTTATTGCAGTCTCTAGCACAAATTCAAATGCGCGTTCGGTCATCAGAACCGGGAGTTGCACCGACAGCGATAATAATTCCGCAGACTTCAGTAATCCGACGACCGCTCCAGTCGCGCGCAACACGCCAACGACTCCAAAGCTATGTCCTTAACGCTCCCAAACCGCTGCTGCCTGCAGATGCTGACGTTACTCCTGCCGCTCATCTGTCTCTGGCCTCCGCTCGCCTATCCACAGCCAGGCAAACCCAACCAGCCAGGCAAGACACCAACTCCCGCAGAAGTCCGCACGGAATTTCTCCACGCCTGGAACGGCTACAGGAAATACGCGTGGGGCCATGATGATCTGAAGCCGCTCAGCAAGACCTATCACGACTGGTATGCCGAGCCACTGCTTATGACGCCCGTCGATGCGCTCGATACGATGTTGCTGATGGGATTGACAATCGAGGCAGCAACCACGAAGGAATATATAGTCGCGCATCTTTCGTTTGATAAAGACATCTCGGTTCAGAACT
>JANLYH010000191.1:0-2450 GCA_031365545.1 Pyrinomonadaceae bacterium | reverse complement strand
GGGCACTGCCAGCATCAACTTGAACGGCGGACGCCTGCGCTTGCGCGACGATGCCAGCGCGACGGCCGAAGTGAGCAACACGACCGTGACCTACGGAAATAACGTGACGCTTTCCGCGGACTCCTATCTCGACGCGAACCGCCAGACCAGCACGACGGCAGCCGGGAACATCGTCAACCTCGGCACGCTCACCGTGGCGGCGGGTACGAAGGTGCTGAGCGTGGACAGCGGCAACAGCTACCAAGTCGGCTTCAGTTCCCTGACGGGCACGGGCACGCTGATTAAAGCCGGTGCCGGGCGTTTGAATATCGCCGCGATCGGCGGCGGCTTTACCGGCGGACTTGGAATCGCGGGACCGCAGGGCTTGGTGGTCGCGCCGACCTTCAACACGACGACGACCCAAAACCTCGTGCTCCCGGCCACATCCGCCGTGGCGAGCTTTGCCCTGAACGGCCTCTACATCACCGAGAAGCCACCAAGACGCTGAATGTCTCCGGCGCCTTCTCGGTGAACTCCAACGCGGGCGACATCGCCTCGAACAAGAGCAACAATGCGGGCGCGCTGGCGCTGACCAATACGACCACGCTCAATGTCGGCAGCTTTGTGAACAACGGCATCGTCGGCGCTTCCGGTGGAGCCGCCACGATTACCTCCACGGGAGCGTTCACCGGCACCGGCCATTTTGTGACGAACGGCCAGCAATTGAATCTCGCGGCGGGCGGCATCGGCAGCCCGTTGCACATCGCGGGCAACAATACCGTCAATGCCAACGCCCTCTCGCACAATCTCACGGGAGTCGAGGTGCAAAGCGGCACCCTGAAACTCACGCCAACCGGAGCCGCCGCCACCACGGGCACGCTGCTGGTTCTGGGTTCGCCCGCCACTGCCGTCAGCGGCACCACGTCGCCGGTCGCCGCCGTGAGTGGCACCCTGAATTTGGATGGCACGTCCGGTGTCATCACGCACACCGGGAATGTCACCAACAGCGGTCTGGTCCGCGTCTCCGCCGGCACCACCACGGTCAGCGGCACCATCTCCGGCACGACACTGGGTTACACCCCCGGATTGCTCGAGGGCATGATCCAGAATGGCACCACAACCAGCCCGTTCGATGCCACCGCAGGCCGCCAGCTCAACCCCGGCAACTTCGGCATCAAGCTGGAGCCGCGGATGGCGCAGACCAATGCTGTCACCCAGAATGCGCTCACCGGCTGGACGGATGGACAGATGTGGATTTACAACGGCTACATCAAGGACAACGACGGAGTCTTCTCCTTCCTCGAAAACATCGACGACAACACCGGTGTGTGGGTGGACGGCATCAACGTCATCAACAACAGCACCTTCAACGTGCTGACCAACAGCGCCTACAGCATCGGCTTCACTGGCACGACGACCTCGGCGGGCGCCAATCTCGGCACGCCAACACAGAGCTTCGGTGCAGGCATCTCGCTGCCGGGCTATGGCAACGGCTGGCATCTGATCGAAATCCGCTTTGCCAACGGTGGTGGCGGGGCCGGCGCGGTGGCGAACAACGGCTTCAACGCCAACTATGGCTTTGGTTACAAGGACGGTCTCGGGGCGATGGACGGAGCCGATTACATCAAGCCGATCGACGACGGCACGGGCAATCTGTTCGTGACGCCGGTTGGAGGAAAGGGCAGCATCTTGGTCGATAACGGCACGACATTGAACGTGGGCAGCTTTACGGATACGGCGCTCGTGACGGTCGGCACTGGCGGCGCTCCCGCGTTCCTGAACATTGAGAATTCGAGCACGACCGACGCCCTGGTCATCAATGCCGGGTCCGTCGTCACGCTGGGTGTCCCAGTGCCTTCGGCCTTCGATCCCGGCATCGCCTCATTCGACGAGTCGGGCCTCCTCGGATCGCAAGGCGGCAATCTCGCTGGAAATCCGGTGCAAGGCGTCCCCGAACCCGGTAGCGCCACTCTGCTATTCGGCGGATTTCTGACCATCCTCGGTTTGCGTCGCCGCCGCTGAGAAAATCCACTCCCATCGCGTCCCAAAATCATCCTTTGCGAACGCATTGTTTGGAATGCCGACGCTTACGCTTGGCAGCCGCTCCGGCGGTGTATCGCCGTGCGGCGGCAAAGCGACTGCGCAAAGTCAGCCACTCGGGAATGCTCCGCGTCCTGCCACTCTCGAATCCGCCACATTTCGTTGGCGACGTCCCCCGCGCCTTTTGAAAAAGGAGGATGACGGTAAAGACGGTGCGCTCCGCTTTTAGCCTGCCGCGCATGGATCCCGACATCGCCGCGGGGCTCGCCAAAGCCGGCGTCGCTTCCGCCGAAAAACATTTGTTCATCTGCATCGGCCCGGATTGCTGCGACTCCCGCGATGGCGAGCGCGTGTGGGAGTTCATCAAGCGCCGCGTGCGCGAGAGCGGGTTGCGCGCGATGCGCACGAAGGCCGCGTGCTTTCGCATTTGC
>JANLYH010000085.1:0-2633 GCA_031365545.1 Pyrinomonadaceae bacterium | reverse complement strand
TGGCCGTCAAATCATTCTGCGTAATGTTTGTCACACAGTTGCCGAAGCGATCAATGTGGATTATTCGCGCCTTCAGTTTGCCGTCCGCGGCAGTCGTTGTTTGCAGCGACGGCAGCCGGACGAACTCCGAAATCTCTTTCCCGAACTCCATCGGTTTTGCCCCCAACGACAGCGCAGCGGCGACCGGCGCAAAAACATCACGGCCGTTGAAAGTTTGACTCACTGGATGGCGAAAATACTCTTCGTTTGTAAGTTCAAACATTCTGAAGGAACCCACGGCTCGGCCGTCACAAACGTAGCTGAAGATTCCGTTATCGGGGCCAACAAAGAATTGCTTGGCGAGCTTTATCACTATAGCCCGGCGCGACGAGCCTACTCCCGGATCAACCACAGCGACGTGAATCGTGCCCGCGGGAAACGAAGAGTAAGCGGCGAGTAAAGTAAAAGCAGCGGCCTCGATATCCTGTGGTGGGATGTCGTGAGTTAGGTCAACAATTCGCGCCTGCGGACTGATGCCGAGAATCACGCCCTTCACCGCGGCCACGAAGTAGTCGGTGGTGCCAAAGTCAGTGAGCAACGTAATGAGCGGGACACGGAGGTGTTGAGACGCGGAGACGCGGGGATACGACTTGTCATCGTGTCCCCGCGTCTCCCTGTCTCCGCGTCCGCTTTTCACTTAGGAGTCTTACTGAATACGTGTCTCGCTGGCCGTGCGAATCCTCATCTGCTGGCCACGGTCGAGACGAACATCGTGACCGCGCTGGGTGAGCACACTGCTTGTCCCAACCGCGCCGCCAATCGCGGCGCCGATAGCAGCGCCCCTGCCACCACCAACGACGGCGCCAATAATTGCGCCGATACCAGTGCTGGCCCCGACGCGCGAGATATCGTCTTTAGTAGAGCTTCGCCCTTTCACGCCGCCTTCAGAATCAACCGTGCCGGCGTCGTCTCTATGGTTCATGTCGATTAGTTCAACTACGTCAGCGTTGAAACCACTGGTGCTGCCGTTTGGCAGGTGTATGGTTTCAAAAGAAAGCTGAAGTTCTGATGTTCCCTTCACTTTTCCAGCGCGCTTCACCCGTGTCACCCGGCCATCAACAACTGCGCCGGCAAACTCGCGCGGCTCGACCACTCGTGCCTGAAACCGATCGCCGCGCTGGCTGGCATCGGTTGAGAGACTCGACTCCAACTCAACCAGGAGAATCGTATCGCGCGGAATAACTTGCGGAAAATTTGTCGCACCGCTGACCTGACCGTTGTTGTTTTGTCCGTTGTCGTTGGTCGAGGTGTTACCCGATATGTTGGTACCGCCGGAATCAGTTGTGCCACGGCGAGAGAGACCGGCTGGTATTGAAGAGTCAAAGGGACGCTGTCCGTAGCCAGCGCTGTAGCCCAACTCGAAGCCCTGCTGGTATCCATCGCGATAGTCTTCGGCCGTGCCCCATGCCTCGTTGTAATTTCGGTTAGCGCGTTGATAATCCTCATTACTGCGATAGTCGCGATTGCTATGGTCCGCAAGGTCTCGCGAACCGGCACTGAAGCCATCCGAATAGCCGGTGCGATAGCCGCGTTCCAAGGCTGTTGATATGCTCGCCTGGTCCTGATAAGCGGCGGCCTGGACCACTGGGATTCTCATACTCAGCACTGATGTCAGCGCGAGCGCAGTTAAAATTAACAAGGGAATCGTAAGAGATTTCATTTGCCGTTCCTTCCAGAGATTTACGGCGACTAAGCTGCCGTAGTTGTCTTGGGAGAGCCGCCTCTTTCAAACCGATGATATTGTAACGCATGCTAACGGCCTTCGTACCGTGCGCTTGACCGTCTCAGTGGTGCGTCCTAGACTCAAATTGCCCGAAGACTGAATCGCTTGACCTCGAACAAAACCAACTTGCCCCTCTGATGCTCGTTTTGCGTCACTGGTTGGCGAGGTCCATCGTAATCACTTGGCAGAAACAAGAAAAGTTTACCTGGACCACAGTGCCACCACGCCCATCGACCGGCGCGTTGTGGACGCCATGCTCCCTTACCTATATGAGAAGTTTGGCAACGCCTCGAGTGTCCACTTCTTCGGTCAGGAAGCCCGCGCCGCGGTGGACCGCGCCCGGCGCGAAGTAGCAACTCTGATCGGCGCGCGCCCCAACGAAATTGTGTTCGTCTCCGGCGGGACGGAGGCAAACAACCTGGCTATCCGCGGAATCACTGACGCTGCTCACAAGCGCCACGTGATCACGACCGCGATCGAGCACCCGTCGGTGCGCGGGATTTGCGACGAACTTGAAAAGCGAGGCTGGGAAATCACGAGGTTGCCGGCTTACGAAGAAGGCATCGTGAGGCTCGAAGACATTAGCCGGGCGCTACGACCTGACACGATGCTGATTTCAGTGATGCTCGCCAACAATGAGATCGGCACGTTGCAACCCATCGCAGAAATCGGACGCCTGGTCCGCGAGGAGCGCGAGCGTGGACGTCAAATTTGGTTTCACACCGACGCAGTCCAAGCTGTTGGCCGCATTTCTGTAAACGTGGAGGCGCTTGGTTGCGATCTCTTGTCGCTTTCCGCTCATAAACTCTACGCACCCAAAGGCTCAGGCGCGCTGTTCGTGCGACGCGGTGTTCGCTTGATCTCTCAGAAT
>JANLYH010000080.1:0-2038 GCA_031365545.1 Pyrinomonadaceae bacterium | reverse complement strand
CTCCGCCGCCTTGTCCGTGGGGACCGCGACCTTGACGCTGACTTCTCCGACGGTCAGCAACTAGACAGTCACCGGAGCGACCACCTTTACCGGCAACCCCACATTCGCAGCCACGACTGGCTCCCTAACTCTCGCGGGAGCTGTCGGTGGCGCGGGCAATGTGACGTTTGCGGGTCCGTATCTGTCCACGCTCCAGGGTAACAACACCTTCGCAGGCTCCACTACAGTCACGGGCGGCCAGTTGTCACTCAACACCACGGCTGGCACTGCAATCCCCGGAAACCTTGTCGTCAACGCAGCCAATGCGGCAGGCTTGGTGGCCAACGTGAAGTTGCTGCAAGCCGATCAGATCGCGGACACTAGTTCCGTCACGGTGACGCAGGGCGTCCTCGATGTGGGTGCGAACAACGACACCATCGCGAACCTTACTCTCAACGCCGCCGCGCAGACAAACGCGATCATCCTGGGTTCCGGGGGCGTCCTTACCGTCACGAATGCTCCCACGCTTACCAGTGGCTATATGAGCGCGGGTTTGGGAGGTGCTTACAATCTCGTCAAGGGAGGCACGGGGACCGTCGTGCTTGCCGGATCTGGAACCTATACCGGCGTGACGAATGTCAATAACGGCATCCTCAACGTCCGGGGGACCAATGCCTTGGGCGCCGGAGGAGCTGGCAATGAAACTGTCGTTGCTGCGGGTGCGGTGCTGCAATTGGATTCGGGCTTGATCGCGGGGGAAAATGTCACCCTCAACGGCACCGGGATCGCCGGGGATGCGAATGACGGTGCCGTGCGCAATCTCGGAGGCACCAGTGCTCTCAATAACCTCACGACCGGAAGTGCCTCCACTTTACGCGTGGATTCGGGGGAATTGCTGGTCAATGGCACCCTCTCTGTCGCAGCGGGGGCGCTCATCAAGACTGGCATCGGCGCGCTGACGTTTGCATCGCCGCAGGGTGCAATACCCGCGGTGACAGTTTCCACGGGCGCTCTGGGTTTCAGTGGACCGCAGAATTTCGTCACCGGCGTCGTTCCGGCCGGCGTTGCATTCCAGTTCGATACCAATCCGGGTGCAGGAGTTGTCGGCGGCGGCATTACAGTTCCCGCGGGCACGGCGATCATTGGCAACTATGTCGTGGACAATGCCTTCATCGCCAAGATCAACGCCGGTTCCACCGGCGCGTTGTTGCTGGGTGCGGACAACCCCAATTCCCTCAGTCTGACGGGTGCGAACGTGGGCCTCGGGGCCGTTGGGATCGTGCGCTACTCGGGAGCGCTGGTCCCGAATGCGGCGGGCTATAATTTCGGTGGCCTCGCCGGACAGGGTTCGTTTGTTGGCCTGAATGAACTGACAGTGAGTTCCGTCCTCGGCGGCGCGAACGCCCTCAACATTACCGGCGGCACCGTATCGCTCACTGCTTGCAATACCTTCACCGGCGCGGTGACTGTATCCGGCGGCGGTACTTTGCGCCTGCTCAACAACACCAGCCTCGGCGATGTCGCCAACGGCATCACCCTCAATGGCGGCACGCTGCAAGCCATCAACGCTGGCGATAACACGGGTGCGCCGCTCTTCGGGCAGTTTGGAAACCAGGTCACCGGCGGAGGCCGCACCATCACCATCGGCGGAGCCGGCGGTATCATCGACGCGCCGGCGCGGCAGAACAATGGCAACAGTTTTGCCTTCACCGCGCCAAATACGCTGGCGGGTGCGGGGACGCTGACCAAGAGCGGCCTCGGCTTCCTTTTCGTGCTCAATACAAGCGGTTTCACGGGCGGACTCACCATCGCGCCGAATGGCGGGACGTTTGACGTGCGCGCCGCTGGCACGCTGACAGCGATGACTGGCCCAATCGTTATCGGGCAGTCGGGACTCTTGAATGTGGACAACCAAAACGGTTTGGGCCAGCGCCAGTTCTTCTCCGTAGCTGCAATTGCCGATCCCGTCCCTGGCACCCCCGGCGGCCGCATTAGCAATTCGTCGCCGATCACCCTCAATGGTGGATCAATCACCTTCACATCCAAGACAGGAACCTTG
>JANLYH010000221.1:0-6080 GCA_031365545.1 Pyrinomonadaceae bacterium | reverse complement strand
TCAGAAGGCCGGCGACGGGAGCGCGGACCTGGGCGCGAGTCCCGGTCGCGCCGTCATCCCCTTCCATTGATGCTGCGACCGGCGGAGCATCGCGGGTCTCGATCTGGAGTTGAGCCGGGTGGCCCACCGCGGAGCCCTCCTTCGCGCCCAGCAGCACGCGCGCGCCGCCGCGGGCCGCGATGGCAAAGCCGAAGTCCGACCCCGGCTCGCGCAGCCACGCCCGCACCGTCTCCGTCACCTCCACGATCACAAATTTTTTCGCGACGACCGAAGACTCCGGGATGGTCGCAAGCGGCACCGCGTCGAAGGCCGGGACTGACGCTCCGTGTTCCGACCAATCCTGCGTGATGCGATGCAGCGTGAGCGCGCCCGGCGCGGAAACGCTGCCGATGAAAACGACGAGCCGCGCTTTCGACACGTCCGCCGCCGCGATGCCGTCGGCAAACGCGCCCGCTTCAAAACGGACGAGCGCCTGCCGCGCCGCCGAGACATGCAGCGCAGTGTCCCGGCCCGCCGACTTGGCGAGCGCGGCATTTCCGCCTGCGGAAGAATCTTCGGAAACCGGCAGCGTCAACCCCAGCGCGCACGCGCCCAGTGCTCCGAAAGCGAGGGCGGAGGCAAAGATCGAACGAATCGTCTTCATGGATCGGCGGGCGGTCTGCCGGAGCAAAGGAAAAAGGCATTCGGAAACCATGTCGGCAAGATTTGAGAGGTGGCCAAAGTGCCAGCCGTCCGCGGGAAAGCAACGCGAGTTTGAAAACGCGAATTGTCCCCGAGGCGCTGCCGCATTCGTGTAGGACGGAACGCCGCGGCCGCGTGGGACATCCGCGATTTGTGAAAAATATGGCGGGCGCTTGTTAAACAAACGGCGGGGCCGGGGATAGAACACGCGCCCGAAGTCTCGCGACCGCCAGACCTCGAACCAATCCCGTCACGCCCATCTTCACTATGAAACGCCCCATCGCCTCCAAGCACGACCACTTGCCGTCGCCCTTCCCCGCCATGCGCCGCACGCCCCGGATTTGCTTCCGCTCCATTTCGGCATTCGTGCAGACCGCAGCGCTCCCCGCCGCCGTCATCTGGTTCTCCGGTTCCGCGCCAACCAGTTTCGCGGCCAACATTTGGGACGGTGGTGGCGTGAACACCAACTGGTCAACCGGCGCAAACTGGGATGACAACAACACCGCCACCAGCGGATCGGGCAATGACGTCCATCTTGCCGGCACGACGGGGCTCAATTCCTTCAACGACTACGGCGGCTTCACCGCATGGAGGAACATTCTGTTCGATGTGGGCGCAGGCTCTTTCAATCTCACCAGCGCGGTCGGGGCAAACTGGGACCTTTATTTCAAAATCGAAAACAACTCGATCAACGCGCAGAGCATTACCATCGACGCCATCGCATTGCAGTCGGCTTCGAATGCCAACGAATTTGACGCCACCTCGGGCAATCTGACGATCACGGCAAAGGACATCTACAACAACGGCAAGAACCTTACTTTCTTCGGCACTCAGACACTGACGGTCAACAACGGCGGCGGCAGCGGTATTCAGGGAGCTGGGAAAGTCATCCTTGGAAGTTCCTTTACCGGCACGGCGATCCTGACCGGCAGCAACGCCTACACCGGGAACACCGAAATCAACTCCGGAATACTGAAAGCGGGCAACAATAGTGCGCTCGGTACGAGCACGGTTTTCGTCGGAAACGGCGGGGCGACCGGAACCGCGGCGACGCTCCTTCTGACCGGCAGCGGAATTTCGATCGGCAACAACCTCAACACCAATGCCGGCACGAATTCAAATCGCACCATCGGCGGCGACAACACAACTGGAACCAATACCTTCACCGGCTCACTCACGATGGCCAGCGGCGGTTCAGCCACGCTGACTGCGGCTTCGGGCGGCACAGTTGCATTCAAAGGGGTCATTTCCGGCACGGGCCAAGGTATCACTAAGACTGGTCTTGGGACGGTGACGCTCTCGGGTGCCAACACCTACACCGGTGCCACGACGGTCAGTGTGGGAACGCTGAAGCTTGATTTCTCTGCGGCGGGTGCACCCACGACAAACATCATTAGTTCCTCATCGCTGCTGACGCTAGGCGGTGGCAGCCTCCAAGTTGCGGGTGCGTCCGCGAGCAGCATACAGACCGTCAATGGGTTGACGCTGATTTCCGGGTTGGGTTCGATCACTACCAGCAATAGCGCTACCTTGGTTCTCGGTGCAATCAGCACCCCCCCGATCGGTGCGACGCTGCGGTTCCAAGGACCGGCCACAATTAACAATGCCGGCAATGTGGCTGCGACTGGCACGATTACCACGACTACCGCCGGAGCCAGCACTTCTGGCGGCAATTTGGGATCGTTCAGGACGAACACTGGCGGAGCCGGTGCTGCGGGTGGCTACGCGACCGTCGGATTGTATGATTTCGCGAGCACGAATCTGGCAGGCGCTGGTGGCGTGGGGACATCGCCTTACACTATCATCGGCGGCAGCCAGGTGACCGGCTTTTACGTGACTACCACACCGAGTTCGTCCACGAGCGTGGGAAACTTCGACGTGACAGCCGCTGGCACCACGACGATCGGAAGCGGGGGTGAAAAGTCGATGTCCACCGTCCGCTTCAACACATCGACTGCGACGACGCTCAACCTTACGGCCTTGGCGTCCGGTACGCAGACCCTGCTCACGGGCAACGCGTTCCTCGTCACGCCGAACATGGGTGCGAATAACGTGACGGTGCAAAGTAATAACACCGGCCTTGCGGTGCAGCCTGTGTGGCAAATCGCGCGCATCACCACTCCGACCGGAACTCAGGAAGGCGTCATCTGGCAAAACAACACGTTGGGATTCATGAACTTCAACGCCATTATTTCCGATGGGCGCGACTCGGGTGACACGAACGTCATTACAAAGGCAGGAGCGGGCACTCTATTACTCGGCGGAACTAATACCTACACGGGCCAGACCTTTCTGAACGAAGGCACGACGATGATCACGGCAAACGCGAACTTGGGTGCGATTGCGACGGGGGCGGCCTTGAACCTGAACAGCGGCTCACTGGTCGCCAATGCGACTTTCTCATTGGATAACGCCGGGGCGAATCTGCGCACCGTCAATCTAAACGGTGCCGGAGGGGGGCTATCTGCCTCGACAGGCAATACCTTTACGGTTGCGGGTCTCGTTGCTGGAAGTGGTAGCCTGACGGTCGGCAGCAGCACGCTGGCTGGTAGCGGCGCGGGCACCGCAAATACCACTGCAATTACCGGCGACGGCACGGTGGTGCTGACCGGCGGGAACACCTACAGTGGCGGCACCGTTCTGAAAGGCGGCACGTTGAGAATCAATGGGATCAATGCCTTGGGCGGCGCAAACTATGGCGGACTCACCCTCAATGGCGGCACCTTGCTGTATGCCCCTGCATTTAGCGGGAACGGTTCGGGCGATTTGACCTCCATTGGAACGGCTGGAGTTACGCTGGCGTCAGGCGGCGGCACGATCGACGTGAACGGGAATACCGTGACGCTGGCGGGTTCGGTCGGTAACGGTGGTAGCGGTGCATTGACAGTGAAAACCACGGCGTCGAATGGCGTGCTCGGCTTGCAAGGTGCGAACACCTATTCAGGCGGCACGACGGTTAACTCCGGGACTACTTTGAAGGTGAATAACACGACCGGTTCCGCGACGGGATCAGGGGCGGTGACTATTGCAACCGGCGCAACCCTCGGCGGCACCGGTACGATTAGCGGAATAGTGACAAATAACGGCACCATCGCGGCCGGCAATAGCGTGGGCACACTGACGCTGGGATCGCTGACCATGAACGCCAGTTCGATCTACAACTTTGAATTCAATGCGACTCCAGCAAATGATCGGATCGTCGTGACGACATCGAATGGTCTCGTCCTCAACGGTGGGGGATTTAATATCTACCTGGAAGGTGGCACAACGGGGTTTACCACACCGAATACCTACAATTTGATTCAATACTCCGGCTCAATCAGCGGCACCGGCACTGGCGGAGGGTTGTTGGATAGCACTTGGACGACAGCGAGCGCATCCAATGCGCACGTTCTGAACGCTCAAACCGGTTTCATTTACGCCTTTGGGACATCGGGCGGGTTTATCACTTTGACGATCGCAGCCGGCCAACCCATCTTCACCTGGAACTCGGCAGCGAGTGGCACCTGGAGCACGACAGCGAATTGGACAAGTCCGACCAGCAGCACGTTGCCTCCAAACCAGGCGACTGCGGCGGTGACGTTCGGAACTGTGAGTGGAGCACCCAGCGCGCTCACGGTGACACTGGATCAAAATGCAACCGTCGGAGGCCTAACCTTCGCTGCGAGCGGAACGTCTTACACGATCGCTCAGGGCGGCTCCAATACGATCACATTGGACAATGGCGGCGGTGGCGCTTCGATTGTCGGCAGCGCAAACAACAACACGATCGCGGCGAACCTCAGCCTGAAAGAGAATACGACCATGTCGGTAACCGGCAGCGGCAGTACGCTGACGATCTCAGGCCCAATCGCCAACGGAACTGGTACGCGGACTATCACGAAAACTGGCAATGGGACTTTGGTGCTGACCAACGCAAACAGTTACGGACCCTCCGCTGGCACCACTGGCACGATTCTTAGCGCGGGAACACTCCAGGTTGGTAACAATTCGGCGCTTGGCGCGGGTGATCTCAGCGTCGCGAGTACGAGCACGCTGCAATCAGGCGCGGCTGGGCTGAATCTGGCGAACAATATCGTCATTTCCAGCGGTGCGAATTCGACGGTTGATACGCAGGCTAACACCTTGACACTTTCGGGAACAATCAGCGGAAGCGGCACGCTGACCAAGAATGGTGTCGGCACCCTCCTGCTCTCGGTAGCTAACTCCTATGGTCCGTCCGCGGGTTCGGTTGGCACGACCCTGGCCGCTGGAACTATCGGTGTGGGGAACAACTCCGCTCTCAGCACGGGCGACTTGAGCGTTTCGGGCAATTCGACATTGCAGGCGACAGCAGCCGGTTTAAGTCTGGCTAACAATGTAACGCTGGCCGGCGGGACTACGGGCACGTTCGATACAAATGGAAACGACCTCACTCTCAGCGGTGTGATTACCGGTGCCTCCGGCAGTTTCACCAAAATCGGGGCTGGCATTCTCACGTTAAGCGGGAGCGGCAACTCTTTTTCGACTGCTGTCGGTACTGCGCTGAATATCAATGGCGGCACTTTGCAGGCGGGCGCTGCCACCGCGATCCCCACCGGAGTATTGCTTAGTCTCGGAGGCGGCACATTGGACCTCAATGCCAATGCGGGGACCGCAGGATCACTCTCGGGCGCCAGTGGAACGATCACCGACAACTCAGCGGGAGCCGGAACAACGCTGCTCACTGTCAACCAGACAACCACGACAACCTATGCGGGGGCGATCAACGACGGTTCCGCGAAGAAACTATCACTCACCAAGAGCGGTGCGGGCACGCTGAACCTGACGGGCACCAGCACGACTACCGGCAACCTAACGGCTAACGGTGGTGTTCTGGCGATCGGCGCGGGCTCATACGGTGCTGCAGCGGCGAATATTGTCAGCGGCCAGTTGGTAATCAATGGCGGCATTCTCACAGCGAGCGCATCGTCCAACATCACCACCGGTTCGTCAGGTCTGCTGGTATCCTCGGGGACAGCAAACTTCAACGGCGGCTTGACCACCGATCCCGGCACCAATAACGGTAACCTGATTTCTGTGCCCGGTGGTAATTTGAATGCGGCCAGCTTGTTTCTTGGCCGGACCGCGCTAAACCTAAACAGTGGAGCCCAGCCGACGGCAGGAAGCACAACCGCTGGTCTTTATATAAACGGTGGTGCGGTGCATATCACCGGAGCCTTGAACATGGGCACCACCACCACCGCAAACTCGTCGGCAAATGCGCGCATGGACTCCGGTTCCCTCACGGTGGATGGGACTACTGTGGTCACTATCAACAACGGCGGTCGTTGGAGTGCATTGGATATCAATGGTGGCATATTCACCAGCAATGATACTACTGGGGCGGGAATAAGGATTGGCGGCAATTTTGCCGCCGC
>JANLYH010000177.1:0-22609 GCA_031365545.1 Pyrinomonadaceae bacterium | reverse complement strand
ACCCAGAGCGCGGTGCCGGCAAAGGCTCAAGCCGCGGTGGGTTCCGAACCGGGCAAGATTAATCGCGAAGATATCGCCGCGATAGTCGATCGATTTCTAGCCGGACGACCGCCGGAGCCGTCGCCAACGGTGAGTGAAACGCAAGCGTCGCGCGAGACCCAGGCCGAAGCTGGAAGCATGTATGCAGGACCAGGAAACCAGTCAGGCGATAATGGCCGATCTGCGGCTTCTTCAGCCTCGTCAACCAGGCCGACGCAAGCGACAAACGGCAATAAGGTGGTGGACTTCGTAAGTGAAGACGATGTCAAACGGGCAATTCAAAAAGGCGAGAAGATCTACATCAACGCGAAAACAATTATCACTCCGGCAGCGCGCGACATCGGCGAACCGGCGGAAGTGTTTGCAAAAGGCTAAGGGAGGTTTCGAGTTTCGAGTTTAAAGTTCCAAGTTAGCAACAAACCGGGAACTTGAAACTTGAACTTGAAACTGCGACTCGAAACAAATGTTTTTAGGAAAAGTAGTCGGCACAGTCTGGTCTACCAAGAAATCCCCTGATCTTGAAAGCGTTCGCTTTCTGGTAGTGCACCCCTACGATCTGGAAAAAGAGCCAACCAGGAATATTGTTATCGTTGCCGATCGGTTGGGCGCCGGCACCGGCGAGATGGTGATTTGTGCTTTTGGAAAAGCGGCGCGGACGGCGATGGGCAATCAAGAAATGGCAATTGAAGCTGCAGTAGTCGGCATAGTCGATCGCGTAGACATTACCGATACGGTCTCGGAAGAGATGCGCGAGGCGGCAGTGAAATTAGCTCAGGATAATGGCAGACGGTAAGAAAGTCATGAGTAATGAGTAATGAGTTGTAACTTTTACTCATCACTCAGTACTCATCACTGTTCTCATATGGCAAACGAAGATTTGATTTACCGGCTGACAAGGGCGGTCTACGAACGCCTGGGTCCGGCAGCGGATGAACAAGCCGTGGAACAACTTGTCACCGATGTTTATCGAGAAATCGAACCTCTGCTTAACGCCAACGGATCGGGATATTCCTCTCTACAATTCTTGCCCTCAGGCGGCGCCGCCAGTTCACGGGCGCCGGAAGGCTCGGCAGACCGGATGATTATTTCGGTGTTCGGCGTAGACCATCCGGGTATAGTAGCCGGAGTTGCCAAGATACTCGCCGAAGCGGAGTGCAGCATCGCTGATATTAATCAGACGGTTGTGCAGGGAAAGTTTGCCATGGTGATTATCGCCAACAGTGCGCGTGCCCGAGAAAGCGCGGCCGAATTGAAAGAGCGGTTGCGCAATGAGGGAGAAAAGCTTGGAGTTCGAATCTACGCGCAACGCGAGGATCTCTTCAACGCGATGCATCGCATCTGAATTTCGGAATTCGGATTGCGGATTTAGAGACAACCGTGGAACTCGGATTGCAAACGTGAAAACAAACCCGAACATGCACGAAATCCGAAATCCGTATTCCGAAATTCGAAATTCCTACTATGCCTGAACCGGAAATTGCCCGACGTTGTCCCAGTTGCGGTGCCTCAATTCGTGAAGTAGCCCTTTTCTGTCCTCAATGTGGTGACGCCCAGGCGTCAGCAAAGTTTGAGCAAGCTCAGGCGGACGTACCGGCCCTAGCAGCAGAGACGACTTCGAAAAACACTGCCCCCCTCGATGGTGCCGAAGTCGCGGCCCAGAAACCTGTCGTAGATACCGTGGCGCTTGAGAGGCCTGAAGCGGTTCCCAAACCTCCGGCCGGCGCGGACGTCCGTGGATCAGTGGGCGGAAGGCTTCAGCGAGCTACCACGCTGGCGCGAGACGTTGAGGGCAACGTGATACATCGCGTACGGAAAGTGCGGCAGATATCCAACGTTGTATGGGATGAGGCAGGCGATGATCCCGGGCTCCGCTTTGTCCTCGTTACTGCTATCTTGTTTGTGCTGTTTCTCGTGGTCATTCTCTTGAACAAGGTGATTGTCTAAAACGGTTTCGAGTTTCAGGTTTCGAGTTTCAAGTTCAGAGGTGTCTGCTATCGTAGCCCTTACATCTCGAGCTGGAAAACCAGAACTTCAAACCCGAAACTTGAAACTCGAAACTAAGCGTAATGGAATATTCGCAGTCAGAAATTTTTCAAACCGTCGCGATGACGGAAATGGAACACCTGGACGTTCGCACAGTGACGCTGGGTCTGAGCTTGCGAGACTGTGCCGGCGAAACGGTCCCGCGCATCGCTGAGCGCGCCGTGGAGAAAATCCACCGCTTCGCTGATCGCCTGGTCGAAACTGTGGATGCGATTGGCGACGAGTTTGGGATACGGATCGCCAACAAGCGGATCGCTATCACTCCAGCTTCGATGATTCTGGAAGGCGCGTCGGGCGATCCTATCGATCTGGCCCGCGCCATTGACGAGGCCGCCGCTGCTGTCGGCGTTGATTTTATCGGTGGTTATTCGGCGTTGGTGCACAAGGGCGCCACCGATTGCGAGCGCGAGTTTCTCAACTCCATTCCTGAAGCCCTATCCGTTACCACCCGGTTATGTTCGTCTGTCAATGTCGCAACTACGCGCGCCGGCATAAATATGGACGCAGTGCGGCAGGTGGGAATCATCATCAAGGAAGCAGCCGAGCGCACCAGCAGTGAAGGCGGCATCGCCTGTGCAAAGTTTGTCTGTTTTGCGAATTCGGTTGAAGACAATCCCTTCATGGCCGGCGCCTATCATGGTGTTGGCGAACCCGAAGCAGTCATCAATTGTGGTGTGTCTGGCCCTGGGGTTGTTAATTACGCTCTGAAGCGTGCTGCTCCGGATCTTCCGCTACAGGACCTGGCCGAGATCATCAAGAAACTTTCGTTCAAACTCGCGCGCGCCGGCGAACTGGTGGGCCGGGAAGCCGCGCGCCGCCTGGGACTACCATTCGGAATTATTGATTTATCACTCGCGCCTACACCGGTTCCGGGTGATTCCGTGGCAAACATTATCGAAGCAATGGGTTTTGAAAGAGCGGGAACCCACGGCACCACCGCCGCGCTGGCCCTGCTCACGGATGCGGTGAAGAAGGGTGGGGCGATGGCCAGCGGATCTGTTGGCGGCATGAGTGGCGCGTTCATTCCCGTTTCCGAAGACGCGGGCATGATCGAAGCAGCGCAACTCGGTGCGCTTTCGCTCGACAAACTTGAAGCCTGGACCAGCGTCTGTTCGGTGGGTATCGACATGGTCGCCGTGCCTGGCTCGACGTCTGCCGAGACAATCTCCGCAATCATTGCCGATGAAATGGCGATCGGCGTGATGAATAATAAGACGACTGCCGTGCGCATCATTCCGGTTCCCGGCCGCGAAGTTGGCGAGATGGTTGAGTTTGGCGGCCTGCTTGGCAGTGCACCGATCATGGCGGTCAACTCATTTTCTTCCGCTGCTTTCATCCGCCGCGGCGGCCGCATTCCAGCGCCGATCCACTCGCTGAGAAACTGAGCTAACCATGCGAGTACCTCCGTTCATCGCCTTGGTCCTGGTATCCCTGCTGGCGGCGACGTTGAGTCTTGGAACCGCGCTCCAACAAGGCTCTGCCACGCCTAAACCTGCACTGCCGCACCTGACCAGTCTGCCCGCGAGTGTTCTTGAGGCTGAACTAAAATCAGCGCGTGGTTCGTCGTTTAGACTCTCAGATTATTCAGGCCAGGTGCTGGTGATAAACCTCTGGGCCACTTGGCTTGGCCCAAGCCGGATGGAGATTCCCGAACTCGTTAAACTGCAAGCGCATTTTTGGTCTCAGGGAGTGAGAGTGGTCGGGCTGTCTACTGAAAATGCCGAGGCGTCAGCCAAGCCGGTGCATGAGTGGATTCGTCACTTCCGGGTCCAATACAAGATTGGTTGGGTTCCGGAAGATCTCGCTCATATTCTCATGCAAGAGCGTGATGTTGTTCCCCAGACTTACGTAGTTTCACCTGCCGGCCGCATCGTAAAACGTTTCGTCGGTTTCAATCCGAACACTACTCCGGTGCAATTTAAGGAAGCGATCGAAGAAGCACTGCGGGAAAAGTCGGCCGTCAGTCATGTCGTAGCACTTACGCGGTAGCGGGTGGGTGGTGATGACACGACAGCTGAACTCCGAAAGACACATCCCACGTCGAAAATTCCATCGTTTAGTTTTCTGTGCTGCCGGAATTTACAACGTCAGCTGGGGCCTCTACTCAGTTTGGGACCCGCAATGGTTGTTTCGGTATGCCGGCATGCCGCTGCAAAACCATCCACAAGTCTTCGCGTGTCTGGCGATGGTGGTTGGGCTCTACGGGATTATCTACTTCGAAGTGGCACGGGTTCCGGAGCGCGGCTGGTTGCTGGCCGCGGTGGGGTTGGCGGGCAAAGTGCTTGGGCCAATCGGTCTCTTCCGGTTGATTTGGTACGGCATGTGGCCAGCGGCGACAATTGTATTGTCAATAACAAACGATCTGATCTGGTGGCTTCCGTTTCTTATCTATCTCCACGATGCCTGGCCGGTATATCGCCAGGATCTCTTCCCAGCAGCCGCCACCAACACTCTGGACAAATTCAGGGCGAGGGATTAAGTTTTACACACTTAGCAGCCTTAAGGAGCATCTATGGCAGAAGCACTCGGCATGGTTGAATGCATGGGCCTGGTAGCAATGATCGAAGCGGCTGACGCGATGGTCAAAGCCGCAAACGTGCGGTTGGTTGGCTGGGAAAAAATCGATGCCGGCCTGGTTACGGCGATCGTCCGAGGCGATGTTGCGGCCGTGCGGGCTGCGGTAGATGCGGGCGCTGCCGCCGGCAAAAAGGTTGGCCAGGTTGTCGCGACGCACGTAATTCCGCAACCACACGGCGATGTCGATCTGGGATTGCCAGTCTTAAAGACTGGCGAAACCACGAAGAAAAAGATTAGCGGCTCAGTCCGAGCTAAGTAGCTTCGCAGACAACTTTTCGCAAACTCCTACGCTCGCCCTGCCTTCCCCAAAATGAGCTTGACTGTCTATTTCCTGCGGCACGGACAAACTGAACTCAGCCGCGCAGACGTCTTCTGCGGCTCCGGTCTTGATCCCGAATTGACAACTGAAGGCTCTCAGATGGCCCGGGCTTTCGCCGACGCTTACAGTTCCAACTCCTGGCGCGCGATTTATTGCAGCGGTTTAAGAAGAAGTATTGCCAGCGCTCAGCCGCTCTGCGATGAGTTAGGAATTGCAATGCAGATGAGTGAGAATCTCAATGAGATCGGCTATGGCAAATGGGAAGGGCAAACCAGGGAGAGCGTGGCGCGCGAGTATCATGACGACTATGTAAGTTGGCTTGCCGATCCGGCCTGGCATCCACCCAGTGGCGGAGAGCTGGCGACCACCGTAGCGCGGCGCGGATTGCAGGCGATTGATGAGATCAAAAAGCAGTTTGCCGATGGTAACGTCCTGGTCGTTTCTCACAAGGCGACCATAAGAATCATACTCTGCAGCCTGTTGGGGATAGACGTGGGCCGCTTTCGTTATCGGCTCGGTTGCCCGGTGGGGTCGGTGAGCGTCGTCGAGTTCCCTTCAGAAGGTCCGCTATTGCATTCACTCGCTGATCGTTCTCACTTGAGCGAAGCCTTGCGAGCCTTGCCGGGGACGTGATCACGACTTCCCCAATCAATAATTATTCCCTTGAACAAATCCCGGCAACTCTTACAATGGGCGGCCAATGACTAAGCGACGCAAGAGCTCTACTCTTTGCCACCTCAGTTTCGTTTCGTTGCTGCTCGCTTTTGCCGCAGCGACCGTAAATGCCCAACAGCCGTTTATCACGGACGACGTAGACACCACGCCTAAACGTCATTTCCATTTTAGCTTCAGCAACGAATTCGATCTCTTGCAACGTGTTTCCTATCCCAGTACGAAACAAAACACGGCTGACTTCGAGCTTGACTACGGACTCCTGGATGGAGTGGAGATCGGCATCGAAGCCCCGTTGCTTACGATTTTCAATGCTGCGGGCACAGTTCCCGGGAGGCCTTCAGGAATCGGCGATACAAACTTCTCCGTTAAGTACAATTTTCTTAAGGAACGCGAGCACTCGCGCCGGCCGGCACTCGCGATCGCGGCCAACTTCGAAATTCCCACCGGCGACGTTGAAAGGGGACTGGGCTCGGGACTCTCTGATTTCTATATGAACGGCATCCTGCAGAAATCAGTTACAAACAGGACGACGTTAAGACTCAATGGTGGAATTCTGTTTTCAGGTAATGAAACGACTGGCGCTGTAGGGTTTTTGAAAACTCGCGGGACGGTGTTCACTGGTGGCGGCTCTCTGGTGAAGGAGTTTTGTCCAAAGCTTCAGCTGGGAATTGAACTCGTGGGCGCTACCAGTAAGAATTTCGATCTGGGCCAGGCCCTTCTGCAAACTACGTTTGGCGGAAATTACCAGTTCCGAAAGAATGCGACGCTCGATTTTGGAGTGGTGGCGGGAAAACACGAAGCCAGTCCACGTCTTGGAGCAAAGCTCGGGGTGTCGATAGACTTTTAGCCCGCATAAAACGCGACCTCACCTAACCCTTCAGCGTAAGATATCCTTCTCAGTCAACCGACAGTAGTTTCGCGGAGGTAGTTATGGTGCAAAAAAAGGGAAATAGTTTCGGTCAAATGCTGGAGCGCTTATCGCGCAAGGCTACCGAGGCGACGGGAACTTCGACGGCCTTCATTATCGCGCTCTCAATTATTATTCTCTGGATCATTACCGGGCCATTGTTTCACTTTTCCGACACCTGGCAGTTGGTAATTAACACCGGTACAACGATCGTTACGTTTCTGATGGTGTTTCTGATTCAACGCAGTCAAAACAAGGACGCGTTGGCCATCCATCTGAAGCTGAACGAAATTGTGGCGGCGCTCGAGGGCGCGAGTAACAGACTGATTGATGTTGAAGACTTGACCGAAGCAGAAATCAAGACCCTGCACGCTCACTATCAAAAACTGGTGGCCATGTCGAAGAAGGATTTAAACCTTACTCAGAGCCACTCGGTGGAAGAGGCGGAAGCTCGACACAACATCAAACACCAGGCGCATCGTCACCCTTGAAGTTATAACTATCCGAGCTGAGAGCCATGGCTAGGAACAAAACAAGGGCGACCAGCCATCTTTACTGGCCCTGCCAGGATCGCAATGTAAGGCCGGCCAGCGAGGTTCAGGATCCCAGCGGTCTTTTGCAAGATGCTCGCTGACGTTCATTGAAACGAGTTGATTAACGCCTTCGGATATTCAACCACTCACAGTGGGTGCGAGATCATGCCTTTTTCCAGTTTTTCAAACCTTGCCATCATGTTTTCGTACATCCGATCCGTCTTCTCGTGAAGGTGAGCGACCTCCAACTCCGCCTTGATATTCACCTCATATTCAATATCGGAACGGACCTTGTCCTTTTGCGCCTGGCGATTCTGGCTGATTAGCACGAAGCATGAAAGGAAGATCGCCTCTAGCGACACGATCATAGTTAAGAGGCCGAAAGGATAAGGGTCGAAGGCGGGCACGCCCAGAGGCAGGGTGTTAAGTGCAATCCAGAGTATGAACCAGCCGCCATTGAGGATCAGGAAAGGCATGCTGCCGCTAAACCAGGCAATCCAATCGGCGATTCTCAGTAAGGCTGTAGAATGTACCTCCATCTCCTCATTGACGTTGCGGGAGACGCGCGTACGCAACAGCTCATCAGCCTTGCGCGTCAAGCCGCTGAGCGCGGCCAGCATGTGTAGCGCCGCTTCGGGCTTTCTTTTAAACAGCAAAACCAAATCGTCACGATCAAGGACCAGCACTTCACTGTCCGTGAGGGCGAGCGCGGTGGCTGTGCGCGGACCCGTATCAAGCATGGCCAGTTCGCCGAACAGATCTCCGGTATCAGCAGTGGTAAGCACGATCTTCTGGCCGGCGGTGTCTTTGATGAAGAGCTCAATCGCGCCGCCGCGGACGATGAAAAGTGAATCGCCGGGATCTCCAGCTTGGAAAAGGGTGTGTCCTTCCGGGACCGATAACTCATCGATAACCGCTGCGAGCGCGACTCGATCGTCTTCATTCAGCAGCTGGAACATTGGGATGTTCTCTAGAAAATTAGGATCACAAGGCATTGCAAGTCCTCCCCGATTAGTGGGCCGAGACTAAAAGAGCGGGCGCATTATAGTGCAAGTGGATGAAAAAGGGGGCTAGCCTGAAAGATCTACCACGATTGGGTCCGGCAAATCTATGGCGTTTTATTGTTGCCGCCCCCGGGTTTGGTTATAGCTCGCGGCCCCGGCAGTTTCACCGAAGGCCGTTCGCCCTTTGGTGCGATGCGTCCGTTCCGGGTCAGGGCAATGCGTTTATCTCGGCTGGAACCTTCGTCGACCGCTACTTTAATCGAGCGGAAGGAACCATCTCGCGCCTTATTGGTCGGATTGTAGGTAATCACATATTGGGTGCGCAGGTCTCGCACAATTTCGGCAGCAATCTGCGGCAGCTCAGAAAGCGAATCCGGAAAGAATGCACGTCCGCCAGTTTCAGTCGCAAGTCTGTTGATGAGGTTGACCGCTTTGTCGCGCGGACTCTTGCGAATAAGACCACCTTCCTTGTCCAGCTCCTTAACAAAACCAATCACGTAAATCTGTACGTCCTCTTCGCGTAGTCGCGCAAATAGCTTCTCCTGCGAGTAAGTGCTGTTCCGGTCTTCGCCATCAGTAATTACGATTAGGGCGCGCCGCCGTCGGTCGTTATCATCGCCCTTCTTGTATTCAGCCACGTGTTCGGCGCTGACGTAGACCGCATCGATGATGGCCGTCTGGCCTCCCTCAACATAAAGTTCATCTAGTCCGTCCATTAACTGATCTTTGCTGGCGGTGAAGTCCTGAACAGTCTCGATCTTGTCGCTGCTAATAAATCGCACCAGAAAGGTTTCGTCGCCCGGCTTGTTGCTGTTGATGATAGATTTGCCGGCATCAATCACACCCTGCAACTGCGAGCGTAGCGAACCGGAAGTGTCGATCGCCAGTCCATAACTAATCGGCACTTCTTCGCGTGTAAACGTTTCAACCGGCTGGGGCACGCCATCTTCGAAAACGTGAAGCTCCTCCTGACGGATGTTGCCGATTGGGCGATTATCTCGATCGATCACGCGAACGTTTAGAGTAACCAACTCCGTGTTTACTTTGATGATCTCGTCCTCGCCAAATTCCTCCGGTGGTGTCGGCGTCGGTTTCGGCTTCAGCACTGGCGGTGGTGGGGGTTCGCCGAGTATCGGAGTGACGTGGTCAACCGGAGCTTGCGAGGCCGCCGGAGTTGAACGGGGCGTCGGAGTTGCGGTCGCCGTAGACACCGGCCGGTTGATAGGTTGAATTGGACGCGGGGCAGGAGTCGGGGTTGGCGTCGGCGTAGCTCTGGTGGTTGTAACCGCGTTGCGCGGTCGCGTCTGCATCCTGGCTGTTACGCCCGGGTTTGCGCCAATCACGGCCAGTGCTGCGAAGCTCAGCGCTAAGATCAATCCCAGGCGGCGTCTCTTACTAACTCCCATACTCTCTCTGGCCAGTTTCATCAGTAGTCCTAACTCAAATAGAGATCCAATAACAATTAATGCCCACGCGCCCCGTCTCTGCTGAGGCAAGTTTACCCCGCAGTGGCCTTGCCTGCGAAACCGCAGCGTCTGCTGACGGCCCGTTCAAGGCTAAAGCTTGAGCCAGGAACGACGTTATGAAGATGTTCAGGAGAGTTCATGCGTTGCCGAAACGGCAACGCTGATAAGCAAAAGGATCGATTCCACCAGTTTCGGAATCAGCGGGAACTGGGAACAGCGTAGTAACCTTCTTTAGAACGAACGAACAGGCGCGGTAAGCCACGCGGCGGCGTCACTCTCACCTTAATCTTGTGCCAACGCCCGTCGTTGTTGAAGTTCACCGGCTTGTAACCAATTGAATACTGGTGTCGCAATTCGAGTGCGATCTGCTCGAAGATGTCGTCCATCTCAGCACTGCTTCTGGGGAAGAAGGCTTTGCCGCCGGAGACACTTGCAAGTTCATCCAGGATGCCCTGGCCTTCCATCCCTAACCCGCTGCCGGCGTCGCTGCCGCTCAAAATGCCGATGCCGTAAAGCGTCACATCCGACTCTTTCAGCAGCCGGCGCAGTTCATTGAAGGTGTAGCGAGAATTATTGTCCTGCCCGTCGCTTATCAACAACAACGCACGTTTGGGGTGGGTGCCGCGCTGGACCTTCTCAACCCCAAGATAGCAGGCGTCGTACAACGCAGTATTGTTTCTCGTTTGCACGAAGGTGAGCTTGTCGAGCACTTGATTCCCGTCACGAGTTTTGTCGAGTAGCAGCTGCGCCCGGGAATTGAAGGCGATCAAAAAATACTCGTCCATGTTGTGACTGGTCTGGACAAACTTTGACAGAGCATCGCGCGCGCGTTTGATCTTATCGCCACCCATCGATCCAGAGACGTCAAAGATTACGCCAACTGAAACCGGGGAATCATCGTCGCTAAAGTAAGTTATCTCCTGCGGTTTCTTTTCATCGAACACCGAGAAAGCGGCCTTGCCCAAGCCTGAGACGTAGCGTCCGTAGGTGTCTGTTACCGTCACCGTAAAAGTAATCAGGTCGGTGTTGGTGATGACCGGACCCTGAGTGAAGTCGCCCGGAGCTTTTTGTTGGGCGGCAGAGGGCGTTTCACCACTTGGCGGAGTTGGCAGCGCAACTGGTTCGATAATCGGGTCGGCTGGCGACGCTGCGGGAACAGGTTTTGGCGCAGTCTTGTTCTGCGTTTGCGCCAGCGCGGAATTGGCAATGCAAAGGAAGATGACCAGACAGGAGAGTGTGGCGATAGTAAAAGCGCGTCCAGAAGCTAAGTGCATGTGAGCCTCGCGTTCCTCGCAAGCGTTGCTAACCGGGAGCCGGCTTGATGGTTGCAGACCAGAGACAGGACTGCAGACACAGATGCCGGATACAAAGGCCGTGATGTCCGAAGACGTGAATTTTTCTTAGATCTAACTGGGAATCGCTGACGTGGGGAAACGGCCGCTGTGCAACTTCCAATCCAGTCTGTGCTAGCTGCAGTTCATTGTAGGACGGATAGCAAACCGGGTAAAGCGCAAAGGCCGGCAAGTGTGAGCCCGCCGCGCTTGAAGGGGAATTCTGGAACCCTGAGGTTGCGGCGGGAACTTTCCAGTGGGGTCATCGTGTACAGACAAGCCGACTAGTTCGCTGCAAAAGGTTGTGCGCGAGGCGCATGTTATACTCTCGCGCGATTCGCAGTGCAGGAAACATTGAATAATGGCTGAGTTTATTTGCCGATTAGGGACGCCAGCGGGCGAGGTGGTGACGCGCACGGTGGAAGCACCGGGCGTGAACGAAGCCCGCGCGCGCCTGGAGCGTGAAGGTTTCCGCGTCTTCAATGTGACACCGCCAAAGACTTCCGGAGTGACCGCGCTGACGCGATTTGGCGGACGGGGCGGTCAAGCAAAAGTAAAAGCCAGCGACTTCCTGCTCTTCAACCAGCAACTGGCAGCGCTGGTACGCGCCGGTATTCCAATCCTGCAAGCCATTTCGATGTTACGTAAACGGGCCGCGTCGGCGCGCCTGCGCGCGGTGCTAGGTGACGTTGAAGATCAGATTCGCGGAGGCGCGGCGCTTTCCCACGCCTTTGCGTCGCAGGGGACGATCTTCCCGCGCATCTACACGGCTTCAATTCTGGCCGGCGAACGTTCCGGCGCTTTAGACGAAGTGTTGCTTCGTTACGTCACCTACATGCGACGCAACGTCGCTCTGCGGCGCAAGATTCGGGGAGCACTTGCTTATCCACTCTTCCTGCTCTTTGCATCGGCCTGCATGGTTACTTTTCTGACTGTGTATGTGGTGCCGAGAATGTCGGACCTCTTTGCCGGATTTGGCACGGAGTTGCCTACTGTTACACAGATCGTACTTGGTCTTTCCAAGTGGCTTTCCGCCAACGTGTTTTGGTTTGGCCCGTTGTTCATCGGCGGTGCGATCGCCCTGTTTCTCTGGTCCCGCACTGAGTATGGCCGCCTGACTGTTGACGCACTTCTGTTGAAAATTCCCCTGGCCGGCAATCTTGTTATTCAACTTTCGATCGCACAAGCCACACGCTCGCTGGCAACGTTGCTGGCTGGCGGCATTACTCTGGTCGAGTCGTGGGAGATCGCCGCAGAATCGATCACGAATCGCGAGTTGCGGCGACGGAGCTCGGCGATTCTGCCGATGATTCGCGAGGGGCGTACCTTTACGGAGAGTCTGGAGGTTGCCCGCTGGGTGCCGCTGCTGGCCATTGATATGATCGGAATCGGCGAACGTTCCGGTAGTTTGCGCGAAATGCTTGACGAGGTAGCGGTCTTTTACGATGCTGAATCGGAGGTTCGGTTGGAACAGTTGACGACCACCCTTGAGCCTGCGATTCTGGTGGTCATGGGTGGAATCGTGGTTACTATTCTTCTGGCCATCTACCTTCCGATCATTCAATCTATTTCCAGCGGCGCGGGAGTGACCGGACATCACTGAGGATTGTCACGAGCCCCAAAAAAGCGACTGAAATGAAAGAGATAACTCAAAATCCAAGCTCGGCGCCGCCGGCAAAATCAAACGGCGGAAGCGGTGGCGACACTCACGAACCACCCGAAGTGCGCGCGGCAAAAGAGATTGCCCGCCGCTATCGCCTGACCTACGTCGACTTGCTGCCTGCCGATCATGAATCCCCAATCGATTACACCATCTTCAATGAGATTCCGGTCGATCTGATGGTGCGCCACCAGTTTCTGCCGCTGCAGCGCGATGAAAAGGGACTGCACATCGCGATGGCGGACCCAACGGATTTGGAACGGCTGGACGAACTGGCAAACGCACTAAAGTCGCGCATCGTGCCTTACGTCGCCACAGCCGGATCCATCGAAGTAGTACTCAGGCGAGGCGACGCCACCCAGCGCGTTTTGCAGGAAGCCGCATCCGGCTTTCGCATTTCGCTGGTCAGAGAAACGGAAAGCGGTGAGGAGGTACTCGATCTCGATCGGCTGGCAACCGATTCTGAGATGTCTCCAATCATCAAGCTCGTTGATTCCATCATCTATAACGCGATGGAGTCGCGGGCCTCTGACATTCACATCGAAACGCGCGACACCGAGGTGCAGGTCAAGTATCGAATTGACGGGGCGCTTTACGCCAAAGTTGATCCGATTGACCTGGCTTTCCATCAAACTTTGATCTCGCGCATCAAGGTGATGTCCGAATTGGATATTGCCGAGCGTCGGGTGCCGCAGGACGGTCGCTTCCGCGTCCGTTACAAGGGCCGCAACGTTGATTTCCGTGTTTCAATCATGCCGACGATTCACGGTGAAGACGCAGTCATTCGTATTCTTGACAAGGAGCAGATCAACGAAGAGTTTAAAAACTTGAATCTTGATGTGGTGGGCTTTGCCGAAGATGACCTGAGAAAGTTTCGCCACTACATTGCCGAACCATACGGCATGGTGCTGGTAACTGGTCCCACCGGTTCCGGTAAGACCACTACGCTCTACGCTGCCCTTAACGAGATTAGAAACGAAGAAGACAAGATCGTGACTATTGAGGATCCGGTCGAGTATCAGTTGCACGGCATCACCCAGATTCCGGTCAACGAAAAGAAGGGTTTGACCTTTGACCGCGGACTGCGTTCAATTCTGCGCCACGATCCCGACAAGATAATGATCGGTGAAATCCGCGACACTGAAACTGCGCAGATTGCCATTCAGTCCGCCTTGACGGGTCACCTTGTTTTCACCACCGTTCACGCGAACAACGTTATCGACGTGATCGGACGTTTTCTCAACATGGGCGTCGAGCCTTACAACTTTGTGTCGTGCTTAAACTGTGTTTTAGCCCAGCGCCTGATCCGCATGCTGTGTCCTTACTGCAAGCGTCAGTATCAAGCGAAGGATCAGGAACTGGTTGAGTCGGGATTGCGGCCAGAAGAGCATCGCCAGACGCCCTTCTATGTCAACGTCGGTTGCGACGCCTGTAATCACACCGGCTATCGCGGTCGGACGGCGATTCATGAGTTGCTCGACCTGTCCGACAATATTCGTGAAATGATAGTCGAACGCCGGCCTGGCTCGGAGGTTCGCAGAGCGGCAGAAGCCGAAGGTTTGACCAGTTTGCGTGAATCAGCGTTAAAGAAGGTGTTCGCGGGAGTATCAACGCTGCATGAGATCAATCGCGTTACCTTCGTCGAGGAAGTAAGTGCCGCCAGTTAGTTGGGAATTGGCCTTCTTTAAGGGAACTGTTGTTTTTGGGTTGCGTGTAAGCAAATGAAGTTGGGGGAGTTGCATCTTAGCTTCCTGAACGGCATTATTAACCACGTTTACCGGGCTATTCGGCCGCAGACCTCCACCGAGAGACTGACATGAGAATGAAAATAAACAGCCGCATTTTTGTTTCGTTGCTGCTCACCTGTTGCTTGCTGGTCTTGCCGGCAACTGTTTTCGCCAAAAAGGGTGACGGCCACTTCAAGGAAGGAATGCGCAACGAAGCGAATCACCAATGGGAAAAAGCTGCCCAGGAATTCACGCTTGCCCTGGCCGCCGATCCCTCGAATCTTGAGTATCAGCTCCACTTTCGCCGGGCGAGCTTTAACGCTTCGCAGTCTTACATGCAGCAGGGAAGAGCGCTGGCCGAACAGCGAGACTTCGTGGGTGCTTATAACGCTTTTCGCCAGGCTTATGGTTACGATGCGGTTAACGAGTTGGCAGTTTCCGAGATGGAGCGGATGTTACGCCTTCAGGGGGTGAAGGACGGTACTAATACTGGTAACGCAAATGGAACGAAGAGTGGCGAGCCCGGAACAGCAGATGCCACCAGCGCGCCGGAAAACTTACCACCACCACGAACTGAGCAACTGCGCGTCATTAGTTATAGCGGGGATTTAAAGGCGTTCATTCGCAGCCTCGCAGAACAGCTCAACCTAAACGTGATTTTTGACCGGCAGTCGTTTGTCCAACCGCGCACCATCGATATCAATTTGCGCGACGTAACCACTTCGCAAGCTCTCGACTACATCTTTCTTCAGGAGAGTTTGTTTTTTCAAAAGCTGAGCCGTCGCACAATTCTGGTGGCCGATCAAACGCGGCGGCCCCAATACCAACAATTGGTTTTGCGCACGTTCTTCCTGGCAAACAGTGACCCTGAAAAGGCCAAGCAGCTTGTGGGACAAGCGATACCGCCCTCAGTGGGCCGGCCGCAGACGATTGTAGTTGCCGATAAGGACACCAACAGCTTGACGATTCGCGACACTGCTGAAAACGTTCGCTTGATCGGTGAGTTGATACAGAGCATTGATAAGGATCGCGCCGAAGTCGTGATGGATGTAAACATCTACGAAGTTTCCAAGACCGATCTGATGCAATTTGGTAGTCAATTGGGCTCAGATACCACGCTGGTTAATCTTGGTGGTATCCAAAAGGGACTGGGGATCCTGCAAGGCGGAGCTGGTACCGTAGGCTTGCCGGTCGCGTTTGGCTCAGCCCTCATTATCCCGTCTTCGCAACTGGCTGCGCTACAAACAAAAAATCGTGGGAGGCTGGTTGCTTCAACGCAGGTACATGCGTTCAACGGCGAGGAATCAACCGCTCGGATCGGACAGCGAGTTCCAGTACAAACCGCTCAGGCATATCCGTTCGGCGTGCAAACGGGTACCGGAACGAACAACAACGGTTTTCCTACCGGCGGCTTCCCGGTGATCAATTATGAGCCGACGGGGTTGACTTTGAAGTTTACGCCGCAGGTGTTTCCCAACCAGGACGTGCAAGTAAAAATGTCGATCGAGTCGAAGGACGTGCTGGGCGCCAACACCTTGACTCCGACCTTTACCGAACGAACCCTCAGCGGAACTGCACGCGTCCAGAACAACCGGACCATGATGCTTGCCAGCGTCTCGCAGGACGTTTCGTCGACCGGTCGCAAGGGTTTACCGATACTGAGTGGGCTACCAATACTCGGTCGTTTGTTTTCCGCGCCCACGAGCGACCAACGGCGGATTGATATTGTGATTGCGGTGACGCCACGCGTGTTGCGCGCGCCCGCAGTAACTCCGCGTGACGAAGAGATGCGTCCCAGCGGAACCTTGCAGTCGCCCACCACGGGTTCGCTTGAAGCAATGTTGCGCGAGGCCGACCGGGACGAACAGTTAGCCGAATACCGCGCTCAACAAAAAAATACAAACGCCAGGGTGACCGACGTTCCTTCATCGCCGAGTGTGTTTGGAAATGCACCGAGCACGGTGGTGGCGAAGAGTTCTCCGGTTAGCAATCCTGGGCCGGCAACGACGGATGCTATCGTCCCCAGTGCAAGCACTCCGCTGCCCGCTGCCGGTAACCCCGTAGCCGCGAGGACCGAGAGACCTGTTGAGGAAATGCCGGCGTTTGTGCCGGCGCCGAAGTCGCTGGTTAGCGCCACTGCGGCAACCCAGGTCGCTGCGGTTAACACGAATCTTAACTCCGACGCACGCGCGACTCTGACGAGCTTGACTGTCAAGCCAATCGATGCGGCTATTAATTCGGTCAGCACACGGGCCAGAAGTGCGCAACTGAGTTTGACTCCGATCGAGCAGTCGATGAAGGTGGGCGAGACCCGTCGGTTTGCGCTTGATGTGAAGTCGGATGCACCGCTGGCCCTGGCGATCATCGCTCTGCGGTTTGATCCGAAAGTTGTCAAAGTGAGAGCGGTTGGCCTCGACGGCGGCGGCGCGAGTTTCACGCAGTCGACCGACGCTTCGGGCGTTTGCCTGATTTCTATTTCCAGTCTGGCCGGCATGACTGGTCCTGGGAATCTGCTCTACATCGACGTGGAAGGTGTAGGGTTCGGCGATGCCGGGCTTCTGCTCGACCGAGACTCCACTCATCTGGTCGCAACAGATGCACGTGACCTCGGAATCGAGCTTGTGCCGGTACGCGCAACTGTGAAGCAGTAAGAAAATGATCTACCTGCGAGAGCGACTTTGGTCTAACTCAAAACGCGGCGATGCGGTGAAGGCGGTTGAGCTTTCCGGTCGCCGCGTCATTCTTTCGCGATCTGTTTCCGGCAACGGGTGGCGTGGCTTCACCCTGATTGAGCTGGTCATCACCATTACCGTGTTGTCGATCCTTACGATGGGCGTGGTGCCGCTGCTGAAACTTTCGGTGAAGCGGCAAAAGGAACAGCAGCTCCATGATGAGTTGCGCCGGATACGATCCGCCATCGATGAGTTTCGCAGAGACACTGTTGGTATTAATTGCAGCGGAACCACCGTCGTACCAGGTGGAGCCCCGCCACCGCCAACGGCGATCGACCCGCGCAGCCGAGTAGTGATCTCTGACTGCACCATCTTTGGCGTTGATAACCCCGATCGCTATCCGCCTGATCTGCAAACTTTGGTTGACGGTGTCAACGTAATACCGCGCGGTAATCCTACCGGCGCTGGTGATCCAAACGTGAAGGCGACGGACGTGGGCTCGCAGCTCTCAACCAAGAAGAAGGTCTATCTCCGCGGTGTCCCGATCGATCCGATGACGGGTAACGCTGACTGGGACCTGCGCTCCTGTTACGATCCGGCAGATGGCGATTCCTGGGGTGGTGAAAATGTTTTTGATGTGCGCTCGAAGTCGAAAGATACAGCTTTGAATGGTGAAAAATATCGTGACTGGTAAGAATCAGCAGGCAGTGGGCAGTCGGCAGTGGGCAGTGCTTCGCATAAAGCGCCGCGGATTTTTGCTGCCCACTGCCCACCGCCCACTGCACCCTGGCTTCACCCTGCTCGAGTTGATGATCGTAATAACGATTATCATAATTCTGGCGGCCGTCGTCTTGCCGCAGTATCAGAAAACCATTCTTGCCACTCGCGAAGCTGTCTTGCGTGATGATCTCTTCAAGCTGCGGAGTTTGCTGGATCAGTATGCCGCTGATAAACAGAAGCTGCCGCAGTCGCTTGATGATCTGGTCACCGGAGGCTACCTGCGCGAACTTCCTAAAGACCCGATTACAGGACAAATCGACTGGAACGTGACAACCGGCGAGGATCCAAATTCTTCCAGTGGGGAATCAGGCGTGACTAACGTCCACAGCTCGGCTGCGGACACTTCTTCCGAGGGGACGCCTTACAGCGAATGGTGAAGAAGAATTTCGGATTTCGGATTGCGAATTTCGAATTTGTTTTTCCATAGCTTGAGTTTTCAATCCGGAACAAAATAACCGTCGCGACGAGCAAATCCGAAATCCGCAATCCGAAATTCTCATATGCCTAACCCGCTTGCCAAACTGGTAAATCCCCGCTATCCCGCAACAGCGCTGGGATTTGAAAAGGGAATCGCGACGCTGGTTCAACTCGAGCGTGGTCGTGGTGGTTCGGCGAGTCTGAAGCGAGGCGCAACCGTGGCCTTGCCGGAAACATTAATTCGACCCAGCTTTGACGAGCCAAATATTTCCGATTCGCGGGAACTGGCCGCGGCGCTGAAAGAATTAGCGACCAGCGCCGGTTTGCTGCAACAAAAGCGTTGGTCAGTGGCGCTGCCGGATGCCGCCAGCCGCACCTTGATCCTGACGCTCGAGTCGCCCGCGGCAACGCGCGCTGAACTCGAGGAAGTGCTGACATGGAAAATGGAGCGGGGGTTCGGCACTCCGCTTGATGAGCTTTCAATTTCGCGCGAACGCCTGCCGGCCGATCCGCAGGGTAGGGCGCGCTATCTTGCGGTCGCCACTCCCACCGCGGTACTCGCCGAATATGAAAATGTCATGCATTCACTCGGTTGGCGTGCCGGATTGATTGTTCCGCGTCACATCGGCGAAGGGCAATGGTTGACACTGAATGGCTCAGGCGGCGACTCCCTCTTGCTCAGCTCTTCCGAAAGAGGATTTACGGCGGTCGTGTTTCGCGGCAAGCAGCCCCTAATAGTCAGAACCGTTGCTTGCGATCCGGAGGAGTGCGAAGACGAGCTGTTTCGCCTGTTACTGTTCTATCGCGATCGTCGCGGTGGCGAGCCGGAACAGCCTGGCCAACTTTCGCGAATGCTTATTGTCGGCAAGCTAATTGGTAAAGACCGGGCTTGCGAGATTGTAAGCGAAACTATAGGAATCGACTTGCGGTCACTCGAGGCGGCGGACCTCGGTTTACACCTGGTCACCCGCGAGTTAAGCTTTGACGCCATTGCCGCTCCGTCCGGGCTGGCGACGTTATCCTGGCAGTGAAACATTCTAAGTTTTGCAGACGTAATATCCTGGCATTATGAGTACCTCTGTAGTTGCAAACCCTCTCAGTTTTCGTGCCGCAGCCGACCGTGATCTGGTTGTTAGTGCGGCCCAGGGTCTCGAAGGAGGCTTTGAGGAGCTGGTCCGGCGATATCAGCGTCCCATCTCCGGGTACGTTTACCGCATGGTTGGCGACTACGATGCGGCGCTCGATCTCACTCAGGAAATTTTTATTAAGATCTATGGGTCGCTAGCGCGTTACCGGCCGGAGTTTAAGTTCTCGACCTGGATCTACAAGATTGCGCATAACGCTGCGATCGATCATCTGCGCCGAAACTCCGGGCGCGAGCGATCGCTGGTTAACGGCACCGAAGCTGACAACTACGAGCTGCCGCTGGAAAGCCAGGGACTTAGTCCGGAACAACAGAGCGAGCGTGAAGAGCGGCGTATAGAAATTGAAGGCGTGGTGCGTTCGCTGCCTACTGTCTATCGTGAATTAGTGGTATTGCGTCATTCCCAGGATCTGACCTATGAAGAAATTGTCGATGTCACGGGCTTGCCCCTGGGTACAGTTAAGAATCGTTTGTTTCGCGCGCGCGAGATGATGCGACAGCAGTTTGTGACTAGAGGCATTACCGGAATTTAATTTCTCGGGCACACGTGGCTACTGATAATTACATTTGCGAGACGGAAAATATCGCCGCTTACATCGAGGGCGAACTCGATCCTGCCCTACGTTTAACCCTGGAAGAACATTTGAAAGATTGTGAAGCCTGTGTCTCGGAATTGCAGGCTCAGCGCTCGTTTATGTCTGAACTGGATTCGGTAATGGCCAGTCCCTTCGATCTTGTGGTGCCCGCAAACTTCGCCCAGATAGTAGCGATCCACGCGAAGAGCGATATGAGAGGCATGCGCGATCGCGCCGAACACGCGCGCGCCCTGCGCTTTTGCATCGTGTTAGGTTTGGCGGCTTTTGCATTGCTGGGCGTTGCTTCCAGCAAAGCCGTTTTGCTTAACCTTAGATCTATTGCCGGTAAAGTATTTGGCGTGCTTGGCTTTTTTGGGGAATCGATTTCCAACGCCGCGGCTGGGTTCACTGTTATCTCGCGAGTTGTCAGTCGTGGGCTCATCACGGATTCGCGTTTTGCTGGTCTGGCCGGTTTACTGCTCGTGGTTCTCTTCATTGCTATTCTTTCCCGCCTGATAGCCCGTTATCACCGGACGCGCCTCATCGAATAAAGACCGCTGGCGGCGCGCATTACACATGTCAACTGTATCAATTGTGAGTGAAACTGTTTTTTGGCAACGACGCGATCTGCTTTGGCTGCCGAGTTTCCTCAGAACCACGGCGTTGTTGCTGGGCATCGCTTGTCTGACGGGAGCGGCAAGTGGCCAGACTGTTTATGAACCCACTCCTGGTGATAATCCCTACATCGTAGAAGGCAGCAACAACACTATCGTCTACTCAATGGGTCGTTCATTGAGAGTCAACGGCACTGTGAAAGCTCCCAATGGCGCGATCGCGCTGGGCGGTGACGTGATCGTGCAAGGAATTGTTGAGGGCGACGTAGCGGCAATCGGCGGCTCGGTGATTCAGCTCGAAGGCGCACGAATCAATGGCGACGTGATGGTTGTCGGCGGGACCTACCGGCACGCTGATAAGGAGGCGTTGCGTACGCCCGGCACACAGACAATTATTTACTCAGGTTACGAACCGGAGCTACGCAACATGATGCGCAATCCTAAGGACCTGCTGGCGCCACACTGGTCTGCGGGCTACGTGGGATTTCGCGTTCTGGCACTTCTTTTTTGGTTCATTGTTTCACTGGCTTTGACCGCGGCTATGCCTGGGACGATCAGCCGGGGAATTGCACGGCTGCAACTGACCAGTCTGCGAGTGGCGCTCATCGGTTTCCTGGGCGCACTGGCTATCGGACCGGGGGCGCTTCTCTCCCTGCGTTACTTACCCACGCCAATCAGTGTGGTAGTTGGACTCATGGCGCTTTTGTTAATTCTCATCGCGGGGTTGTTTGGCCGCGTAATCATCTATGCCGCGACTGGCCGCTGGTTACAGCGATCTTTGATAAACCGCTACCAAAACTCGGAAGCCGTGGCCCTGCTGTTAGGCACCTCATTATGGATCGTCCTCTCCTCGTTGCCTTATGTCTGGCCTTTTGTGGTTGCCGTCGCCTGGGTACTTAGTCTTGGCCTGGCCTTGACGGCACGGTATCGGGTCGGCTGGAAGCGCCAGCAACCAGTTTGATCAGATTTTGTTCCCGCAAGGTTCAAAAAACTCAGACGAAGCCGACTCATCGTGCATCAAAAGCTCTTGCTGTTGGCGCACCAAGCGGGCTGGTGCGCCTTTGTGCAACTTTTTCGAACACCGAGCGTGGATACCGACGTATAGGTGCGCCCGGTATAACTTTGCAGATAATCAACTTAACTAGAACATTCGTCAGGTCTCAGGCGTAAAAGACTAGGATCATCCCGGCCGTCTACGTCGGAGTCCAAATTTTCATAATGTTGCAGTTTTTTCGTAAGCGAAGAGGAGGAATAATGAAAGCGCCGTTTCTCGCAATCGCGCTGGTAGTTGTCGGACTACTTGCCGGATCCAGTGCCCTCGCACAAACCCCATCTACCACAACGACACCGTCCCAGGCAGCAGGCGATCCTGGTATTACTCCCAACGGCGCCATCGGCGAAGTTAAGGTGATCGACAACGCCGCGAAGCAGCTAATCATCAAGACGGACTCAGGCGCCCTGGTCAATGTAGCCTTGGGCGATAAGACAGTTTATTTGCGGCTAGCTCCGGGTGAGAAAACCTTGACGAATGCTACAAAAATCGCGCTTGCGGACGTTGGCGAAGGCGATCGCGTTTGGGCCCGGGGAAAGGTTGCGGACGATCATAAGTCGGTGCCGGCCACTGCTTTGATCGTGATGAACAAAGTAGACATTGCCAAGAAGCAGGAAGCCGAACGCGCTGAATGGAAGAAGCGCGGCGTGCTCGGCATCATCACCGCCCTCAAGCCGGAAACCAAAGAAATTACAATTAGCAGCCGCACGATGGCGGGGCCGCAAGCACTGATCATTCCCGTGTCGGACAAAGTTGAGTTGCGGCGCTATGCGCCCGACTCGATCAAGTTTGCCGATGCCAAGGAAGCAAAGTTTGATGAGTTGAAGGTAGGCGATCAATTGCGCGCGCTGGGCGATCGCGATGCTGCCGGCACTGGATTTACCGCGGAGAAAGTGGTGACCGGTGCCTTCAAAACGGTGGCAGGTGTCATCACGGCGATCGACGTCGCGACGGGCGAGTTGAAAATCAACGACCTTCAAACAAAACAATCGCTGACGATTATTGTTAAGCAGGACGCTGTGTTGCGTAAGTTTCCCGCTGCTAGTGAGATGGGCGGCGGCATGATGATGGCCCG
>JANLYH010000158.1:0-20678 GCA_031365545.1 Pyrinomonadaceae bacterium | reverse complement strand
CCGCCGCTGCCGCCGAGACGACGGGCACTTCGCTGGTGGCGGCAGACCCGGGACTGCGTTACGAGGACGAGAGATGCGGATGGTAGTCCGCACGTAAAGCGTTAGAAAGACGCCAGAAACGAATCAAGTCGCGGCCATGCGAAAGAAGATTTCGACCACCATCTACGTGACGCCGGAGCAAGCTGACAAGCTGAAGCTCCTGCACGAGCGCACGAAGGTGCCGGTCGCCGTCTACATCCGCGAGGGCATCGACCTCGTGCTCCGTCACTACGCTCACATGTTGCCGGGGCAACTCGCGCTAGTGCCAGACACGAATCTCGACGAATCACCTCGTCCCGCAGACGTGGTAGGCGCACTAGGAACAGAGCCTCCTCCTTCTGCCGCCGTTGGCGGTAAGAAGTAGCGTTCTCCGTCACCTCCCCTCCAGCCGCCTCAGCCGCCGTCTTCAGCCGCCTCCAGCCGCGTCGCGATGCCGTTCAATCCGTCCAAGATCCGTAATTTCTCGATCATCGCGCACATCGATCACGGCAAATCGACGCTGGCCGATCGTTTGCTCGAACTCACCGGCGCCGTAACCGGTCGCGACATGGAGGCACAAATCCTCGACGATATGGACCTCGAGCGCGAGCGTGGCATCACGATCAAGGCCCACGCGGTGCGGCTTGACTACAAAGCACAGGATGGGCAGCAGTACTTATTGAATCTGATAGACACGCCCGGGCACGTTGATTTTTCTTACGAAGTTTCGCGTTCCCTCTCGGCTTGTGAAGGCGCGCTGCTAATCGTTGATGCTTCGCAGGGCGTTGAGGCGCAGACGCTGGCCAATACCTACCTCGCTATCGAAAATAATCTTGAGTTAATCCCGGTAATCAACAAGATCGATCTGCCCGGCGCCGAACCGGAAAAGGCGATCGAACAAATCGAACACTTCATCGGCCTGGAAACTCACAACGCGATTCTAACGAGCGCGAAAACCGGTCAGGGTGTCGCCGATGTTTTGGAAGCGATCGTGCGCGAAGTGCCGCCGCCGAAAGGTGATCCTGATGCGCCTCTGAAAGCGCTCATCTTCGACTCCTGGTACGACTCGTATCGTGGCGTGATCGTTCTCTTTCGCGTGATTGACGGCACGATCCGCCCGGGCATGAAGATTCGCTTCTTCAACGCCGGCCGTGATTACCAGGTGGAAACTTTGGGAGTGAATCGTCCGCGACCGACTCCGATCGACCAACTAAGTGTTGGCGAAGTCGGATTTTTAACTGCATCGATCAAGGCAGTCGCTGACGTGCAAATCGGCGATACCGTTACCGAAGCCGCTCGACCAACCCTGGAACCGTTTCCGGGTTATCAGGAAATCAAGCCGATGGTCTTCGCGGGTCTTTACCCCGTCGATACCAATCAATACGAAGAGCTGCGTGACGCGATGGACAAGCTGCGATTGAACGATGCCTCGTTTTTTTATGAGCCGGAGTCGTCAACCGCGTTGGGTTTTGGCTTTCGTTGCGGGTTTCTCGGTTTGCTGCACATGGAGATCGTTCAGGAACGCCTCGAACGCGAATTCAATCTCGACTTAATTACAACGGCGCCGGGCGTGCGCTATATCGTCACGACAACCGACGGTAAGGTGACTGAAATCGACTCGCCGGCAAAGATGCCTGACCCCGGTCGAATTGTGAAAATCGAAGAGCCGGCAATTCGCGCGACCATCTTGACTCCGGAAGAACATCTTGGCGGCATCCTGGCGTTGCTGGAAGAGAAACGCGGCGTGCAAAAGGGTTTTGAATACATCACTTCTAATCGCGTGATGCTTACTTATGAGTTACCGCTCAATGAAATCGTGCTCGACTTTTACGATCGTTTGAAATCAACTTCGCGCGGCTACGCGTCGCTCGACTATCACCTCGCCGGCTACTGGACCAGCGATCTCGTCAAGCTCGACGTGCTGGTTGCGGGGGAACCAGTCGATGCGTTGTCGCTGGTTCTGCATCGCGACACCGCTGCTGCCAAAGGCCGGGCCCTGGCGAGTAAGATGAAAGAGTTGATTCCGCGTCAACTTTTTGAAGTGCCCATTCAGGCGGCTATTGGCATGAAGGTGATTGCACGCGAAACCGTCAAGGCCATGGGCAAAAACGTCATTGCCAAGTGCTACGGCGGCGATATCTCACGCAAACGCAAACTGCTGGAAAAGCAAAAAGAAGGCAAGAAGCGCATGAAGAAAGTCGGTCGCGTAGAGATTCCACAGGAAGCCTTTCTGGCAGTCTTAAGAGTGAATGATTGATCAGTTGGCCCAGTACGACTTGTTCAGGGCCGATTCGTTGCTCGCTCCAACCCTGAATCACCATGCCTTCTCTACCCGCAGTTTCAAATGAATTCGCTTTGCGTGTCGAAGACGAACTACTGCTCCTTTGTTCGCGCGCGAAGACCGACGCGGAAACCAGGGCACGCATTCAAGCCATCACAAGCTCGCCCGTTGAAGTCGATTGGAATTATGTTTACCAACTTGCTCGCCGCCATTCAGTCTTTCCTTTAGTTTACTCACAACTGAGCACGGTGGCGGCAGCAAGCGTCCCACCCGCTCAACTCGCCCGGTTAAAAGCAGATTGCCAGAGCAATGCTGTACGTAATCTCTTTTTGACCGCTGAATTGTGCCGCCTTGTGCAGATGCTCGCAGCTGCGGGAATTGAGGCGGTGCCCTACAAGGGTCCGGCCCTCGCGGTTTATGCGTATGGGAAAGTCGGGTTGCGGCGCTTTGTTGATCTGGACATTCTCGTGCGCAAAGCCGACACGCTGTCGGCCAAAGAACTCCTGATAGCGCAAGGATTTGTTTGCAGCGCTCCCTGGACCAGCGCCCAGCAAGCACTCTTGCTGAACACGCAACACAACTTATCGCTAACCCGTGAAGAAGGTCGAATCGTGGTTGAACTGCATTGGGAGGTAGCGTCCAGTTTGTTTGCTTCCTCGTTGCAAGCCGAAAACTTTTGGGGACGCCTGGAAACAATGTGTCTCAACAATGTCGCAGTAAAGACCTTGTCGGCTGAGGATCTATTGCTATCTCTTTGCGTCCACGGTTGCAAGCACCTCTGGGAACGCCTGGCCTGGATCTGCGATGTGGCTGAACTGATAAAAACACGGACCGACCTAAACTGGCGGGGTTTGGTCGAGCGTGCCGAGTCCACCGGAAATGACAGAATGTTATTACTCGGGCTCCATCTGGCAAACCACCTGCTGAACGCTCCCTTGCCGGAGCACTTAATGTCGAAGTTAGCGGCAGACCCAAGAGTGGCGTCACTCGGGTATCAAGTTTCAAAAAGGATCTTTGGTGTGGAACAAACTCCGGCATCGATCAGCCAAAGCTTTAGATTCAACTGGACGTTGCGTGAGGGCTGGCGATCCAGGCTGCGGTATTGTCGCCTGCTATTGCAGCCAACCGATGCTGACGTTGAGACTGTGCCCTTACCCCGGCCGCTGAGATTCGCTTACTACCTGATGCGCCCGTTTGGGCTCATTAGAAGAGACCGGGAAAGGCGGTTGGTTGCCGGTAACGGCCCGCGGAAGTTAAATGAAGGTTAAACTGATCCAAAACTCTCTCTGGACCTTGTTGACGCACTTGAGCCCGCATGCTAGTTTGGGCCACACCTCATAAGTTGCAACCCGAGTGGAATATCAGTAGGGCGTTTCCATTTCAGGACAGCAATTAGAAACCAAAAATACTTCAATGAACTTTCAAAACCCTTTTCCAATTGCCTGTGACTTTATTACCGCGTGGAGGGTGCGTCCGTATTTGCGAATCATGTTTTTCGCTCTTCTGCTGGGA
The DNA here is from genome assembly GCA_031365545.1 of Pyrinomonadaceae bacterium. Classification (GTDB taxonomy): domain Bacteria; phylum Acidobacteriota; class Blastocatellia; order Pyrinomonadales; family Pyrinomonadaceae; genus PSRF01. The sequence goes on along the minus strand of JANLYH010000158.1, from coordinate 16,867 downwards.
ACGTCAGGAATCCTGCCAGTGAAGGGTAGTACCCAGGGACAGCCGCAGAACGGGGCCCCCACCAGGCCGGCAGCCAGGAAGAAATTCAGGCTGCGCATCACTAAAGGCTACATAACGGGAGTTTCTTTGAAGGCCGACAAAGCAAGGATGACTGACATCGCCGCAGACTTATCAAAGCGTCTGGGTACTAATGTGATTTTGGGGCCAAACATGACAAAAGAGGCGCTCACGGTAGAATTCGCCGACTTGCCTCTTGAACCGGCGCTGCGCTTGTTAGCCCCACACGTTTACATCGATTATGAAATCCGAGCGAATGCGCAGCCAACATTGCTCGGCATTTTTCTCCTGGACTATAACGATCCCGACCCGGCCGCAAACGCTGTCGTCCAGAGCTCCTCTCAGGCCATGATGATTGAGGGAAACACGGAGGACACCGCAGAACAATCGGAAGTCCCAGAGGCAGACGATCCCTTGCAAGTTGCGCTGGACGGTAATCACCTCACCATCAAATCGAAGAAGCAGCTTTTAGCAGCAGTAGTATTGACGATTGCGGAAGTACTGGGTGTGCCTGCCGAAATCAAATACGAGTCGGACGAAATTGTTGACACTGAGATCAAGGACATTCCCTTTGAGGATGCTGTTGCGAGACTCTCGCCAAATATTCGTTTATATGTTCGAGCTGATTTGACTCGGTCGCTGAGAACGCCGCTCCGGCTCAGGCTGGTGCCGCCCGTCGCGAAAGATGGTGGCCAGTGAAACTAAGGCTGCAATCATTTTCCCTGCCTGTGATTTAGGGCCGCTATGCAAGCGATTCACGAAGTGACATCGTCGACGCAGCGAATGAACTACCGGGTTGCTGCCCAAACTATCGTGGTTGAGGCGCAAGACGCCTGGGCTGCCAGGGTCATCGAAGCGTTATTCGCGGGCTGGTACCTAGACCCTGTCACTGTAACCGATCCCGCGTCATTAAACGCGGCAAAGTCTCCTGCCATTGTAGTGAGAAGCAAGCTTAAACCTCCTCCTATACCGCGCGGTTGGCCTCAGTTTGAAATCGCCGGCGCGGGTATTTGCTTCACCGACGGTGAGGAGTCTTACATCGACATCGAGGGTTCCATAGTCGCTATCAGCCGGTCCGAGAACGCAGCCGTCGAAGTCTGGATAAACGGAATGCTTGAGATTCAATCTCCCGCGTTGACGCGAGTGGTAACTTACGCGCTGGCCGCCGCGTTGCGCCGGCGTAGGTTATTTGAATTGCATAGTGGCGCTGTAGTTGATCCGGAAAGCGGACAGGGCGTGCTTCTCATCGGACCATCTGGCAGCGGAAAATCGACTTTGACGGTGCAGCTCGCAGCGGCTGGCTGGTCGTTTCTGACAGATGACGTGTTGCTGCTAAGCGCTGAAGCGCTTGCGGTCAAGGCGTGGCCCCTGCGCCGCTGTTTCGCAATCACTTCCGAGACCTTTGCAGCCAGCGGCTTTCTGCAAGACCGCGCCTCGCTCGATTACATGCAAGGGCCGGCTGTCGACAAGGAAAGTGAAAAAAAACAATTTGTTCCCCACCGCGTTTTCAACTCGGAATTCAAGGACCAGTGCATCCCAAAAAAGTTACTCTTCTCCCAATTAAGCGGCGGAGAACGGAGCCGCGTTTTGCCGCTTTCCTCTGCTGAGACATTCACTCGGCTGATTCGCATGAATCCGTGGTCCTGTTATGATCGCGTCACAGCGGCGGATCATCTGGCAGTCCTTTCCGCTTTGGTAAAGCAATCGAGGGGCTACTCTCTGCTGGCCGCAAAGGATCTTCTCGACCCGGAAACTGCAGCGAATCTGATAGCAGGCTACACCCGCGCTTAGTGGAATGGCTGGAATGAATTCAACGCCACCGACAACATCAACTCCGGACTATGGGCCACGCCGGCTGACGGTCGAGCTGACCAACATCTGCAATCTCCACTGCAGCTACTGTCTTCGTGACGAAGACGCTCTTTACCACAAGCCCGCAAACTTTCTTCCCGTTGAACTCTTCGCGCGGGTGGCCCGGGAGGCACGCGACTCGATGGGCATCGAGCAGGTCATGTTTACGGGCGGCGAGCCAACGCTTCATCCTGACTTCGGGAAACTTCTGGCAGCGGTGGCCGCCCTGGATTTGAAGTGTAGCTTTGTGACCAACGGCTGGCATTTCGAACGTGTTTGGCCGCTCTTGAACGCCCACCGGGCCGCCTTGACTCACGTCTCTTTCAGTCTTGATGGGGCCACGCGCGAGGCCCACGATAGTTGGCGCGGCGAGGGATCTTTTGAGCGCGTCGTGCGCGCTTTTTCGCGCTGTTGGGCCAGCCATCTTCCTTTCAACGCGAAGGTGGGGATTCGGCGCGATACCGTGTCCCAACTTGAGGCGATCGCTCTTCTTGCCGCGCGCCTGGGTGCAGCAGGGCTCAGCTTTGCACATATTATGCCGACCTCGATAGAAGTTGCGGATGCTTCCGCCCTGACCCTGGAGGAACGCGCGGATGCGGAACTCGAAATCTCCTTGCTGGCCCGAATCTTCAAAATGCGCATCGGTATCGACGTGGGCTATTACAATACTAATCCGGTGGCTCCATGCTCGGCCTTGAGTGGGGTTAGCGCCAACATAAATTATCGCGGCCAGCTTTCTCTTTGTTGCAACCTGTCGGGTTTTCGCGGGGGGAAGAGCGAGGAAGACATAATCGCGGATCTGCATCACGAGGACTTCGGCGCTGCATTGCCGCGTTTGCAGCATGTAGCCGCGGCACAGTCTGAAAATCGAATACATGCATTAACCACCCTCACGGCCGCTGGGGAAAAAGCGGATTTGGCGACCGGATCTCCTTGTCTCTTCTGTTTGAATACTTTGGGTAAGACTCCGTGGGGTTCCCTATCTCCACTCTCGTCTCAAACATTGAGCAGCCGCACGCTGCCGGTTCTCAAATGATCGTTGTCTGAAAGGAATGTTCCATGTCGGTCAATGATTTTCAGTACAATTTCGCAGCTCCTTCGGTGCCGAACGAACATGTAATCTTCACCGACCTTGATGGCCTCGAAGGAGTGCTGGTGGATTTGAACACGAAGAAGTATTACCAACTTAACGAGACCGCCAGCCTAATTTGGCGTGGACTTGAGAAACGATTGCCGGTGGAACATATCGCAAGAGAAATGGCAGAGCGCTACGACGTAACGCTGGAACAAGCGACCTCCAGCATTGAGAAAGCTTTGCGACGATTCCACGCCCACAAGTTGTTGTGCTTATAAAAACCGGTAAGAATTAATACCTATCAGTAGCCATAAAGAGGGCCGGGGGTTTATTGGCGACTGAATTGGCGTAATTATTAAGAGAATCGGTAGTGCTCCGTTAGTGCTTTGCTAGAGCACTACCAGAAAGCCGTTGACGGATCCGACGGACCATTAGTATGATGTTTGCCCGCCCTTACTAACTCATAGCCTCTGAAGAAACGAACAAGTATTGAGAGCGTTTGCCCACCAGCAGCTCGAGTGGTTCAGCGCGTCCGTTGGGTTGAAGTCGTAACGTTACGACTCGCAGACCGTGAGAAAAGGATCTCGAAGTCGCTCTAGAGAAGATTTTGAAACACCGGTGATCGCAAAAGGAGAATCAAAGATGGTTAGACCAGTTCGAATGTCGATAATAGCTATATCCGCGGTACTCGTGCTTTTTACCATGCAGGTTGGCGTATCGGCTAAAAAGAAGAACTCAAAGCGAAAGAGTCGTGCGACGACCAGCGTACCTCTAACCTTTATGGCACCGGTGCAGCGAAGTGTACCGGTGGTCGTCACTCCTCCGGTGCTGTCGCCCGCGGTTGCTCGCGGGAATCTAAGCAACATGTCCGCGCCTGGGCAGCAAACTTCGTCTGCCCCGTCTGCGCCGACTACCACCTATGGTTCGGGCAGCGTGCCCGGCGATAACGATGGCAAAGTAAAGCCATGGACGGCTCTCCAGCCTGCGCTCCCGATACCCACCTCGTTGCTCATCAGCGAGTTTCGCGTACGCGGACCTAGCGGCGCTAACGACGAATTCGTTGAGATATACAACAATTCCGGTTCGCCTCATACCGTCACTGCGATTTCGGGCACGGGCTATGCGGTAGCGGCTTCTGATGGCGTGGTGCGCTGCACGATACCAAACGCGACGGTCATTCCAGCCCGAGGGCATTTCCTGTGCACGAATTCAGTTGCCTATTCTTTGGGAGCCTATGCCACCGGTAATGCTACTTATGCGACCGATATTCCGGATAACGCCGGCATAGCTCTCTTTAACAACAATTCTGGTGGCGCCTTCTTCTCACTGGCGAACCGCTTTGATGCCGTTGGCTCAACCTCCGAAGCCAATACCCTTTACAAGGAAGGCACCGGATATGCCGCCCTGACGCCTTTCTCGATTGACTATTCCTTCGTTCGTGACGAATGCGGCAAAGGCGGCTCAATTACGACGATGGGGATCTGCCCGATCAGCACGCCCAAGGACGCCGATGACAACGCCACCGATTTCTATTTCGTCGACACCAATGGAACTTCCGCGGGCGCGGGGCAACGGCTGGGAGCGCCGGGACCGCAGAATCTCGCGTCGCCGATTCAGCGCAACAGCACATTTACTGAGAACCTTCTCGACGCCACCGTCGCCAAGACTAATCCGCCAAACCGCGTGCGCGACTTTACCAGCGTGCCGGCCCAAAACTCCACGTTCGGCACTCTTTCGATTCGCCGCAGATTTGTGAACAACACCGGCGCTAGCGTCACTCGCTTGCGCTTCCGCATAATCGACGTTACCACTTTCCCTGCTCCATCCGGTATCGCGGATCTGAGGCCACGCACTTCCGGCGCCGTCGTAGTGGCGAGCATCAATGATCCGGTGACCTGTGCTGCGACAGGGGCTCCTTTGACGCCCCCCTGTACCGCCACCGTGCAAGGCACCGATTTGGAGGGTGGCGAGGTTGGGGAAGTACCAATCCAGCCCAATGGTAGCGGCTTTAACGGCAGTCTGGCTGCCGGCACCATTACACTTGGCACGCCGCTGGCCAATGGAGCAAGCATCAACGTGCAATTCCTGCTCGGTATCCAGCAGACGGGTAACTTTAAACTCTATGTGAATATCGAGGCGCTTCCGTAGTCTCTAAAATCACGTGTGATCCGTGTCCGTAACTTTTGATTTAGGATGACTCAGTCCAGGAGAAATCTATTGACAGATCAAGATCAAAATCCACAAGCAGCGTCTCTGGCGAATAACGAGACTACCGAAAAACAAACTACCGAGCCTTCGATCAAAAGGAAGTTCGTCGAGCCTGAGATATCTCAGCCGGTTGACGTTCTGGAGGCCACAACCTTCTTTCAGGCCGTCGACAGCGGCGCGACCAACTGAATCGCCCCATTGAGGCTTGCCTTGTAATGGGCGTGGCCCGCCGGGTTTCTTCCGTGGGTGCATTTTACCAAGGACCGGCCTCTCGAGTATCTAAGCGGGTCGCCGGTCTTTTTGTCGAGGGCGCTTTGGCGTCCTCGATGTTTTTGAAGCCTCTGCCGCGGACAACGGCCTTTCCATCAGGCTGAGCCGATGATTTAAAACTTCCACGCGGTTTGAATCGCCTCTTCTGCGCGCCGCTTGCGAACCTACACCTGATCTAACTGCATGGAACGCAGTAAAGACACGAAACCTGCCGACCACGAAGCCGAAGATAAGCGAGCGCTGCTGCGCTACACAGCGCTCACTGTCGCTCTCTTCGTTCCGCTACTCATTGCCTTTGTTTCGATAAGAGACCTTTACCCATTCAGCGCCTCGACGATGATGCTGGGGCTTAGAGACACGCAAAACGGGCGAGACTATTACGTCCTGCGCGGCGAAACTGTCGGCGGTGAAACGATTGACCTCCCGCCTATCAAGCTTACGAACGCGCTGACCGGACGCAGCTGGAGCCTCGTGAGTGCCGCGGTCGAGAACAAGAGTTTCAACATCCGTTCGGTTCACCCCGCAAACCTCAGCCTGGCGGCAGCCTATGGGGGCATTGACAAGTTACCAAGGGCCGCGCGGCTCGAAGAACTTCTGCGTGCGTGGGGCGCGATTTACAATTTGCGGTTGCCGCAATCATCCAGTCAGAGATTGAGATCAGTCAGGCTTGATGCCTACCGGTGGAAAGGGGAAATCAAAGGCGAGAACGATCGTCTAGTTGAATCGTGGAGAGCCGAACTCTAAAGCGTCTTGTGCCGACGGACGCCGACGCGCTGGGGATGTTGCGCGCGGGTGTCTGCGGCTTCGTTTTGTGCGAAATCCTGCTGACTTCTTTCTCCGACCTCGGTCGAATACCAGTTACGCTATTGCGCCCGACTGGGGCAATGCAATTTCTCCCATGGCGCTTTTATGACCTGCTTCTGACGCCTGCCGGAATGCTGACGCTCAAGTGGCTGATGGTCCTTTCCCTGTTCGGCGCGACTATCGGCTGGCTGACGAATCTGACGACGAAATCCTCGGCGCTGCTCTTCGTCTTTTACGAAGGACTCCTGCGCAGCTTCAGCCACTTCAATCACGACGAAATGCCTGCGGTCTATATCCTCATTGTTTTGGCTCTTAGTCCTTGTGGCGACGCCTTCTCTTTGGATAATTGGCGCGGAAAGAGAGGGCCACGGCGGTCCGGGATCATTTACGGTTATCCGATTCTGCTAATGCGCGTTCTGGTCGCCTGGTCTTACTTCAGCTCGGCCCTGATCAAGCTGCGTGTCGCGGGATTAAGTTACCTGAAGCCTGACAACTTACCGACCCTCGCCATTGTGCATTCGCTGGACAATTTGCACGACACTCACTTTCGGTTTGCCTTCTGGCTGCCTCACGTTAGTGAGTACACACCGATTTTTATGGCGCTGGTAGTCGTGTGGGAGTTTTTGTTCCCGCTCGCTATCTTCTTCAGTCGCGCGCGACTGATAATTCTCGTGACCGGCGTCTTCTTCCACCTGGGCACGCTCTTCTTCATGAACATCTTTTTCCCGTACCACCTCGCTATGTACCTGGTGTTTGTCGACTGGGGACGCGTTCGCCGGCGAGTTGACGCCTTACTGCGTAGCAGACCAAATCAGCCGAGTCAGGCAATGCAGGCTGGGGCTCATGCGGATTAGCAACTTCATCTCTCCGTGAGTAAGTTTAAATCCACATCAATGCTTTCGTTGGAAGGGAACGTATAGGTCACAGCATAGTCGGGCGGTGTAGTCTCAAGTATTGGGTGGCCGCTAGCCTCAACCCAGGCATGACCGCTGACGCTGCCACCAGGGTCGCGGCGAATGCCAAACAAAATTCTTGTTCGGATTCCAGCCAACGCCAGGTAGCGATGCAACAGCGCAGCTCTCTTCCAGCAGATGGGCTTGAAAATAAGGGAGTCTGTTTTCAAAAGGAGATCGATCGCGCGGGCCAAGCGTTTCTGAGTCTCCCCTTCCGGAGTTTCCGAAGGAGGTCTTGTTCTGGTGGAGACCAGACGCAACGCTCGGGGTAAGGGAAAAATCTTCACGGCGATTGAAAGCAACAACACCCAGCCGGCCATTCTGAATAGCAAGAGCGCTTCTGCGGGATGGGAAAACACCTTGCGCATTAACCGGTTACAAAAGGTAAAAGTCTTCTTCATATTCGGACGCTAAGCGATTTGAGTTTTGTAAAAAGTTGGTGGCAGCGCTTGTTTGACAAGCTCGCGATTATAGTTTGTCTTTGCCTCGAACAAGAACCAGCATGGATGCGCCACCGCCCACGGTCTGAAGGACCGAGGGCTAGAGGGCGGGCATTGCCTGCCGCTGCACTAACCCCTTCACTACCCGCTGCCGGTTGTGATAGTTAAAGGCTCTCAGTGCGACACACACAAGGTAAACAAGTATATTAACCATCAGCATCTCGAGGGTAAGAATTTCGCTCATGAAGAAGATAATCACCATTGCTTTGCTCTTGATCAGTCAGGCGGTCGTCCTAGCCCAACATTCGGACATGCAAATGGCCCTGCCAGCGCAAAAGCCGGTGGCGCTCCTGCCGGGTTTGGGGACGTTGCATCATCCAGTCTCGACTAAGAACCAGGAAGCGCAACGCTTTTTCGATCAGGGACTGCGGATGACGTTTGGTTTCAATCACGAAGAAGCAATCAGATCGTTTCAGCGTGCGGCGGAACTCGATCCGGAGTTGGCGATGGCCTGGTGGGGCGTGGCGTATGCGCTCGGCCCAAATATTAATGTCGACGTCGATCCCGAACACGAGAAAGCTGCCTATGACGCAGTCCGAAAAGCGCTCGCCTTATCCGAAGACGGTCCAGCCAACGAACGCGCCTACATCGAAGCCCTGGCTACGCGTTATTCCAACGACCCTGCGACCGATCTGAAGAAACTTGCCGTTAACTACAAGAATGCGATGGGCGAGTTGTCGAAGAAGTATCCTGACGATCTCGATGCCGCTACGCTTTACGCAGAAAGCGCGATGGATCTGCGACCGTGGCAGCTTTGGAGTAGTGACGGAAAGCCTGCCGAAGGGACTGATGAGATCGTCGCCACGCTGGAATCGGTGCTGCGTCGCAATCCCAATCATCCTGGCGCGATTCACTACTACATTCACGCGATTGAAGCCTCGCCGTTTCCAGAGCGCGCGCTGCCCTATGCTCCGAAGCTTCCGCGCTTGATGCCGATGGCCGGTCACCTGGTGCATATGCCGGCACACATCTACGAACGAGTCGGCGCTTTTGCGGCTGCCTCGCGCAGCAACGTGGATGCTGCCGCCGCCGATGAAGCTTACTTCAAAGCGATGGGCGCGCCGCGCATTTACTCGATGCTCTACGCCCATAATCTTGACTTCCTCGCAACCGCACGCAGCATGGAGGGTCGCTACGGTGAAGCCATTGCCGCGTCAGAAAAGCTCATGGCGTTTGCTGGACCGGTCGTAAAGCACATGCCAATGTTTGAGCCGGTCCTGGCAAAATCGTTGTTGATGCGGATACGTTTCAACAAATGGGACGAGATAATGAAGCAGCCGCGACCGGATACAGCGTTCCCCGTAACCACTACCATCTGGCACCTGGCACGCGGGCTCGCATATGCGGCGCGCGGTGACGTCACTGGCGCGAGAATTGAACAGATAGCTCTCCAGAGAATGATCCAGTCGCTTCCTCCCGACTCAATGTTCGGCTTGAACCTGACAGCCAACGTCCTGAAGGTGGCTGACGATGTGCTCGCAGCGCGCATTGCGGAAGCCGATCGTGATTACTTTGGCGCGCTCGGGTTCTATTCCAGAGCAGTGGAAGCTGAAGACGCGCTCGCTTATGACGAACCGCCCGCGTGGTTTCAACCAACGCGAGAAATGCTCGGTGGCTATCATTTGCGCCGTACAAGTTTTGCGGCAGCTGAAAAAGTATTTCGTGAAGACCTGGAAAAGAACCGTGGCAACGGTCGATCATTGTTCGGGCTGCTGGAAAGTTTGAAAGCACAGCAGAAATACAAGGCGGCGGCTGGTGCGAAGCGCGAGTTTGCCAAAGCCTGGAAAAACGCGGACACAAAGTTAACCATCGCGGCGCTATAGGAACCAGAATGTCAGGCGAGAAAGATTCACAGCGTCGACCTGCGAAAGTCGTCACCATCTTTTGCGACGGTTCGAGCCTCGGCAACGGGCAGGCTTCCTCGCGCGCCGCCGCCGTCGCTATGCTCGGATACAAAGGCGTGTGGCGCGCGGTTGGCGAGTATCTTGGCAATGCAACCAATCAGCAGGCGGAAGTGGTGGCAGCAGCGTTGGGGTTGGAAGCGTTGGTGGAACCGTGCAGCGTCAAGCTTTTTACTGATTCTCGCTACGTGGTTGAGACAATGAGCGGCCGCTTTCGTCGCAAGACTAATCACCAGTTTTGGGAGCGGCTCGACAAGGCGGCGACGAAACACAAAGTTAGCTGGAAATGGATCAAAGGGCACGACGGTGATTTGGTTCAGGAGGCCGTCGACAAAGCGGCGCGGCGCATCGCTGCCAGTGGCTACGCTGATGAAGAGACTTTGCGAGCGGCGATAGACAGAGTGGGCACCACTGAGGATTTGCCTACAGAGGAAGTCGAAGAGGTTTGAAGCCCATGGCTGAATCACAACCGATCAAACGACCTCATTTCTTCAATGGCCGGCTTTTGACGTCCGCGGATCTAGCGCTCGAGCAGCAGTACCTTATCGAAAAACATAAACTGCACAACCGCGCCCTGCATGGTTTCGGAATAGTTTCCGGGCTCAAAGTCACTGTCAGCACGGGACGGGTGATCGTCGCGCCCGGCATGGGAATAGACTGCGAGGGTAACGAGCTGGTAGTCGACACCGAACAATCTGTGGCAGTCGGTGGCCTGGTTGATCTGCGAATCGCGTATGTGGGCCTGCGTTTCGCAGAGAATTGCGTCGATCCAGTTTCGGTTGCCACCGGAGGCGAGGAATACGCGAGCATACAAGAAAGTGCGGAGTTAGTGCTCGCCTGCGGAAACTCTAATCGCGGGCACCGGCATTCGCGTGGACGCTGGCTTCCGTGTGGACAAGCCCACGAGTTGACCATTGCCAAACTAAGAGCCACGGCGCACGGTTGGCGAGTAGAGCGTCGTTACCGGCCTCCGATAATGAAGTAGTTTCGACTACGCCGGAAACTCAAAACAGCAGTGTCTATTCTGTTTTCTCTGTCAAACCTCTGTGTGCTCTGCGCCGCTGTGGTGAACAAAACCTTAAGCAAAAACTGACCACAGATACGCAATAAGCACAAACGAGGCACGCAGAATTTCAAATTGAGATACTACCCTCGAAACACCCCAATTCGCTTTCATCCAGCTTGATCCTTATAATTCTGCCTTCCCATAACCTGATATCTCCCCGAGAATAAGCTGCGACGAACTTTACTAAGACGCCCGGACGCATGACTCTGCTTCCCTTGTTAATCAGATTGCTAATCAGATTGGCCTGCCTCCTAGCCGGTAAAAGGCTTATGGCCGGCTTGCTGGGCTGCGCCTGCATCTTGATAGCGGTGCCCGCCGCGCCCCAGGCGCAACAACCTCAACCATCTGGCTGGGAATGGCAAAACCCCCTGCCGCAGGGCAACACGATTAATTCCGTTAGGTTCGCCGCCGACAAGAAACATGGTTGGGCAGTTGGCAGCGACGGCGCCATCTTGCGCACACGTAATGGCGGCTTCGAATGGGAGTCGCAACTCTCGCCGGCCATCAACACGTTTTACGGACTCTACGTCCGAGACAAGGCGCGCGCAGTCATCTCCGGAGCCGGCGGCGTGATCATGACTACCGCCAACGGCGGACGGAGATGGATCACGCGCCCGACCGGTACCAAAGATCATTTGTTTGCCCTCGCGTTTGCTCCCGGTAACCCAATGATGGGCTGGGCCGCCGGAAGTTTCGGCACGCTCATCGCCACTACCGACGGCGGTGTCACCTGGAAACCGCAGACCACCAATACGACAGCACACTTGTTTTCCGTTGCATTTTTCGATGCGAAGTCGGGCATCGCAGTGGGTTCGCGCGGCACATTGCTGGTCACCAGCAACGGCGGCGCGGAATGGAAATCATATGCCGGACTGGGAAACTTGTTCCTGACCGGCGTTTCTTACGCTTCTGCAAAGCGTGCGGTGGTAGTCGGATTCCAGGGAACGATCCTGCAAACCGATGACGGCGGCGTAACCTGGCAGAGTTTGAATGCGCTGGTAACTAACGATCTGCTTTCCGTTTTCTTCACCGACGAATTGCACGGCTGGGCCGCAGGCGATGGTGGTGTGGTTTTAACTACCGGCGATGGCGGCTCGATTTGGTTGCCCGTAAACGTTCGCACCAGTCCTAAACTCAATACGCTTTTCTTTGCGGATGAAACACTCGGTTGGGCGGCTGGGGTCGATGGTCTGGTGGTGCGCACAGACGATGGCGGGCTTTCCTGGCGGCGCTTGACTGAGGGTGGACGCGAAGACCTCTCGCATATTTTCTTCGCGGATAATTCTCACGGCTGGGCGGTCGGCTCGCGCGGAAAAATACTCTTCACCAGCTCCAGCGGTAGAAACTGGACAGGGCGTCCTTCGGGAACTACTAACCGGCTCAACTCCGTCGCGTTCGTAAATCAACAGCTCGGCGTCGCAGTCGGCGACAGTGGCACCATTCTTCGCTCGCTGAACAGCGGTGTCACGTGGGAAACAATTCCGGTCGAAGCCAAAGAAGATCTGTTCAGCGTCACTTTCGTTTCCGCTGAAAGCGGTTGGATTTCGGGTGCGCGCGGACTCGTTCTACACACTGAAGACGGTGGACAGACCTGGCGGCCGCAGCAAACAAACACCTTCAGTTGGCTGGAAGACGTTAGCTTCACCGATCCGCAACATGGCGTGGCGGTGGGTTCCAACGGCACCATCCTGCGCACCGAAGATGCCGGTCAAAACTGGAAACGCGTTGATAAGAATTTGCGTGAATGGCTTTATGCCGTCGCGTTTGCCGATGGCCTGCGCGGTTACGCGGTGGGCGGCAGTGGCATCATTCTACGCACCGACGACGGTGGCCTAACCTGGAAAGATATGGAAAGCGGGCTCACCACCAATCTGTTCGCCGTGGCGCTGGGCGGGCGTGATGACGTGCTCGTAACCGGTGAGCAGGGGCGCATCATTCACAGTCGCGATGCCGGCGCTACCTGGGAGCAGCAGCCAACGATTACCAGCGTCCCGCTCTATTCCGTTGTTTACCGCGGCGGCGATAACCTTTGGGTCGCAGGTCGTGGCGGTGCGATCCTGCGCCGCACTGATTCGATTGCCACGGTTAGCATTCCAACTCCTAAGCTGCCACCCGCGCTACGAGGAGGTACCCCCAAGCTGCGACCGCAGAACGGACTCAATACGGTTGACGACGGCGACATCCCAAAAGCGGTTAGACCTGTCCGAAAACCGCCGCTGGAAAAGTGATGAGTTATGAGTCGACGTGGTAACCGCCTTGTTCATGTTCACCCGCTCATCACTCATCACTCATCACTTTCTCCCGATCATCTGTGCTGCAATAGCGACCGCTTCCTGGTACATCTGATCGTTGCAGAGAATTTCCATCTCACGACAGAGCAATTGCGCAGTGCTGCGGTTTCTGACGGGTAGCAAGCGACCGCGATGCGTGTCTTTCCCCAACCTGGCTTCGGCGAGTAGGTGAAGATTGTCGTCGCTGCGGGCGACACTGAAAGAAGCTGCCTTCGCCAATCTCGATCGCAATTCGACCTGCACGAGTTTGCCGGGACTATGCTGACCGCGAGCGACGCTATTGAGCTCAAGCCTGATTGTGCGGTCCGCGGAGCCCTCCCTAACGGTCGGGCTACTGCCCCTCTCGCTGCCGACGAAATTGAAAAGAGTCGTTTCCTTGTTCTCCTGCGCTGGTTGTTCGTCCGCGAGTTTCCATCCCAACCGGCTGGCGAGCCAACCGGCAATAAACAATGCCTGCGGCGCCACCGAAGTCTCAGCCAACTCCGGCGCCACGTAATCAACCCGCACTGAATCGACGGCATCGAGCAAAGATCGATACGAGGCGACATCGTAGAAATCCGCGAGCAACTCGCGCCAAAACGTCAGCCGTGCCCAGTTGAGATCGCTAATGCCAACGTTGCGGTGCTCTTTCGCGCTAAATAAGTTATTTGTCTCGAGTAGATCTGCCAGCGGATCGGCAGACTCGGCAGAGTCGATGATCAGCCGATCGCTGGCTCGCAAAAGTTTATCCAGGAGTCTGTCGGAAACGTGCGGGGCGTTGCGCCACCAAAGGAATGTGGACAGGTCCGGCGCCAGCAGCGGCAGGGCCGCGCTCGGAAGTTCGGCAACAAACTTTCCCTGCGCCTTCAAAGTGATCTGCTCGCAGCTAAGTCGCGAGGCTCCGGACCGTTTATCAACCTGACAAATCGATTCCACCCACATGTCGATGTCCCGGTCCGTTGCCTCGCGCAGCCCGAGCATCGCCAAGACGCGACTGGGATGTACCGCGGTCAGTTCGCTCAACAGTTGCTGTACGTCGTCGAGAGCTGCGTCAGTCGAAACAAACACGAGCAGGTTCGCGACGCGCGCGCGCAACACGGCCGTCTCTCCATCGGCGTCAGGGTGACGAGCACTCTTCTGCCACAGCTCCGCCAGTTGCCTTTCGACAACTTCAACATCCAAAGTTTTTCCCAGTTGGATTTGCATCTCTCGTCAGTGGCCAGTGATCGGTGGCCAGTGGTCAGTATTGGTTTTGTCCGGCCGCTGGCCACCGGCCACTGACCACTCGTTCACAGCTTGCGCCATTCGTTTCCATCGGCTTCGAGAATCTTGGAAGATGCCGCAGGTCCCCAGGAACCGGCTTCGTAGTTGGGAAAATCCGTCGCCGGTTTTTTCCAGGCTTCAAGAATCGGCGTCACAATCTCCCAACCGCGTTCGACCATGTCGCGGCGCGCGTAAAGCGTCGAATCTCCCAGCATGCAATCGAGCAGCAAGCGCTCGTAGGCCTCCGGAGTTTTGCCGCCAAACGATGAGCCGTAGCGAAAGTCCATATTCACCGAACGGATGCGCAACGCCTGGCCCGGCAGCTTCGCGCCAAACCGCAGGCTGATGCCTTCGTTTGGCTGAATGCGAATAACCAGCACGTTTGGCTGCAGGGGGGCATCGGAATCGTTGAACAGTCGTTGCGGCACTTCCTTAAAATGTATGGCAATCTCGGTGATGTGTTTCTGCAGACGCTTACCTGAGCGCAGGTAAAAAGGAACGCCGGCCCAACGCCAGTTGTCGAAATAGAGTTTGAGCGCTGCGAAAGTTTCGGTGGAAGAATTTGGATCCACTCCCGGCTCCTCGCGATAACCGGGCACTGTATCGCCCAAGACCTCGCCGGGGCCGTATTGCCCGCGCGCTATAAATTCTTCGAGCCCGGTGGCCCCGAAGGGACGCACCGATTGCATCGCCTTGATCTTTTCATCGCGCACGCCGTTGGCTGACAAAGACGACGGCGGCTCCATGGCAATCAGCGACGTCACCTGAAACACGTGGTTCTGGATCATGTCGCGCAGGGCCCCCGCCTTTTCGTAGTAACCGCCGCGACCTTCAACGCCAATGGTCTCGGCGTTGGTGATCTGAATGTGATTGATGTATTGCCGGTTCCAGAGCGGCTCAAAGATGCTGTTGGCAAAACGAAACACCAGCAGGTTTTGCACCGTCTCTTTGCCGAGATAGTGATCGATGCGATAGATCTGGCTCTCATCAAAGACTGACGCGAGAGATTTGTTGAGCGCCCGCGCGCTTTCGAGGTCGTGGCCAAACGGCTTCTCGACGATGATGCGCGTCCAGGGTTTCTTCGTACCCTTCGCGGCAGTTGCATTGACCTTGCCGGGCTTCGCAATGCCCGCGGCGCCCACGGCTTTGGCAATCACTCCGAAATAATCGGGCGCCGTGGCCAGATAAAAAATACGATTGCCCTGCGTGTCGTATTCCTTGTCAATCTCTTCGAGTTTGGTTTTCAACTCACCATAAAGCGCTGCATCGTTGAAGTCGCCGCCGCGATAAAAGATGCGTTTGGCAAAACTCTCCCAGGCGCTTTCGTCCAGCGACTCGTCGGGGCCAAACTCCGCGATGGCCGCCTTCATGGCCGCGCGAAATTCATCATCAGACATTAATTGGCGCGCCGTGCCGAGGATCGCAAACTCACTGGGCACGAGGCGTTGTTGCGCGAGCCGGTAGAGCGCGGGCAGAAGTTTGCGGCGGGTCAGGTCGCCGGTGGCGCCGAAGATGACGACCGCCGCGGGCGGCGCCGTCGGCTCGAGACGCATGCCGGCGCGCAACGGGTTTGGGCTGACCTCAGTGGTTGAAATGTTGTCAGTAGCGATGCGGAAAGCATAGCACGATGAGGTGCTTGCTCAGGAAGGCCGAAAAGGGAAATCCCCTAGCTGCTATCGGGGAGAGCTTATCACCAGGCGTGCGGCAATCGGCGAACAAGGCGCCCGTCACCCAAACGACGAACGGGATTGTCCTTCGCAAACGAGTAAGCCGTGTAAGCGGCGAGGACGTGACAAATCCAGCCGAGGGTTCCACCCGTGCCAATCCAGAAACCAGGTGTGATGATCAGCCAGATAATTCCGGCCAGTATGCGGCCGTTGTAGAGTTGGCCAACTCCGGGAATGAAGAAGCTCAGGATTCCTGCTGTAAATGGATCGCGCATCGTCTTACCTCCTAACTAACTCGTGATTCCATACGACGATGCGCGCGGTTTTGTTCGCTCGATTCGGGCGGGACGTTCGCAGGATTTTGAGACACACAACCCCCTGCTGCCGTGAGGCGGCTAATCATTATTTGAAATTGTAGAACCTCCCTGGAAGTACAGACGCGATAACTACCAAAGCGATCGCCAGGCGTAAAGGCCAGACGAGGTAGCTATCGAGCTTCTTACAGGAAGCTGATCACTGACAGCAAGGCCGATAGGGCTTCGTCCGAGATCTGGTCTGCAACATCACCACTCGGTATCTCGCCCGGCTCTGTCGAAGTTGTCGCAGCTCCGCTAGTAGGTCTCTCGCCCGAGACTGCTGAAGCTGTGCTTCCGTTAGATCCGGGCGCAGGAGATCCGCTGGTGGAAATATCTCCAGCCGCCGCTGACACAGCGAGTAGACCGGTGAGAGCTAGTGCTGTTAGAAATTGTTTCATTGTTTTGCTCCTTCAATTTTGCTGATGCAAGATTTCTTACATGGGAAAGAATAGAGCAACTCCCGGAACTTCTTGCAAGGAATCGAGGAGGGGGCTAATATGCCGCTGACATTGCAAGCTTTCTTACACTCACTTGGAAAGGGCTATCTCCCATGAAGATAACCTCACCGAAGTTCCGAACATCCCATCTAACCCCAAACGAGGAAGCACTGCTTCGCTGCGAGGCCG
>JANLYH010000137.1:0-6294 GCA_031365545.1 Pyrinomonadaceae bacterium | reverse complement strand
GTGTGCACGACGGGTTCGTGCCGAATACGGCCTTGCCAACGAAGACTGTTGCTGTGAAGGCCGATGGCTTGGCTTCGGAGGCAGGCAAGATGCCTGCGCTCCCAGCGGGCGACTCGAATGACGGGACGTTTGAGTTGGTTTTCCGGACCGATCCCACAATCTACGACGGCCGGTTTGCAAACAACGGCTGGTTGCAGGAGTTGCCGAAGCCGCTGACGAAAATAACCTGGGACAACGCGGCGCTGGTCAGTCCAAACACTGCCAAGCAACTCGGTTTGGAAAAGACCATCGGCAAAAAGGGTGGCGACATTTATGTCGACACGATAAAGATAACCTCTCAAGGCCGTACGTTTAGCGATCCGGTTCCAACCTGGATTACGCCCGGCCAACCTGATGGCGTGATTACGATTCATCTCGGTTACGGACGCAAGCGCGCCGGCCGCGTCGGCAACGACCACGGCTTCAATGCTTACGAGATTCGCACGGCGGATTCACCGTGGTTTGTCAGTGGTGTTCAGGTTGAAAAAGCCAACGTGCAGACTCAACTCGCCGTTACCCAACTCCATTTCATGTTGGAAGACCGCGACTTCAGCAAAGAAGATCGCGACGTGCTGCGCTCGCAAACGCTTGAGGAATATTTGAAAGGCACGCCCGCGGGCGAATCGCATGATCCGGCGCCGGACGACACCCTCTACCAACCGGAACTTTACGACTACCAGAATCAGGGCAACGGCCTGAACTACGCCTGGGGCATGGCGATTGATCTGAACAATTGCGTCGGCTGTAACGCCTGCACCATCGCTTGCCAGTCAGAGAATAACATTCCAGTCGTCGGCAAGGAGCAGGTGGTGCGCAGTCGCGAGATGCACTGGATTCGCGTCGACACTTACTTCAAAGGCGAGGACGCCAACAAGCCGGAAGCGACTAACTTCATGCCGGTGCCTTGCATGCATTGCGAGAATGCGCCGTGTGAGCCGGTGTGTCCGGTCCACGCGACGGTGCACAGCGCGGAAGGCCTCAATGACATGGTCTACAACCGCTGCGTCGGCACCAAGTATTGTTCCAACAACTGTCCGTACAAAGTTCGGCGGTTTAATTTCTTCCTGTATCAGGACTGGGAGACGCCGACTTATCAGTTGATGCGAAACCCGGAAGTTTCTGTACGCAGCCGCGGCGTGATGGAGAAATGCACGTACTGTGTGCAACGCATTCAAGGCGCGAAAATCCAATCGGAGATCGAAGGAAGAAAGGTACGCGATGGAGAGATCGTGACCGCTTGTCAGGCTGTTTGCCCGACTGAAGCGATCGTCTTTGGCGATATCAACGATCCCCAGAGCCGCGTCTCGAAAGTTAAAGCGAATAACCGGAACTATTCGTTGCTGGGAGATTTGAACACGAAGCCGCGCACGACGTATTTGACGGCGCTCAGGAATCCGAACCCGGAGATTCCTAAGCACGAATAATAGTCAGAGAGCCACACAGATTAAGAAGATGATCCAAGGAACAGAATCTCCAGGTTGGGAAGGTGGGCTTGCCCCCGCTGATCGGATGGCACTCAACCATGGCGGGGGCAAGCCACCCTTCCCAACCTCGAGGTTTTGTGGCTTGAGTTATTCTTCTGAGCTTCAACCCCGAGGTTTTGTATCTTGTGAGCGGTTCCACTGAATTTGAATGTCTCTTGGCCTAATTTGAATTGATGTCAGACGAAATTAAAAGCGAGACTCCGATACATCACACGACAGCCCCGGTCGTCGCTCCAGGGCTGACGTTTGCATCCGTAACGGACAAGATTAGTTCGATCGTGCTGAAGCGGAGTACGCCGCTTTGGTGGTTCATTGGTTTCGCGATCTCGTTTGTTCTTTTCCAGTTAATGTTGCTGACGATTACCCAACTGCTCTTCGTCGGCATCGGTCTCTGGGGCGTCAACATTCCTGTGGCCTGGGGAATGGACATCCTCATCTTCGTTTGGTGGATCGGAATCGGCCACGCCGGCACGTTGATATCGGCAATTCTGCTTTTGCTGCGCCAGCAGTGGCGCACTTCGATCAACCGTTTTGCCGAGGCGATGACCTTGTTTGCCGTCGCTCAGGCGGGCATGTACCCGATCATGCACCTTGGTCGCCCGTGGCTGGCGTATTGGCTGTTTCCGTATCCCAACACAATGGGCATCTGGCCGCAGTTTCGCAGCCCGTTGATGTGGGACGTATTTGCAGTTTCAACTTATGCCACCGTCTCCGCAATGTTCTGGTTTGTTGGTCTCATTCCTGACTTCGCAACCTTGCGCGATCGTTCGCGTAGCAAACCGTTCCAGGTTCTTTACGGATTGTTGGCGATGGGCTGGCGCGGTTCCGCGCGACACTGGCATCGCTACGAGATGGCTTATCTGTTATTGGCCGGACTGGCCACGCCGCTCGTACTTTCAGTGCACACGATCGTCAGTTTCGACTTTGCCGTCGGCGTCATCCCGGGTTGGCATGCCACCATCTTTCCGCCCTATTTCGTGGCGGGAGCGATTTACGCGGGCTTCGCGATGGTCTTGCTGCTCACGATTCCGCTGCGGAAAGTATTTGGCCTCGAAGGTTTTATCACCATGCGTCACATGCACAACATGGGCAAGGTGATGCTCGCGACCGGTTTGATCGTCGGGTATGGCTATGTGATGGAGGCCTTCTTCGGTTGGTATAGCGGCAATCGTTACGAGCGCTACATGATCTGGAACCGAATGCACGGGCCCTACGCTTATTACTACTGGGCGCTGATTCTTTGCAACATCATCACGCCGCAGTTTCTCTGGGTTAAGAAAATCCGGGGAAACCTGCTGCTGCTGTGGCTAATCTCGATCGTAGTTAGCATCGGCATGTGGCTGGAGCGCTTCGTCATTGTAGTGACGAGTTTGCATCGCGACTTCCTGCCTTCGTCGTGGGGCATGTATCAACCGTCGATGTGGGACTGGACGATGTTTATCGGCACACTCGGATTCTTCTTTACGCTGTTGTTCCTGTTCATCCGCTTCCTGCCAATGATCTCGATATTCGAGATGCGCACGATCTTGCCGGAAGCGGAGGTCGAGGAATAGTGATCAGTGGCCGGCGGTCAGTGGTCAGTAGTCCGAGACTGAAACGAGCGAAATTGCTTTTACTGGTCACTGGCCACAGGTCACTGGCCACTGAAATAAAATGTCTGACGACGAAATCAAAGACGAGCCATGGGAGCATGACTTAGAGGACCCGGAGCCTTTTCATCATGAAGCCTCTGACTCTGCGCACGGCCGCCGGCGCGGAGCCCCAGCGCTCTACGGCATCATGGCTGAATTTGATAGTCCGTCGGACCTGGTGGCGGCAGCGCGACGCACACATGAAGCTGGCTACCGGCGCGTTAATGGTTACTCGCCCTATCCGATTGAGGAGTTAACCGAGGCTATTGGTTTCAAGCGCACCACGCTGCCGCTGATTGTTTTAGTCGGCGGGATACTCGGCGGCTTGGGTGGGTTTTTCATGCAGTACTGGATGGAAGTCGTTGACTATCCATTGAATGTTGGCGGCAAGCCCTACAACAGTTGGCCGGCCTTCATTCCGATTACGTTTGAGTCGACTGTTTTAGTGGCTGCGTTTGCGGCGGTGCTAGGCATGCTGGTGCTGAATAAATTGCCGCAGCCGTATCATCCGGTCTTTAACGCGCCGAATTTTGCGCTGGCAACGCGCGATAAGTTTTTCCTGGTGATTGAGGCAAACGATCCGAAGTTTCGTTACGACGAAACGTCGCAGTTTATGAACACGCTGGGCGCGATGGGTGTGAATGATGTTGAGGTCTAACGAAGTGGGCAGTGGGCAGCGGGCAGTGGGCAGCAAAAAATCGCTGCGCACGGTCTTTGTCCTGCTGCTCACTGCTCACTGCTTACTGCTCACTGCTTCATGCAGACGAGACATGCAGGACCAGCCGAAGATGAAGCCTTTTCGCTCGTCACCTTTCTTCCGCGATGGTTTGTCGACGCGTCCACCCGTTGAAGGAACGATTGCGCGCGGTTATCTGAAGACTGACACAGAATTTTATACCGGCAAGAAAGCGGGCAGGCCTGCAGCCGCTGCGACCGCAACGCAGACTGCGGCCGGACCACAGCCATCCGGAACCAGCGCCGCTCCGACACTTCAGGGTGCGGCAGCCTATCCCGACGATGTTGAGGTTTTCCCGATTGCTGTGAGCGGCGAAGTTGTTACTCGCGGCAAACAGCGTTACGAGATTTTCTGTTCTGCTTGTCACGGGTCGACCGGCAATGGTGACGGCATGATCGTAAGACGCGGTTTTCGCCGGGCGGCTTCGTTTAATGACGACCGGCTGCGACAGGCGCCGGTGGGCCACTTCTTTGATGCGATCACCAATGGTTGGGGCGTGATGCCGAGTTATGCATCGCAGATCCCGCCCGAGGATCGCTGGGCAATCATCGCGTATGTCCGCGCGCTGCAGTTGAGCCAGCAGAGTCAGACAGATCAAAAGGGCAAGGCGGTAGTAGCGCCGTCACCGAGCGGAGGGCACGAATGACGACCGGCCCTTACAACGCGCCGGTGGGCGTGAACCGGTTCCAGCGACTCGCGCTTATCTTTGGCGCGGTGTTCAGCCTAATCCTGGCGGCTGGTCTGTTCATAAACAAAGATCAGTTTTTCCGTTCGTACTTGTTTGCTTTCAGTTTTTGGGCGGGAATCTCAATAGGTTCTTTGGCGCTGCTAATGCTGCAACATCTGACCGGGGGTGGCTGGGGTCTCGTGATCCGTCGCGTGCTGGAGGCGTCGACGCGGACGCTGCCGCTCGTCGCGATCCTGTTTGTGCCGATCGTGCTTGGAGCTCAGCGGATTTACAAATGGACTGATGCGCATGAGATTGCCGAACACCCGGTGCTGCAGGAGAAGTCGAAATATTTGAATCTTTCTTTTTTTTCGGTGCGCGCGGCCATCTACTTTGCGATCTGGATGGTGCTCGCTTATCTCCTGAATCGTTGGTCGCTGCGGCAAGACCGCACCGCTGATCGGCAATACGCCAAAAAGATGCGCGTGCTAAGCGGGCCGGGAATGGTCTTGTTTGTTTTCACGGTGACCTTCGCTTCGATAGATTGGTTTATGTCGCTTGATTGGGAATGGTCGTCAACCATCTACGGTTTCCTGTTTGTCGCGGCCTGGGCGTTAAGCGCGCTGGCGTTCACTATCGCCGTGATGGCCGCGTTATCAAAACACGAGCCGATGAACAACATTGTCGCGCAGTTACACTTTCACGACCTCGGCAAGTTGCTGCTGGCTTTCGTAATGTTGTGGAGCTACTTCGCGTTTTCGCAGTTTCTGATCATCTGGTCAGGCAACTTGCCTGAAGAGATTCGCTGGTATTTGCCACGAACGCACGGCGCCTGGGGTGCGATCGCGCTGACGGTAATCGTGCTTCATTTTGCTTTTCCGTTTCTGTTTCTGCTGTCGCGCTCGTTCAAGCGCAACGCCGGCAAGCTCGTCATCGTGGCTATATTGATCCTGGTAATGCGTTTGCTCGATCTGTTCTGGATGATCATGCCAAACTTTACCGGGAAAGAGTTTTACTTTAACTGGATGGATATCGTGGCGCCGCTCGCGTTGGGTGGGCTGTGGTTGAGCGCCTTTGCGTGGGCCCTGAACAAACGCGCGTTGATACCGATTAACGATCCGGGCTATGAGAACGTGCTTGAGCAAAAACATGCAACGGCTGGGCACTAAGAAACGGGGAACAGGGGAACGGTTAAAGGGGAACGGGGCAGTAGCCCGACCGTGAGGGAGGGCTCCTCAAGACAAGCAAAAGAATGGCAAGAACTACTCACAACGGCGACGGACACAAACACGTTCACATGACGGAGACGCCGGACGTGTCGCACATCAAGAATCTGGATGTGACGCACGAAGCCAGCGACGTCAACATTGCGGGAATCGCAAAGTTTGTCATGGGTTTGACGGCTTTGGGCGTCGTTGTGTTTGTGTTGATGTGGGGCATGTTTCGATTTCTGTATGCGCAGGAAACTGAAAAAGAACCGCCGGCGGGACCAATGGCGATGACGGAGCAGGAGCGGCTGCCGCCGGAACCGAGACTTCAGGCGGCGCGAGGGTTTGGCGTGAAGCTTGAGAACGGTAACTGGGTGGATCTGGAGAAAAGAGAACCCGAAGCTGAATACCGGGTGCTCCGTGAGCAGTGGGATCGGCGTTTGAATTGCCAAAGCAAAGCCGAGACAGCTGCTGCGACAGCTGACTGCATGACGATTGAAGTGGCTATGGAAAAATTGCTTCAAGGCGG
>JANLYH010000091.1:0-8133 GCA_031365545.1 Pyrinomonadaceae bacterium | reverse complement strand
CCCAACGATGAAGCGGTGGCAAAGAAGAGCGCCTTACCGGGAACGCTGTCTTCCGACTGTTTGACGTTGGGAACAATTTTTTCCGCCGGCTGAAAGGCGCAGCCGCTCAAGCCGGCGAGCGCGAGCGAAGCACCCATCAATTTCAAAAAGGTGCGGCGCTCAAACGGATCATTCCACTCTTCAGCGTGCTGCGGATACTCGCGCTCAACAAACTCGCGAAACTCAGGCGAGTCTGCTAACTCCTCGAGGCTGCGCCAAAACTTCTTACCCGGAGCGCCGTAGCCGTCGCTGGGAGCGCAGGCATCCTGCCTGCTGTTTTCCTCAGCAGCCAGAATCCGTTCACGCATCAGCTTGAAATTTATGTGTTGGTCTTCAGACATTTCTTAACTTAGTCCGTTCGCGCTTCGCGCTCATTGCAGGCAACATGCCTGCGCTCCCAGGTTTACACTCCCAGTATCAGCGATGACAGGTCGAACAACTCGTCAGCACCTTCGGGGGTTGAATGTGATATTCAGCTACCAGCGATCTACCTTTTTCAATTTCTTTCTCAGTCTTGTTCTCCGCTGGCCATTCCATGTTGAAAATCTCTTTCTGCGGACGCACAAATTTTTCCGGGTTGCGATGGCAACCGAGACACCACTCCATTTGCAGGGTCGAGGCCTGATAAGCAATCGGCATCTGATCGACGCGGCCATGACAGGTCGAGCAGCCAACTCCTTTGTTCACGTGAATGCTGTGATTGAAATAAGCGTAGTCCGGAAGGTCGTGCACTCTAATCCACTCAATCGGTTTGCCGGTGCGGAAACTGGCACGAACCGGCTCGAGATAAGGGCTGTCTGCCCAAATCTGCTTATGACAGTTCATGCAGGTGCTGGTGGGTGGTAGCCCTGCGGACGCGGCCACTTCGACCGATGTGTGACAGTAGCGGCAATCAATGCCGTCGTCGCCGACGTGATGCTTGTGACTAAACTGGACGGGTTGCTGGCGCTCGACCCACTGGCCGGTGTTCCAGGACGAACGATTTAATTCCGCGGTCACCCAAAGCGCTGCCACGAGAATAAAAACTGCGCCGTAGATCGTCAGCTTCGCGAGGGCGTTGGTGCTGTGATGAAAAATCTGGGGCATCGCCTCAGCTTGGCAATTCCTTCACTACAGATCCAAATTCGAAAACCATCTTTGACCAGAAAACCACGGCGCTAATCCGGCCGAGACTCTGGTCAGAACTCACACGTAGCCGACGCGGTCGCAAAACCCGATGGGCCTGGAAATCAAATTCTGACAGAGTGCATGTACTTTAGCAGATGCCTAAAATTTTTCAAATTCTCGTGATTGCAGAAACGCTCACGCGCGCGCGTTTTGGATAGCCAGTGGGGAAAGGAAATCCGGCGCCACAAATGAAAACCTTCAAGCTACGCGGAAGTTGTTGCAAAAGAGTGAAGACTCACGGAGAAACCAGACGAATGTTCTGGCAGTAAACTTGGCGGAGAATCTTGCCCAGGAGCGCAAGCTGCGACAGAAACCGGGATCGGCAGAATTTCAGATTTGCAAGGCTTGGGCTGCGGGCTAGCTAACGGCGGCGTCACGCGCCAGCATCGCCGCACCGATTGTGGCGGCATCTTCGCCCAGAACTGCGACGAGTATCTCGGTCGCTTCAAAGCACGGTTGAAAGGCGCGACGTTTCGCTTCCTGGATTATCGGGTTCAGGATCAAATCACCTGCCTGCATCACTCCGCCACCCAACACGATGCGCTCGATGTTTAAGAGGTTGATGATGCTGGCCACGCCCGTGCCAATATACTTGCCGGTGCGTTCGATCATCATCAGCGAAAAATCGTCGCCTTCTTTTGCCTCGCGCGCCATGTCGTCAGCTGTGAAGTCTTTATTTATTGCCAGCTTTGAAAGCGACGAAGTGCCATCTCGATTCAGTCGCTCATTCGCGCGACGCACAATGTTTGGCGCAGAAGCTACAGTTTCCAGGCAGCCGGTATTGCCACACTCACATTCCTCACCTTCGGTGTCGATTGTGATGTGACCCACTTCGCCTGCCAGGCCGGAAACGCCTGTCCAGAGTTTGCCGTCGAGAATGATGGCACCCCCGATGCCATCACCAATCGTTATGTAGAACAGATCGCGGCTACCACGACCCGCGCCAATCTTAAACTCGCCATAGGCGGCAGCATTGGCATCGTTTTCAAGCTCAAATCGCAGCCCGGTTGCTTCCATGAATTCGGCGTGGAGGTTTTCGCGAACTATGCCGGGCAAGTCTCGCGAAGCAACGACCCGATCCGTTTGCCGGTTAACTAAACCAGGGATGGCTACGCCGACCGCTTCGATGCCCTCCGTGTTTTGACGCAATTCACTGACTAGCCGGGCCACCTGACCAACCAGGCCCTCGGCCTGCGACGCTGCCTCGCGGCGTTCGGTAATAACCCCCTCGTTGTTAACCGTCGCCGCCCTGAGTTTAGACTCAGAAAGCTCGATACCAATGAAACTAGACTCCGATTGCGGGGGCATGGTGGTGGAAAACCTTCCTGTAACAAGTTCGCACTGAGGAAACAAGCGGAAGCATAATCGAGGGTACCGGGGCTGTCAAACATGTCATCCTGCGTGTAGAATTGCCGGACTCAAGAGCGGTCTTTGGTTTTTGGCCTTTGGTTTTTGCATGTAGACAGAGGGTGGTTGAGACCGAAGACCAAATTCCAAAGGGAAGGCTTATGCAAGTACGCTCAATTTTATTGCCGACCGATTTCAGCGAATGCGGCAACTATGCTCTCTCTTATGCCACATCTTTGGCGCGGAAATTCGGGGCCTCGATAATCTGCGTGCACGTGATCGAGCCGATCGTGCCAACCGTCGGTTACTCCGGCGTGACTGAGCCTTTGCCAATCGCTGACATCTCCGATCAACTCGAAGATTCAGCCGAACGCGAACTGCCCAGGTTCGCCGAATGTGAAGAGTGCGCCGGCCTTGAGGTCGAGGAGTTAATCGTGCACGGCGATGCCGCCGCAGAGATCGTGCGCGTGGCCCGGGAACGTGAGGTCGATCTAATTGTCGTTTCCTCGCATGGGCGAACGGGCTGGGGACGAATACTCTTTGGCTCTACCGCGGAAGCAGTTGTGCGACACGCACCATGTCCTGTTTTGGTTGTGAAACCGCCGCCGGACGAACCGGCGTAGAAAGCAGAAACCTCGTAGTGAGCAGTGGGCTGTGAGCAGTGTGCAGTAAGCGAAGAAGGATTGAATTAACTGCCCACCGCCCACTGCCCACTTTTCTTAATCATGCATCTCGATTTCCTCTACGATTTCATCGGTCGGTATGGGCTGTATGCGGTCTTCATCCTGGTGATGATCGAGGGTGATATTACGCTCCTGGTGGCCGGCGTTCTCGCCCATAGCAACTTTTTCGGTGACCATAGTTTTCTCAAGGTGCTGCTGGCCGGAACACTTGGCGGCACTGTCAGCGACAATATTGCCTACCTAACCGGCCGTGAGTTTCGCAAAGGCGTGCGTGAATTCCGCTTTTATCGCGCCGCTAAGCCGCGCATGGAACGGCTGACGAAGAATTTCGGCGGGCTCTCGATTTTCCTTTCAAAGTATATTTACGGGTTGCGCTGGGCATCGTGTATCTTCCATGGCGTGGGCCGCATGCCTTACCTGCGTTTCATGTTCGTCTCATTGACAAGTTGTTTTGCGTGGGTGTTTTTGCTGAGCGGCGCCGGCTATTTTTTCAGTGGTGCGGTAATGGGTGTCATCGGAGATTTTCAGCGACTCGGCAAAGTGCTATTGGTTATCGTTGTAGTTGGCATCGCCGGCTTCTATTTCGCGGAACGTTTTTGGCTGTCGCCGAAAGTTGAGGAAGCGGACCCCGAGCGTTTGCAGGAGCTGGAACAGGTTGCCCAGGAGAAATTGCAGGGACTGAAACAGGAGTTTCAAGAGCATATTCCTTTTCAGAAAACGCGGCACGACGATCAAAAGAAACGAGTGGAGACGAAGGACAAGGCCAAGACGGAGTAAGACACTTTCCCTGTATCCTTTCACATTTCTGATCTGTCATTGAAGGCGTCGGCATGCCGAGTGCTCGCAGCTACAAATGATAATTGCGATGACTAATGGTAAATTTGAAATGATATATGGAAAATCTCTTCTGCTTTACAAGTTTGGAAAGAGCTATAGGAAAAAAACCGCGTGCTAATTGAATCTTCCGCTCCTACACGCGTCGATCTTGCCGGGGGCACAATCGATATCTGGCCGCTATATCTTTTTCACCCAGGCGCCGCCACTGTAAATTTTGCCACTTCGCTCCGGGCGCATTGCCAGATCACAACGCGAGACGATGGTCGTATCGTGCTGGAATCGCGCGATCGTAAAGTTGCTTTTGAAACGGAACTCGCCGCGATTGAAGATCTGGTTCGCGAGGAACGCCTCGAGTTGATCGCGAAACTCGTTCACTTTTTCAAACCGACCACCGGCTTTCACTTGATCGCAAACAGCCAGGCGCCGGCGGGTGCCGGCCTGGGTGGTTCGTCGGCCCTGGCCATCGCCTGCATCGGCGCGCTCAATCGGCTGGTCGGGAATCGCTATGACGAGCGAAAGTTCATCACCATCGCCGCGAACATTGAAACTACCGTAATTCGAGTGCCGGCTGGTTTTCAGGATTACTACTCTGCGCAATATGGCTCCACCTCGTGCATTCACTTTCGCGCCGATGGCATCGAGCGAGAAGCGCTCCGGATTGACGAAGCAAAACTCGAAAGCCGGATTGCGATTTGTTACACCGGCGAGCCGCGCCTTTCCGGTACAAACAATTGGGACATTTTCAAACGCCACATTGACGGTAATCCCGAACTCTTCGAACTCTTCGGCGGCATTCGCGATTCAGCCTTACGGATGCGCGCAGCGCTGCTGGCTAACGACTGGCACGAAGTCGCCGAGACAATGCGCGCCGGCTACCCCAAGCGAAAACGACTAGCGCCGGGCGTGACCACTCCGCAAATGGAGAAGCTCGTCGAGAAGGCGCTGGCAAATGGGGCCGAGGCAGCAAAAGTTTGCGGCGCCGGCGGTGGTGGTTGCATCGCTTTTCTTTGTGCCGAGGGACGAAAAGCTGACGTCGAGCGAGCCTTGAACGAAGAAGCAGGCGCTGAGGTCCTGGATTGGAAGTTTTCGCGCGAGGGACTCGTCGTTACCGAATCGTAGTTTTCGAGTTCTTATATCTGGGGTATCAGATCTGAAAAGAATTCATACGCGACCCACGTCGGGGCAGTAGCCCGACCGTACGGGAGCGCTTGGGAAGAGCTTAACGCTTCGAGTTTTTTGGTCTGTACGTGGAGCCCTCCTTAACAGTCGGGCTACTGCCCCATGGACCCTAGAGCATCCATTCACCACGATTTTCATAGTAAGAGGGCGAGCGATCGGGATAGCGACGCTTGTATTCCTGGTAGCGAGCATGCAGCTTTTCGTAGCGTTTGTTTGAAGAGTGGATGCGCTTGTGTGGCAGAGCGCGCAGGTGGTCCTCAATCCTGGACATATTTCTCAGTGAGAAACGCCAGTCGTAATTCCCTAGATCGTAAAGATTCGTGAGGCCGTAACCCTGTATCCGGCCAGTCATGTCGACATATGGATCGAAGTAACTCCAGGTCAAATCCCTGAGCGATCGATAAAGCGGCTTGCGTCCGTGCAGGCCGATGTCGCGCGAGCGCGCAATCGAGCCCCACAAGCCGCGGTGCTGGAAGAC
Source organism: Pyrinomonadaceae bacterium (assembly GCA_031365545.1). Lineage (GTDB taxonomy): Bacteria > Acidobacteriota > Blastocatellia > Pyrinomonadales > Pyrinomonadaceae > PSRF01. Next base: position 2,403 of record JANLYH010000091.1, on the reverse strand, counting down.
GTAGATCACGTGATCGAGCAAATCCCACGATTCGATATCGAGTAACAGCGGCGGATAGCCATGCTGTTCGAGTATTACCGCCGCGCCGACCGCAGCTTCCAAACAGTGGACTTCGTTTCGCTTTACAACTTTGCGGAAGGAGCGCAGCGTGCCGCCCTCAAGCTCCCAGTTGTAAGGCATGGAGGTGAAATAGCGTTGCACCTGGGCCGGAGTGCGCAAGGACTGGATCAATTGCCACTCGCGTTTAGTAAAAGAATCTCTGCCCGGTCTTCCGCTCATCGCAAGAGCTTTAGCAGATGAATTAGGGAAAGGCAAAAGAGTGCAAGGCAGTTAGTATTCTTTCCGGGAAGGCAGCCGAGCACTCTCGTTTTTTGCGGAAGCAAACAGGGCAATTGGTTCCCCACAATTCTCCGGCCAACTTCGAGCGGTGGTAGCCGGAGCTTCGACGCTATTCGGCAAGACTCAGAATGCAAAAATGTCCGTCTACTGCGGCGGCTCGACTGCTTTTCCTGGATTCAGGAATTGCAGCCCACTGTCACGCAGCTGCTTATTTAAGTTGGCAACGTCTTCGGCGACGAACTTATTCAGTTCCGCAAGCAAGTCTTTCAACTGTTTAGACAGATCCTCAATTCTCACCATTTCATCATCAGTTGGCGCAGCGGTGTAACTATCGAGGCCGCCGGCTAAGCCATTGATTTGAGTTAGCAGCGGACGTGGATCATCCGGAAGTGCCGGGCCGGCGCCGCCAGAGTTGTCAGGCCCCGAAACGAGTTTCTTCTGAATTGCATTCAGCGCATCTGACAGCTTCTGCACAGAATCGTTCACTGGCTTCGAGACGTCAGGGTTGTCTTTTAACGAAGTCTGTAACGAGGTGAGCTGCGCCTTCAAGCTCGTCATAGTCTTGCGCGCCGCTTCGCCCGACTTTTGCAACGCGTAGGTTTTCGCAATCGCCGCGTTCAACTTGCCGCGATCGGCTTCCACGATTTGAATACGCGGATCTTCCAGCACCGTCACGTTGCCGGTTGCGGTTTTGTCTCCCGCCGCAATCTTGATCTGATAGGTGCCGGGTTGCACGCGAGGGCCGCGCGGCGCGCCAAAGAAACCGCCACCACCGCCCTCGCCCAGACCCGCCGGCGGCGGCGGCGCCGGTGGGTTCAGCCGCAAATCCCAAACGATGCGATTGAGACCAGCCTCCTTAGATCCTTTCAAGTCACGCACGACCGCTCCACTAGAGTCAGTGATCGTGATCTTCGCCTCTTCTTTGGGTTTGTCTTTGACGTAGTAGTTAATGACCGCGCCGTACGGCGGGTTTGGCGCGGCAAACCACTTGTGACCAGTGTTGCCTTTGCGACCGTAAAGCCGAAAATGCGTTGCCGGGGCAACATCGAAAAGATGTAGGTCGGTAGTCAGAATGTTTTCCGATGCACGCTCCAGCGGACTGAGATCGTCGAGCACCCAGATAGAGCGGCCGTGCGTGGCCAGCACGAGCGCATTGTCGCGCGGGTGGATTTGCATGTCGTCAACTCGAACCAAAGGGAGGTTTCCCTTCAAACGCGTCCACCGGCCGCCGCGATCAAATGAAACGTAAGCGCCAAACTCCGTCCCCAGAAACAGCAGGTTCTGATTGCGCGGATGCTCGCGAATAACTCGTGCGGTCAAGCCGGCGGGCAAGTTGGCTTTGATCGCTTTCCACGATTCGCCATAATCCGTCGTCATGAAAATGTAAGTGTTGTAGTCGTCAGCGCGATGACCATCAAACGTGAGAAAAGCTGTGCCTTCCGCATAACGAGAAGGAACAACCCGGCTGACGTAAGTGTTCTTCGGAACGCCGGGCACCTTGTCAGTAATGTTCTTCCAGGTCTTGCCGCTGTCGCGCGAGATTTGCAGATTGCCGTCATCCGTTCCCGCGTAGAGCAGTCCTTCTTTGATCGGCGATTCTGCGAGCGTCACGATTTGTCCAAACGTTTCCACGCCATCGTGACGCGAGAGCATGTTCTTATCAGGCAGCGCTCCCATGATCGGTAGTTTTTCGCGGTCCTGGTCCCTTGTCAGATCGTCGCTCCACGTCCAGGTATTCCCGCGGTCGGGAGATCGAAACACACGATTGCCCGCGAAGTAGATCGTGCGGTTGTTGAATGGCGAGATCACAATCGGCGAATTCCAGTCAAAGCGGTACCGCTTCTCTCCCGGTCGCGCTTCCGGCCTGATCGATTTACGTTCGCCCGTTTTCAACTCCAGCCGCGAGACGGTGCCGTTTTGAGATTCAACATAGATGATGCTCGGGTCCGTCGGGTCAACCACTGAATAGAAACCATCGCCACCGCCGGTACGGTACCAATCGTCATTGGTGATGCCCTCTTGATTGAGCGTGCCACTTGGTCCCGACCAACTGCCGTTGTCCTG
>JANLYH010000062.1:0-44215 GCA_031365545.1 Pyrinomonadaceae bacterium | reverse complement strand
GGTTCCACCTTTGAGTCCTGCCGACCAGTCGACTTCGTCCATGAAGTTGCGCATGAAGAAAATGCCACGGCCTGAAGTTCTTAAGATGTTCTCGTCTTTGGTCGGATCTGGGACGTCGTTTGGATTGAAGCCATTCCCCTGATCATGCACAGTAATCTCAAAAACTGCGGGAGTGTTTCTTAACTTAAGCCGGACCACTTTTGTATCGTCGAGCTTATTACCATGAACCACCGCGTTGGTTACTGCCTCGCGGACCGCCATGTCTACTCCGAAAGCTACGTCCTCGGGAAGCTTAAGGCGGTTCATGAATTCAGAGACTGCCGCAGCGGCTTCACCCACCGCCTCAATGCGGCTGGGGAATGAGAGTTCAGGTGTCTCTAAAGTAACTTCTAGGTTCACAACAAAGACATGGCCGCCCCAAGAGCCACTACCACAGCCAGCGGAAATCCTGTCTGGGGATCCCCGGTGTAATGGGCCTCGGCTTTTGAACTCCAAGAGCTACGGAAGATCGAGGGTTTAACATGCTGGCATGTCGCCTGTCAAGAAAGTCCTCTGAATCCATTAGGTTCAGTTCTTTCCGAGCGATCGTTTGGTCGCCGGCCAGCAGTAGCGCAGTGACCGAAAGCTGCAGGATTGTTTTTCCGGTAAACTGTTTTCCCCTGACCGCTACGGCTCAAGTTGTGGAAGAATGATTGGCGCTATCAGACGATCTAACAGCGGGGCAAGTTGTGATTAAGCAGCACATCATTATCGTGGGCTTCATGGGGACTGGGAAAACGACAGTCGCCCGAGAACTCGGACAGAGACTTGACTGCCCGGTGATCGATTTGGATGAGGTGATCACGTTACACGAGGGCCGCAGTCCAAATGAAATAATTCTTGAAGACAGTGAAAGCGGTTTTCGCCAAGTTGAGACGCAGACGCTGCGTACCGTGTTGGGAGAAGACGCGGCGCTCGTGATTGCCGTGGGTGGTGGCGCCTGGACCGTCCCGGAGAATCGCAAACTGATAACAGCTCGCGGCGCGTTTACAGTGTGGCTGGATGCACCGTTTGAATTGTGCTGGGAAAGAATCCAGGCAGCATCTGAAGCGAGGCCGCTGGCGCCTTCGCGCGAGGATGCTGAGAGCCTTTACAACCAGCGCTATCCGCTTTATGAACTCGCCGACCTCAAGGTCGAAGTTGCTGACGGTGAGAGGCCGGAAGAAATCGCGATGAAAATCGCGAGTGGAGTCTGCAGGACTCAATGAAAATAGTAATCCCGGGTGGTTCCGGTCAGGTGGGGACCGTGCTAGCTCGGGCGTTTCACGAGCGCGGCGATGACGTTGTTGTTTTGAGCAGGACGCAAAGCGACGCGCGGCCCTGGCGCGTAGTGGCCTGGGATGGCGAAACGCTCGGCAACTGGACTTCCGAAATAGAAGACGCCGAGGTTGTAATTAACCTAGCGGGACAGAGCGTTAATTGTCGCTACACCGCCGAGAACCGCCGCATCCTCATCGACTCACGCGTGAAATCAACGCGAGTTGTCGGACACGCTATTAGTCAGGCAAACAATCCACCGCGGGTTTGGCTGCAGGCCAGCACGGCCACGCTTTATGCCCACCGCTACGATGCGCCAAACGATGAAGCCACGGGAATCATCGGAGGGGCAGAACCAAATGCGCCGGACACGTGGCGTTTCAGTATCGATGTAGTGAAGAAATGGGAAGGCGAACTAAACGCAGCGGCAACGCCAAACACGCGGAAGATACTGATGCGCTCAGCGATCGTAATGACTCCAGACGCCGGTGGTCCCTTCGACATGCTTTTGCGTCTGGTGCGTTTCGGGCTTGGCGGTCGCTGCGGAGATGGCAAGGAATATGTTTCCTGGATACATGATCAGGATTTTGTGCGGACCGTGTGGTGGCTAATTCAACATGAAGAGCTCCAGGGGCCGGTCAACCTCGCCTCACCAAACCCGCTGCCCAACGCAGAGTTTATGCAAGCACTGCGAAAAGCCTGGGGGATACCGTTTGGTCTGCCGGCAACAGAATGGATGCTGGAGCTGGGGGCATTTGTTCTGCGCAGCGAAACGGAGCTAATGCTCAAGAGCCGTCGAGTTATTCCGGCCCGCCTTCTTGAGTCAGGCTTCAGCTTCGAGTTTCCCGACTGGGACGCAGCTGCCGCCAATCTCTGCGAAAGATGGCGGATGCGCAGCAAAACCACCGAATCCTGGCGGCCTAAATCAATCCCTCCGGCCGCTACAAAATAACTTCACGAAACCAAGAATCAACCAGCCGCTGACTTGCCCCGACAATTTCCCCAGATTTGTTGGCAACTCTAAATGCTGGTGCTAGAATCCGGCCACTGCTTGATTCCCAGTAGCAGCCTTTGAAGAATTCATTTCCGGTCGACTAGTTTTGACTAGTTTGACTGACCCCCAATTCTCAAGGAGGCTTCGACCGTGGCTTCACCTTTGATTGTCTTGACCGCTTCATCCACTGAAGCAAGCGAGTGGCATCACAGCATCTGGCAACAGATGATGTCAGCCGCAGTTCCAGTAAAACTCAGCAACACCATCTTCAATAAGGTTTCATTTGCCAACGAATCGTGGCCCAATGGCCGCGCCAAGTATGTGCCTAATGGGCTGCGCATGGTCGAAACTTTGTTGCTGCGTGAATACCCGGAAGAGGACGTGGTCACTTGCTACTGCCACAACCTGGAAAAGTTTATTGGGCCGGCGACGAAGGTGCTGGCCATTCACGCGCACAACCCGCTTGGCATTTCCTACGCCACCGAAATTTACGCCAAGCTCTTCGGCGAAAACCTAATGCCGCTAAATGCGGCCGAGTTTTTGAAGATCGTCACCCATCCGATCATCAAGAAGTACAAACCGAAGATTGTAGTTGGCGGTCCCGGCGCCTGGCAGTTGGAGAAAGCGAACCGGCTCGATGAATTTAAGATCGACTACTTGATCGATGGCGAGATCGAGCGCGTCTTTAACGATATTTTCGCGCGCATCATGAAAGGCGATCCTACGTTGCCGCGAATTATTAAGGTGCCCAAGGACATGCAGGCAACCGTTGAAGAGATTCCGGTTGTGCGTCATCGCTCAACGTTTGGAGTAGTTGAGATCACACGCGGTTGCGGACGCGGCTGCCAGTTTTGCGGACCAGCAACAAAGGTTGGGCGCTCGTTTCCGTTGGAACACATTCTCGAGAGCGTGAGGGTGAATGCGAGCGAAGGCGCAGACAGTGTTCTGCTCGCGTCAGAGGATATGTTCCTCTACGAGCAATTGCCAAACTTTGAAACGAATGTGCCCGCGCTGGAGAGACTCTTCAAAGGTATCGTTAGCGTCCCCGGCATTAAGATGATTCAAAGTTCGCACATCACCATAGCTCCAGTCGTCAAAGATCCGTCGATCGTTGAGCGGCTGGCGCCTTTGCTTGTTCCTTATTCCCACGTACAGCATAAGAGTTCGACGCATCCTGACAAGCGCGCGGCAGATCCAATCATCGGTCTGGAGACCGGTAGCGCCCGTCTTTTCGATACCTTCATGAAAGGAAAGGCGTATCCCTACAAGGCTCATCAATGGCGCGACGTTGTTCTGAAGGGCATCGAAACTCTGAATCGGCACAACATATTCCCCATGTGCACCTTCATCCTGGGCTTGCCAGGTGAAACGGAGCAAGACACGAAGGAATCTCTCGATTTGCTTTACGACTTGCGCAACGCCAAAGGCACGTTTGTGCCGACCTTCTTCGTGCCGCTTGAAGACACGCGCATGCAGCAGAAGGCCAGCGCCAAGTTAATTGAGATGACTGACCTGCAGTGGGAATTCTTCTTTACGTGCTGGAGATACAATCTCGAATTCTGGAAGGGCGGCCATACTCGCTTAAATGCAAAGTTTTCACTCGGCGTGCCTATCTATTACAGCAAAATGGGTAAGCGGTTGTTCGGCGATGTGATCAAATATCCAATTGCGCGCTTTGCCGGAGTTCCCGATCGCTTCACGCGCAAGTATCTCTATCTCGACTTCACCGGTCACAGGCGAGACTTCGGTGGCATGCAGCCATTCGCAAGGGAGATTATTCCGGGATTCAAGAACGTGCGCGAGAGGGGACTTCAACTGATCGACGCCAGCGAGTTGCATCACCTGCAACCGGCGAGCGCGTCTGGGGCCGCTTCCGCTGCCGATTAAGCGGCTGCGCTCAGACTCCCGATGTAATGAGCCGCCTGAACTCACATCTGGTGCTTAACGATCACGCCGGCGAGCCGGTCAGCGATGTCTCTCAATTCCAATATGGATTTCAACGAGGCTGCGAAGCAGCCGGACAGAGTGTTAGCCCCACGCGCAGCGAAGCGGAGCGTGGGGGACCAGAGTGAAAAAAAAGTCGAAGCCTGCGAAGCTGGCGACAGAATTCAACTCCAAAGATGCGCATCGTCAAAATCGATGTGATGTGCCCTTAGCAAGGCTTTGTACTCCTCTTCGAAAGGCATCTTTTGGTGATGCTTCTGCTGGTTGCGAATATAGAGACGCACATGCTCGACTTGCGATTCGCTTACGGTGAAAGCACCATAGCGAGTCTGCCAGGCAAAGTGGCCCTTGGTTTGTCGTTTCGCCCAACCTGAGGAGTTTGATTTCAGTTTGCTCAAGAATTCCGACACCGAGATTGTCGGACGCAACTTAACCAGCAGATGCACATGGTCGGATACTCCATTGATCTCTATCGGAATGCTTCCCAAACCATGAACAATACCTCCGAGATATTCGTGCAATCTGGGCTGCAGAATGTTCGTAATTAGTGGTGCGCGCTCCTTTGTCGCATACACAATGTGATAAAGGAGATTCGTATATGACATCTCTTCACCTCTGTCGCCTGCTACGCAGGCTCATTGTTTTAATTGGTTAACTTTCCCCAGGCTCACAAAGCCTCGCCAGGGGCTAGGATTCTACCGCCTGCTCTGCAGGCTCATTAAAAGACTGGAGGGAACTGGTTGACTGGGAGCGTTGCCTAAAAAGCTAGCATGCAGTTACCGAACTCGAAAAGCTTGTGGATGTCAGCTCACATCTGGTGCTTCACGATCACGCTGGCAAGTCGATCGGCGATGGCGGGATCAAGCGCTTTCAGTTTTTCCTGTTGTTCGAGCGCTTTCGCCGTGTTGCCCATCATCAGGTAGCTAATCGCACAGTTGAAGTGGTAGGAAGGTTCGCGCGGATCGAGAGCGATTGCTTTTTCATGAAAGGTGATTGCTTCCTTCGCGCGTCCCGCTTTGGAAAGCGTCACCGCGAGACCATCGTAGGAGAGTGAGTAGCTGGGGTTGCTCTTTATCAAACTGCGAAAGACAAACTCTGCGTAGCGAAAGTTGCCCAGGCGATCGTAGCTGACCGCCTGATTGTATTTGGCCTTGAGCAATTTCTGATCGAGGCTGATGGCTCTATTGAAAGCTTCCAGCGCGCGCGGATATTGTTTCAACTCACCCAAAGCTTCACCGAGGTTGTTATAACTTTCAGCGTCGGTAGGATTCAGCGTCACCGCACGCTCAAACGCAAACTGGGCGTTCCCAAATTTTCCCTGCGCCATGTAGGCGTTGCCAATTCTGAAGTTGGCATTTGCCGCGGTGCGAGGTTGATTTCCTGACAAGGCGATCACGCGGTTGTAATTTCGAATTGCGTCGTCAAAGCGGCCCTGCTCCTGAGCTGACTGACCCGCGGCGAGAAGCTGTTGAACGTCATTGGCTGCCGCATTACTTTGCGAACTGGCCAAAGGTGCTGCTGAAGTTTTCCCGGGGTACTTTTGAGAAGTTTTAGCCGGCTGCTGCGCCGCCGCCGGGGTATTCGAAAAGGCCAACAACGCGCCGATTAATATCAGCAGGGCAGGCGAAAAACGATTTGAGGTGGTTGCCAGCTTGGCGATAGCGTTTGGTCTTGCTTGGCTGCTTGCGTCCATGATAAAAGAAGGTCCCCTTTCGAATAAACGGGTAATCAACGGGAAAAATTGGAAACACGTGCGGATTCCTATTTTTCTTATCACCACAGTCTTTTATCAGTATTTTGCGCCCCAGCGAGATGACTCGCAGGGGACCCCGGTGATGGGAAATCATCAAGGAGGACTACCGCCTATGCGTAAGCTACTACTGCTGTTCGCGATCCTACTCGTCTGTGCGCCGTCGGGTTTTGCCCAGAGCGATTATTCAAACTGGGAGTTTTTCATTGGTTACGCTCACGAGCGGGCCAACAATGGCGCCGACCGTTTAGACCAACGAGGCCGAGCCATAAACAGCAATGGCACCACTCAGCGCGTCGACTTTGTTTCCGAGCGAATTCCCTATAACGGTTTTAGCACCGAGATAGTGGCCAACATAACCCGGCATGTTGGGCTGGTAGGAAATTTCTCTGCCACGTTTGCTAACACCGACTTCGTCGACCGCTTAACCGGGCGCCGATTCAACGCGCGCGTGTCCAGATATCTACTTCTGGGCGGACCGCGTTTCAACTGGCGTAACTCATCGCCCTTGATTCCTTACGCGCATGCGCTGTTTGGCGTGGCACGTTATCAGGCCAAGTTCCGGAACGGTGACTTTAGTTGTCCCGACACAAATGAAACCGCGTTTGCAATGGCGTTGGGCGCCGGCCTGGACATCAAGGCCGGTAATCACATCGACATTCGTGCCGGACAGGTCGATTATCTGCCAGTCTTCTTCAGTCACGGACGGGAAGATGGCTTGCGCTTCTCGGCGGGCGTGAAGATTAAACCTTAAGAAATCAGAGGACAGAGGTCAGCGGACAGATGTCAGCGGACAGAGCTCAGGATAACTTCTTATCCGTAGCTGACTGCCGATCTCTGACCTCTGGTACCTACTTCAGCTTTAGCTTCTGGCGCTGGTCGAAAAAGTCAGACCAGGGATTGCCGTTTTTCTTGAGCAGGGCGGGAACGTTTTTGACTGTAAAGTCGGAAATCTTCACGCCCTGCTCAATTTGTTTCCAGGTTAACGGCATCGAGACAGTCGCCTGCGGTTTTGCTCGGGCAGTGAAAACGGCCGCCAAACTTTTCCCGCGCGCATTCTGCATCCAGTCAACGTAAACTTGTTCCTGCTTGCGCTTGGCAATGGCCCGCTGAATCGTCGCGATCTGCGGGACGCGTTGGCTCACTTCGCCGGCCAACAGGTTTGAGATCTCCGCCACGCGGTCGTACCCGGTTGTCGGTTTCAGCGGTATGTAGATGTGAATTCCCGACGAGCCTGATGTTTTGGGAAACGCAGCCAGTCCCAGTTCGTCACACACTGACTTAGTAATTAGTGCCACTTCCAGGACGTGCTGCCACGAAGCTTGTTTTGGATCGAGGTCGATCGCAATCCAATCGGGTTTGTCCAGCTTCGCGGTTGTGGAGTGCCATGGGTGCTGTTCGATCGTTCCCAGGTTCACGAAATAGAGGAGGGAAGCCGTGGTTGTGAAAACGGCGTAGTCGAGTTCGCGTCCCTCCTGGTTTGTCAGATGGACTGTTTTGACGAATGGCGGCGGCTTGGTCAGGTCTTGTTGAAAAAACATCGGCGCATTAACGCCGCGCGGCCAGCGCTGGAGGATTGCCGGACGATTCTTTAGAAACGGCATGAGGTGAGGGCTGACTCGCAGGTAGTAGCAAAGCAAATCAAACTTGGTAAGTTTTTCTTCGGGCCAATAGACGCGCTCCAGACTGGTGAGCGAAACTGCTTGCCCTTCAACTTCGAGTGTCAGATCTCCCTTGGGCTGTTTCAGCTGGAGAAACTCCTCAACACCCAGCGAAGCGCCGGGCTTCGCTCTTGTGAGCTTTACCTTTGCCGTCGGCTGCGCCTGTGATTTCGGTTTTGCCATGACACTTTAATCTGAGTAGCCATCTGGATGCCGAAGCATCCAGCGCCAGATTTTTGTCTTGAATATAGCGCAGCAGTCGAAGTCGCTACGCTTCTGTTCTGTATTTGTCTCACCCGAAATTGGAGGGTTGGGCCACGCAAAACCCAGACTCGCTTCGCCTGCCGGCGCGGACTAAATCTTAGGTGTGGGCCATTTTCGGTTGCGCCGAAGTTGAACTAGCCGGACTTGAGTCTGACGGTGCGTAATAAAGAATACGGTTGCAGTTTTCGCAGGTAATGATTTCGTCGCCTCTACGAACTTGCGCCATTGCCTGCGGTCGCAGTGCCATGAAGCAAGCCATGCAGGCGCCGTTGCGCGCTTCAGCCACTGCTACTCCGTCGCGTATTCGCGCAACAACGCGGACGTATTGCGCGCCAATCGCTTTCGGCAAGGCGGCCACCAGGCGCTCGCGCTCTGTTCGATTGATCGCCACCCGGTCAGCCTGTAGGCGCGTCTCCTCGTCAAAGATCTCCAGTCTGGCTTCGCGATCGGAGTTTAACGAAGCGACTTCTGCCGCGCGCTCGGTAAGCGCGGCCTCCGCTGTTTCCGATGCCTCCATCTGTTCAAGGATCTGCGTTTCCAGTGTAGCAATCTGCTTCCGGGCGGCATCAGCCTCGCGAATCGCCGCGGTATATTCGTCTGGTTTCTTTGACGACATCAAATTGCGATCAGCGCGTTCGACCCTTTGGCGTTGTTCGCCAACTTCGGTTTCGAGGCGGGTGCGGGCGTGTCGGGCTTCGTCTCGGCGAGTTTCGAGGGCCCGAATTTCAAAGGCGCGCTGATCGAATTCTGACTCGATTTCGGCGCGCCTTTCTGGTATCGCTTCCAGTTCTGCTTGTAGTTTTCTTATGCTTGTATCCAGCTTTTGTAGAGCGACTAATTGCTGCAATTCCGCTTTCACTCTTTATGCTCTCCTTAAAAGATCAGGTCCGGATTTGATATGAATCAGGGCAATCATCAATCGGATTATCAGGCATGCCTGCCCCTCGGCGCAAGTCAGCGCCTCGATCCCGTGCGGGCCACGCCTATTCACGAGGAAAACGGCGGCGGGAACTAGTGAGTGAGTGCTCTGGCAGGATTGATCCGCCCGCCTAAGGGACCAATATTGGCCGCGGATTGACGCACAGACACGCGGATCATGACAAGCAGAAACTGGAAACTGGTTGGTTCATATCCGCGTTTATCCGCAGCGGAATGATTTCCTGAACGTCAAACCAGATCGCCGGCGATGTGCTGCAGCAAGACGGCCACCGCGATAGCGGCGGTCTCAGCTCGGAGCGTGCGTCCACCCAGCGTGATAATTGTCCACCCGGCTTGTTGCGCGGCGTTGAGTTCTTCATCAGTCCACCCGCCTTCTGAACCAACTAACGCCGTTATCCGAGTCGCTTTTTCGAGTGATTCCGACGCTTCTTTCAGCGACTTACCTTCGCGCTCCGAAAACATCAGTCGACTTAACCCAGGTGCAGCGTCCTCACGAACTAGATTCGCAAAAGAAACGGGCGCGGCGACCGCTGGTACCACGGCGCGGCCCGATTGCTTGGCGGCTTCCACCGCAATGCGTTGCCAGCGCGCGACGCGTTTCGCCGCATCCGATTCGTCGCGCAAGCGAATATCAGCAAGCTTCGTCACTACCGGCACTACTTCCGAAACGCCCAACTCGGTGGCCTTCTGCACGACTAGATCAAACTTCTCCCCTTTGAGCAGGGCAACCGCGAGAGTCAAATGCAATGCGGACTCGGGGCGAGCGGAATCGATTTGCGCGATTACTTTGAGCTCGGCACTGTCTCGTCTAGTCTCTTCTACGCTACAGCGAAACTCTTTTCCGGCGCCGTTGAAGACGTAGACTTCATCGCCGACCCGCAAGCGCAGTACCTCGCGCAGGTGCCGCGCTTCTTCAGACGCAAGGCTTACGGAGTCGACGGTTGAATTGAAGGCGCTTGGCGGCGCATAGAATCTGCGGCGAGTCATATTGGTGTTCGCGTTACAGAGGACAGACAGGAAGGCGTCCTACACAACCAAAGCTACCCATTCTCCGTCCTGCATCATGACCAGGTTTCCCGAGTTTCCTAATTCGTGCAGTTGGTCAACAATCGAATCTACCTGCGAATCGAGAATTCCCGAAAGAACCAAGCGACCACAAGAAGCCCCGATGAGTGACGGGAGCAACCTGCTGATGACGTCGGCGGTGAGATTGGCGCAAACAAAATCCGCCGAAGCAGTGGCAGCCTCTGGCCCTGCTTCATCCACAGATCCGACTCGAAAATCAATTCGCTCGGCAACACCATTCAACCGCGCATTCTCGCGGGCGATTGTTATCGCTTCCGGATCGGTGTCACACGCCGCGATCCGCACGTGTGGGAAAAGCTTGGCCGCGGCTATGGCCAGTATGCCCGTCCCCGTTCCGACATCGAGGAAACTCGCGCCCTTGAAGAATCGCATTATGGTTTTCAAACAGAGGCGGGTGGTTTCATGCGTTCCGGTACCGAATGCCATGCCCGGCTCAATGCGAATCACGATGCGATCACCGCCAACTGTTACGTCGCTCCACGGCGGTGCGACTATGAGACGACCCACCACCACTGGCTGCCAGCTTTTCTTCCAGTTGCCCAGCCAGTCCTCGTCCGCAACTTCGCGGACATTCATTTCCCTGACGGACGAAGAAGGCAGGTCGTAAATGCGCAATGCTTCGGCTAGTTCAGCGCGCACCTCTTCGCGATTTGGCAGTTTATCGAAATAGGAGATTACCAGGACAAGCTTGCTAGTTGTGTCGTCGGTCTCGGTCCCCAGCGCGCCGGCTTCCATGAGCGCATACTCAACCGCCTCGCGCGCAACTTCCTCGACTTCAACGACCAGCGCGTACCACGACTTTGTTTGAACAGCGCTCACGGGGTGGATCATTCTTTCCTCTGATTGCACGCGCTCGATTTTTGGAAATTGCTCCATGAGGGATTCCTTCGCGGAAATCCGGAGTTGCGGAGTTAACCGGAAATACCCATGTCATTCAAGAGCTGCGCTTTGTCTCGCCAGTCTTTCTCAACCTTTACGAACAACTCCAAATGACAGCGATGTCCGAGCAGACTTTCAATGTCTTGCCGCGCCTGGATCCCGATTTCTTTCAAACGCGCGGCGCCTTTGCCGATCACGATTTTTTTCTGCGAATCTCGTTCGACAAAAATGGCGCAGTGGATGCGCGTGAAGTCTTCCCGCTCTTCGTCCCATTTCTCAACCACTACCGCCGTCACGTAAGGAATTTCTTCCTGAGTGGTTTGCAGAATTTTTTCCCGGACGATCTCCGCAACCATCGTGCGCACTGACTGGTCGGTCAACTCGTCTTCGTCAAACAGCGGCGCACCTTCCGGGAGGTGTTTGATCATCTCTTTTGGCAAGACGTCGATCACATTCCCTCGCAAAGCCGAGATCGGAATAAGCTCTCGCCAGTCATATTCGTTTTTGTACCACTCGAGCAGCGGCAACAGAGCCGACTTGTCTTTGAGTTTGTCTATCTTGTTGAGGAGGAGCAGGGCCGGTTGTTTCGAGCGCTGGACTAGTTCGAGGACAAACTTATCCCCACTGCCGGTGGAGACAGATGCATCGCGAATCAGACAGACTAGATTGACGCCCAGCAGCGCATCCTGCACGGTGGCCATCATGCGCCGGTTCATTTCATAACCGGGCTTGTGGACGCCGGGTGTGTCCACTAAAACAATTTGACCTTCAGACTTGGTGATGACGCCCTGAATTTTGAAACGCGTAGTCTGTGGTTTGTCAGAAACTGCCGCGATCTTCTGGCCAACGAGCTGGTTGAGCAACGTCGATTTCCCGGCGTTTGGCCGGCCGATGAAAGCGACGTATCCGGCGCGGTAATTTTGCTGGGGAGATGTTTCGCGCAAATCTATTTACCCTTCTCGGCGAATATTTGCACGAGGTTTACCAAAGTTTCAGTTGATTTTTCCAGCCCGCGGCGCGAATTGAATTCTAGTTTGCCGTGGAAATTTGTGCCGCCGGTAAACAGATTCGGTGTCGGCAACCCCTCAAAAGTCAGGGTCGCTCCATCCGTCCCCCCACGAATTGGTTTGATGTAAGCCTTGACACCTGCGCGCCGCGCAGCTTCGATTGCATTAGCAGCCAATTCCGGAAAGTCCTGCAACACTTCTTTCATGTTCTTATAGTCTTGCTTGACGTCGATCGCAATCTTTACCTGCGGAAACTTCGCCTGCGTTTCCGCGACCATGTCGCGCAGCTTCTTTTCCTTGGCGTCGAGTCCGTTCAAATCAAAATCCCGCAACAGGATCTTCAGGGTTGATTCTTCGACGTCGATGACTCCAGCGTAAGGATGGACAAAGCCAACGCGACCCTCCGTCGTTTCCGGCAACATGTCTTTCGGGAAGCGCGCCAGGTAATCTGCCGCAGCATACATTGCGTTTACCATGATCCCTTTGGCGGTGCCAGGATGGGTGCTCTTGCCCTTGAAAGTGACTGTGGCAGTGCGAGCGCTCCACGTTTCGACGCTAATCTCGCCGAGAGACTCGCCATCGACAGTGTAAGCAAACTTCGCCCCAAAACCTTTGACGTCAAACTTCTCAATACCTCCACCGACTTCTTCGTCCGGCGTAAAAGCGATGGCAATCGTGCCGTGTTTGATTTGTGGGTTCAGCATCAACGTGTCGACCATCGTCATCACCTCAGCGACGCCGGACTTGTCATCGGAACCAAGCAGCGTGGTGCCGTCGGCTGTAATGATGTCGTCGCCGATCAACTCTTTGAGAACCGGGCTCTTCTCTACCGTAATTATTTGCGTCGGATCCTTTGGTAAAGCGATGTCGCCACCCCGGTAGTTTTTGTGAATCACTACGTTGACGTTTTCGCCCGAGACCGCTGGCGATGTGTCCATGTGAGCAATGAAACCAATGACCGGCGCCTTTGAATTATCAGCCAGATTGCCCGGCACCGTGGCGTAAACAATGCCAAATTCACTGACACGAATATTCTGGGCGCCAATGTCCTTTAATTCTTTGGCGAGCAATTTCGCCAGGTTCAATTGCTTCTTTGTGCTCGGAACGGTTGTCTGGTCTTCGGCGGATTGCGTATCAATCTTGACGTAACGCAGAAAGCGCTCCATTGCCGTTTCTTTAGGGGGCTTTACAGCTTGGACCGGCGCAGAGACAGCGATTAATAAACCAAATATGAAGGCGAACGCGGGTTTCATTCTTTAACTCCTGAAGGATTTTAGCGGGGAAAGTATGAAGAGAGAGTAACTAAGGATGCGCGCAAATCAAAACGCGCTGCCTGAAGAAATCGTCGGTGACTAGTGCGCGAAAGAAGGATGATTATTTTTCAGAGTCGAAGAACTCGGGCGAGATGATGATTTCTTCGGGCGGCACAATAACGACCTTGCCATCTTTCCAGATAGCAATTGAATTGCCGAGGCGCTTGTGGATCAAAAGCGCTTGACGCACACCTTCTTGCAGGATGAGTTCAATAGCCTCAGCTTGATCTGCGAGATTTATGTTTTGAAATCTTGGTTCAACCTTCATTTTGCTTCAATAACATGCTCCATGTTTCGGGCCTAATAACCCTTAGCGGAATATTCTCACCTCCGGCTGAGACCAGCAAGGGAGTGCCAGAACCGGAGTTGTCGTAAGCTGCCCACGTATCGGCGAGCGGTTCGTATAAGTTGAAGAAGTTAGTAATCCCTCTGTCATAGCGTCTGCGAATAATCTCCTCAGGTATCGAATGCCCTCCGCTCCGAACGCGCTCATCCACTCGTTCAATCGCTAACTCAACACTGCTCAGCCAAAGGAATACCAGGTGAAACTTGTAGCCAGATTCCCGCAGACGTTTCACCCAAGGGGCATAAAACCGACTCGCCAATGTAGTCTCAAACGCGAAACTCCTTCGACGTTTCGCGAGATCGCGCAGTCTAGCCAGCACAATGCGCGCAGCCTCGAGAGACATGCTTGCGGAATCAAATGCCGACAGTCCGAGGGCTATCGGATCGGCGTTTACGTACTCAAGCAGCCCGAAGGTGTCCCTGAGGAGGAAGGGCGCCAGCGTGGATTTTCCAGCGCCGTTCGGTCCGGCAATGATCACAACTTGGGGATTTGCTTCACGCATGAAATTTACCTACCGACGGCTCAAGTCGTCACCACGTCGGTTGATCTCATCGAGCGTTGCTTGCAGTTCATCGCGCTTCGCGGCGAGTCCGTCATCACCGGTCTCAGCTGCAACATAGATAGGTGGCGCGATGTCTACGCGCGCGCGGGAGAAGGGGAGTGGCACCTGAAAGCCGTCCCAACTTCGTTTCGCTTCCCAAAACCGCGTGGCAGTTATGGTGAATGGCAGAATCGGCTGACCCGTTTTCTTCGCCAGCAACACGGCGCCCATCTTGGCTATATGGCGCGGGCCTTTCGGGCCATCGATAGTAAACGCGGTCGGCTCGCCTGAGCGCATTAGCCGCGTCATTTCAATAATCGCGCCGACAGCCCCGCGCGTACTCGAACCTCGCGCCGCGCCGTAGCCAAAGCGTTGAATGAACCGGGCGATGTATTCACCGTCGAAACTTTGCGACGTCATCACGACAATGCGGCGCTTCTGCCAGAAGTAAGTTGCGAGAAATACCCGGTTGTGCCAAAAGGTATAAATCGGCACCTGGCCAGCGCGCGTGGCGGCTTCCCAGTTTTCCCAACCTTCAACTTGCCAACGAATCGTCCGTCCGATCACTTTGATCAACACAAAAAAGGCGAGGTCGGCGGCGCGAATTAGAAAGCGTTGCTTGGGTGAATAAGAGGAGAGGTTGGCAAACTTGTAGGCGCGCGCGACGGTTTCATCGGCGGCACTTGCTCTTTTGAACTCTTGCCTAGCGGAAGCTTGCATAGCGACTCAAGTGGAGTATAGCGGAGGAAGTGGGCAGTGGGCAGTGGACGGTGAGCAGAAAATGAAAACTGTGAAATGGAAATAACAAGTCGCAGAGCTCTTCTGCCACGATGCCTTCAGTAAATGTCGGCTTCGCCCGGTGGCCTTGTCTTCCACCGTTTATGAATCCACAGCCATTGGTCCGGGTAGAGCCGAACCATGCGCTCCACCGCGGCAGCGAAGTTAGCCGTGTTTACCTCGATATCCTTATTGTGGTCGCCGGTGCGAACTAACTCGACCGGCGGGTCGCCATGAAAAAAATAGCGCTTTCGTTTTGGGTTCCAAACGGCGCAGGTGGGAATCACAACCGCGTCAGTTTTCAACGCGAGTGTGGCGATGCCGGCAGTGGTGCAGGCAAGCTTGCCAAAGAAGGGAACAAAGACACCTTCGCGGGTTTGCGTATTTAGGTCTGAGAGGATGCCGAGCGTGCCGCCTTCACGCAACACGCGCAGCGACTGTCGGGCGGCATTTTGTTTGTCGATCGCACGATTCCCAAACCGGGTCCTGATGCCTTCAATCATTTCCTCGACGCGCGGGTTGTCGAGCGGCCGTACCAGGAAACTGAGCGGATACTCGAGCGCAGACCAACCAAAGCTGTGGAGTTCCCAAACGCCCAGATGCCCGGTCAAAAAAATCACGCCGCGCTTGTTCTTTTCGGCTTCTCTCAAGTGGGCCAAACCCACCTCGTCATATTCGACGATCCGGCGCAGGCTTTCCGGGGTTGCTCGCGGCAACTGGCTAAACTCGCCAAGCAAGCGCCCCAGGCTCAAGTAGCAGCCGCGCAGCAAGCGGCGGCGCTCCAGCACCGGCATTTCGGGGAACGCGATCTCGAGATTGCGTTTGCCGGTGCGCCGCAGACTAATGGGCAGAAGGTAGGCCAGGCGTCCGATTGTAAGTCCTACGGCTATTGCCACGGCACGCGGCAAAATGCCGAGCCCGGCGAGGATTGTTCGCGCCAGTAGGTACTCGAGCGACGTCTGAAGTTTGCCTGGTTTGGCCATCAATAAAGTGATGAGTAATACGTGAGAACAAGTCCAAAGTCCAATGTGCAAACCTTGGCGCCCAAGGTCCAAGGTCCAAAGTCCAAAGTCGCAGCGATACACGACTCAAGCTCGTGCTACGGGTACTCAACATACAGGAGCGAACGCTGGGACAGTGGACTTGGTCTGGGTTGGCCACTAATTATTCGTCACTTCGTGGTTCCCAGTGATATATTCCGAACGCAACACCCCGACTTATCGTAATGTGCAGTAGGAAACGCCAGGGCGGCAGAGCAAAGCTGCCTCCATTCTCCTCGGAACATCAACGCCGGATTGGAGCGGAATGCAGAAACGTAGAATTCTCATCGTAGACAATAACGATGAGCTGCGTGCCATACTCGAAAACGCGCTCGGCAGCCTCGGCCATGAGGCTGTCGTAACGGGCGATCGCGACGAGGCCCTCAGCCGCACCGACTTGGACCAGTTTGATCTCATCATCAGCGACCTTACCGAAGAGGCCGCGAATGAGGGAGAAGATCCAAATTGTTCCCCGCACCGTCGCCGTCTGCTGACGCCGATTGTTGCTAACCCTGCCGGACCAACGATAGTCAAAGCCTTCAAGATGGTGGCCGCAAACTACCTGCGATTTCCTTACAATAAAGACGAGTTGCGCGAGATAGTCGAACAAACGCTTTCTTACAAGTTGCGATATGTCGACAACCCCACACTGCTTTCCCACACTCACGAGAAAATCGAATTTGAATTACCCAGCGATCTCACCTTAATGAACGGCGTGCTGCAATATCTGCTGGAGCGGGTCGCTAAACTGGGTGTGATTGCTCCCGAAAAGTCGAACCTGTTCATTGCGCTTGATGAAGCATTTGTGAATGCCGTCAAGCACGGAAACAAAAACGATCCCACCAAGTTGGTCCGCGTCGGCGCTGAGCTATCTCCCAAGGAAGCCTGCTTTACTGTCGAAGATGAGGGGGAAGGTTTCGACGTGCAGACCATTCCAGATCCCTGCGATCCAGCGAACCTCTTCAAGTCTTCCGGCCGTGGCGTCCTTCTTATCTACAACATCATGGACGAAGTTGAGTACAATGCGCAGGGTAATCGCGTAAAGATGGTGAAGCGACCGGAACCTGTGGTCGAAACTCAACTCGTTGAACCAGGCACACCCAACGACAAACACGCTCGCAACGTCTGAAGAAAGTTTCACACGAAACGCAAACGTGTCTCCAAATCAAGCTGCTGCCGAACCGCTCACGTTCTGGCGAGCGTGGCTTTGGTGGTGTGTTCCCGCTGCGATTGGATTGGTCCTGGTCCTGCTTTTTGTTGACCCTTTCGTTGGCGACTGGGACGGCATGGACTACACGATACTGTCGCTGGCGGGCTATCCGTCTTCGATGGCCCTCGGTCGTAATCTATTCATCTTCGGAAATCACGCCCTCTACGAAATCGCCCATTCGGTTTTTAAGGTTCAACCTGAACATGCTTACCTGGTTTTCAAGTATGCGGTTGTAGTGCAGGTGCCACTGGCAGTGATTGCCTGTTGGACGCTGGCGCGTGACTTTTCAAAATCCATCCACGCGGCGACCTTGGCAGCGCTATTTCTGGTTTTCTCACCAGTGTTTGTACTTTACGGCGGGCAGGTTATGACGGATGTCCCGTCAGTCCTCCTGTTAGCGATTGCTTTGGTGATCCACTATCGCGGACTGAAACAGGAGCGCATCTGGCTGGTGCTCGCAGGCGCCGCGCTGCTGGGGATGGGCGTTAACCTTCGCGAGACGATGGGGTTTTATGCGCCGTGGTTGGTTGTCGCTCCTTTTGTCTGCGGCTGGAAATTTCGTCGCCGCCCAATTTTTATCGTCGCAGTTTCGTGCCTGCTGTTTTTCCTGTGCGCGACGGGATGGTTTGCTTTCTGGTTCATCACTGACGAAAACTACCGCTCGGTCTGGTATGGCTGGCGCGAGTCGATGTGGCAGGAAACGGCGCGACATCCGATTACGATGCATAACTTGCGGCCTTACTTCGCCTATTTTTTTATCACCGCGCCGCTCCTTCTGGTCTCACTGCCATTCGCTCTCTGGAACGAGTGGCGCGAGCGCAAGCTCTCACCCTTGTTGCTGCTTGGAGCGATGGGTTTATTAGCGGACTTGACGCTATATCTCAACTACAGCACCGCGGTTAACTGGCGCTATTTCCTGACGGGCCTGCCGGCGATTGCGCCCGTGTCGGCAAGCTTTCTGATTCGCATGTTGACCCGACGCTTTCGCAGTGCAAACCTCGCGTTCGCTGCTTGTGCGACCGTAGTGCTGGCGCTCGTAGTTGTTTTCGGCGTCATGATTCGACCAGCCAGCCAGCTATTTATCGAACGGCGGGCGATGAGCAAAGAGTATCGTCATCAACTCAAAAACGTCCCGCGGGATGCAATCATGATTTCTGGTTCACAGACAATTGCGGTCACTTATTGGAAGGCAATTGGCGCCGGCGACTGGAAAACCATTGGTACTGGTGGTGGCTGGCCCGGCAACGATCTTGTGCCGCTGATCGACGGTTACCTAAACGACAACCGGCGTGTCTTTCTGGATGCGGACCCGCGGTGGTGGCTCCCCTGCAGTTGGCAGCGCGATGAAATTCCCGCGATTGTCAAACTTGAGGAACGTTTCAGCTTTCGTCGGGTGACGGATACGATCTACGAAATAAGACCGCGCGGGGAAGCGGGCGCAACGGACGCTCCCACTCTCGAAAGATTGTTGCCGGAAAACCGTCCGGAAGACACCAAGAAGTGTCCGCCGATAAGTTCGTGAAAGAAAACAGGTCAGAGAACAGAAGTCAGAGATCAGAGGCCAGAGATCAGCAGTCAGAAACGGGAAACTCTGACCGCTACTTTCTGACCTCCGACTCTGATGTCTCTAAGTTCTGACTCCTGTTTTCTGAACTCTGATCCCTATGCCCTACGAATTCTTCCTGGCCCTCCGTCATTTGCGATCGCGGCAGAAACGCCGTCTGGCGCGCGTGACTTCGTTTATAGCGGTCATCGGGATTACCGTAGGGGTGGCAGCGCTGATCGTGGCACTCGCGCTCGCGAATGGCTTCCGCGACGAAATGCGCGACAAGATTTTGCACGGCACTGCACACCTTACCGTGATGCGCAGTGACGGCGCGTCAATGCCGGAATACAAAGAAGTAGCCAATCGCGTCGCGAGCGTTTCGGGTGTGACCGCGGCAACCGGAACGACTTACGACGGCGCGGTCATCATCGGTTCTAAGACTTCCGCTTACGCCGTGTTGCGCGGCATCGACGAAACCTCAACACAAACAATGTCAGACCTCACGAGCACGCTTATCACCGGTTCAGTTGACCGTGGATTTGCGACGCGAAACGAGGCACAAGACTTACCTCCCGTCATCCTGGGATCGGAGTTGGCGACAAGAACGGGTCTTAACGTGGGCGACATAGCCGCAATCATTCCGGCGCGTGCCAGTGTCTCATCTGCTAATGACGGTAAGCGTCGCGTTCGCGTCGCAGGAATTTTTCGCTCCGGACTTTTTGAATACGACTCGACCTGGATCTACTTGCCACTCGATACAGCCGCAGCTTTTTCAGGCGACAGTCATGCGGCAGCCGTCATCAGTGTTCAGGTAAGGGACATTTACGAAGTTAAGGCGACGGCGGCGGCAGTCAAGCAATTAGTCGGGAGTGCGTACACGACAGTTGATTGGCAGGAGGCGAACCGGCCGCTGTTTACTGCTCTCGCAATCGAGCGCCGCATCGGTGCGTTGATTATTGGACTCATTATCCTTATCGCGTCGCTCAACATCACGACGACTCTGATTCTGGTGGTAATGGAACGGCGTTGCGACATCGCCGTCCTTAATACTATTGGCGCCAGGGCCGGGAGCATCATGAGTATCTTCGTGATTGAAGGGGCGATAGTGGGCCTGGCCGGCGCTGCCGGCGGCGTCTTACTTGGAGCGATGGCTATTCTTGTTGTCAATCGTTACCGCCTCATTAGTCTTCCGGGGGACGTCTATTCAATCAGCAACGTGCCCCTGAGTATCAACTTTGGCGACCTGGCGATCGCCGCGCTCGTGGCCCTGGTGCTGAGTATTGTTGCCACCGTTTATCCGGCGCTTGCCGCGGCCCGCATCCGACCAGCGGAGATGCTGCGCGACGCGACCTAAGTTTGAGTCCCAACTCTAATGTCCAAAGTCCAAAGTCAAAATCCGAAAGAGGCTGATACAAAGTCGAGCGCTGAAGATATCGAAGGCCAGTTTAGAAAAGCGGACCGGGGACCCTGGACCTTGGAAATTGGACTGAGGGTTACCGATCTTCGGAAAAGTTTTCAGGCACCGAATGGCGAACAAATTGAAGTCCTGCGCGGCGCTTCGTTTTCCGCGAACGCCGGCGAAGCTACGGCTATTATGGGAACATCAGGCGCGGGCAAGTCGACCTTGTTGCATTTGTTGGGCGGTCTAGAAGCCGCTGATCACGGGACTATCGTGGCCGGCAGTTTTCAGATCGATAACGCCGGCTCTACCGTGCTGGCGAGCTTTCGCAATCAGCACGTCGGGTTCGTCTTTCAATTTCACCATCTGCTGCCTGACCTCACCGCTGCTGAAAACGTCAGTTTGCCGCTCAGGGTGAGTCGGCTCAGCCATCGTGAGGCTCGGCAGCGAGCGCTGCAAATGTTGGAAACGGTTGGACTCGATCAGCGAGTCGCGGATTCAGTGATTGGACACCTGTCCGGTGGCGAGCAACAGCGAGTCGCTGTTTGTCGCGCGTTGATCACCTCGCCGGCCCTTGTTTTGGCTGATGAGCCCACTGGCAATCTTGACGTCTCAACGGGTGCTGAGATCTCGCGTTCTCTCGTCTCCTACGCCCGAAACAATCGAGCCGTCGTGCTCATTGCTACGCATAATCAGGCCCTGGCTGAGATTTGTGACCGCACGCTAACCTTGAGCAACGGGCGGCTTCAGCCCACCCGACCGCCCCCCAGTACCTGAAATAGAAGCTCCCTTACGACTTTTATTACAGGGCAACAATAGAAACCTTTTGACCCTCTCATTGATAGGTTATAATGCGCGCGGTGCCGGGCAAGCTAGTTCATAGCCCGGCATGGCAGTCATTAAAGCCTGATCCGATAACGACAATCAATGTTCGAACGCTACACCGAAAAAGCGCGCCGTGTAATTTTCTTCGCTCGCTACGAAGCGTCGCAGTTTGGGGCTCCGGCAATTGAGCCGGAACATTTGCTGCTGGGACTGATGCGCGAGGACAAGACGTTGACCGGGCGATTTTTTCCGCGCGCCCAGGTTTCGATCGAGTCGATCCGCAAGGAAATTGAAGGGCGCACTCTGCTGCGTGAAAAGATTTCCACCTCAGTCGAGCTACCCCTGGCCCCGGAAACAAAGCGCGTACTCGCCTATGCTCACGAAGAGAGCGACCGTCTCCAGCATCGTCATATTGGCACCGAACATCTTTTGCTTGGCCTGCTCAGGGAAGATCGCTCGATGGCCGCAGAAATTCTTTACGAACGCGGTCTGCGTCTGAATGCGGTTCGGGATGAGATCGCGCGGCAGTCTGGGGCAGAATCGCGCAGTTCGCAAAAGAAGGACACGCCCCATCTGGTGGAGTTTTCCCGCGATCTCACCGAAGACGCAGCTAACGATAAACTTGATCCGTTGATTGGCCGCGAAGCTGAGATTGAGCGCGTGGTGCAGATACTTTGCCGGCGCACCAAAAACAATCCAGTGTTGATTGGCGAACCGGGCGTGGGCAAGACGGCGATCGTCGAAGGGCTTGCACAAAGAATAGTTCGGGGCGACGTGCCTTCGTTCCTTGAAAATAAGCGAATCCTGTCTCTCGACCTTTCGTTAATCGTGGCGGGCACAAAATATCGCGGACAGTTTGAGGAGCGCTTGAAGCAAATCATGCGGGAGTTGGTGGAGAACCCGCAATACATAGTCTTTATCGATGAGCTACACACGCTCGTTGGCGCCGGCTCCGCAGAGGGCTCGCTCGATGCTGCAAATATTCTAAAACCGGCACTATCGCGCGGAGAGCTTCAGTGCATCGGCGCTACCACTCCGGGAGAGTTTCGCAAGTCGATTGAAAAGGACCGTTCACTGGAGCGGCGTTTTCAGGCGGTGAAAGTGCCGCCACCCACTGAAGAAGAAGCGGTTGAGATTCTTGACGGCGTGCGCGAGCGTTACGAGAGTTTCCACCAGGTTCGCTACTCTGACGAGGCGCTGGAAGCCGCTGTTTACCAGTCTCATCGTTACATTCCCGATCGGTTCCTTCCGGACAAAGCGATTGACGTGATCGACGAAGCCGGCGCACGCGTTAAGTTGCGCGTTCGCCGTGAACAGGGAAGCTTCTCAGATTGGACCCAGATCACTGATTGGTCGCAGGACCCGGCTCTCGATTCGGAGATCAGCGACCGAAATGAGGATGCTCTCGTTTCCACTGAAGTTACACGAGACGACATCGAAGAGGTAATAGCCCGCTGGACGGGTATCCCGGTGACGTCGCTGAAAGAAGGAGAGACGCAAAAACTACTGCGGATTGAAATCGAACTGCACGAACGCGTAGTTTCGCAGCGACCTGCCATTTCGGCGTTGGCGCGGGCCATCCGCCGATCGCGTGCCGGTTTGAAGAATCCCTTACGGCCGGTGGGCTCATTTCTTTTCCTCGGCCCGACCGGTGTAGGCAAGACCGAAGTCGCGCGTTCGCTGGCGCAGGTTTTGTTTGGCAGTGAACGCTCCATGATTCGCTTCGATATGTCTGAGTTCATGGAAAAACACTCTGTTTCCAAGTTGATTGGTTCTCCCCCGGGTTACGTTGGCCACGAGGATGGTGGTCAATTGACCGAGCGGATTAAGCGATCGCCCTACTCAGTTTTGCTGTTTGATGAAATCGAAAAGGCACACCCGGATATCTTCAATGTCCTGTTGCAGGTGTTTGAGGATGGAATTCTGACTGACGCTCTCGGAAACGCCGTTGACTTTAAAAACGCAATCATCATCATGACCTCAAACATCGGGGCGCGCTTCATTCAAAAGAAGGCCACCATGGGTTTCCAGGGAACTAATGACGCTTCCCGGGAGAAGATGGAAGAGATGGTGATGTCGGCAGTGCGGCAGACTTTCAACCCCGAATTTATCAACCGCCTGGATGAAATCATCATTTTTGACGAACTGCTCAACGATGAGTTGCTGGACGTTATTCAGCTTCAGGTCGAACAGATTAATAAGACAATGCTAAGACACGGGTTTGAAGTGAGGCTAACTGCTGAAGCAAAGAAATGGATTGTGGATAAGACCTGTGCCGATCGTTCTTATGGCGCTCGACCCCTGCGGCGCGCTCTGCAAAAGTATGTCGAGGATCCGCTGTCTGAGGCCCTTATTCAGGGGCAGCTGGCAGACGTTTCATTAATCGAGATGTTTCTTGATGGCGATGAACTCAACTACCGCCCAATTGGCGTTGAAGCACCCGATGACGCGATTCTGATTCACTGAGGCTCCCGTTTGCTAGCGCCTGGGCCCGAACCAGGTGGAGAAGACTAAGGCAAGAGCGAGAACCCGGGCAATCATCTGTTAGCCCCCGTTTTCCTTTTGCCTTTTTACTTTTGCCGCACTGGTTCGGTATAATGCGCGACTTTGCTGGATTAAGCTTTAGCGGGTCTTGGCAACGAGACTGTTACTCTTCGGAATCAAAGCGTTCCAAAGTCACTGAGTTTGGTGAAAAGCTCAACCGGTAGCCGGTTTTACCTTTATTTTTCGCTTAGATAAATTTATAAACGGTTTTAGCTCCCCTAAGTCCGAGAGATCCAGTAAGAACCTCTGAGGGAAAAGGCGCTTATGCACTTATATCGCGGGCTCTTGCTCATATTTGTGAGCGGATTAGTCCTGCTGCATTCCATCTCCGCCCCGCGACTGGTTAACGCTCAGCAGGGCCAACGCCTGGTCGAATCAGTAGACGTTCTGAACAACCGCCGTCTTAGAAAAGACGACATTCTTTATTACGTGCAGACCCGCCCTGGAGACCCGTTCAACGAACAACAAGTCCAGCGCGACCTCCAGGCAATTCTTGCCCTGGGATTCTTCGATAAGACGGCCACTCGCGTTTATACAGAGGAAGGCGCTCGCGGTGGCGTCAACGTCGTATTTGAGGTCAAAGAGCTACCGATTATTCGCGATTTGCAGTTTGAGGGCTTGAAGAGTGTTGCGGAAAGCGACGTGCTCAAGACGTTTCGCGAAAGGCGCGTCGGGGTTTCTAAGGAAAGCATCTACGATCCGGTGAAGGCCCGCAACGCCATTCGCGTTCTCAAGGAACTGCTGGCGGCAAAGGGACATCCAAACGCGACAGTAACGCAAAGGACTGAGGATGTTTCTGCCACCTCGACAGCGCTCACCTTCCTGATCAACGAAGGCGAGCGGGTGCGCGTGGTTGAGATTCAATTTGAAGGTAATCAGGTTTTCGGCGACGGTAAACTTCGCAGCCAGATGAAGTTTGTCAAAGAAGCGGGCCTGATCAGCCGGTTCAAGGGAATGGACATCCTCGATCGCGAAAAGCTCGATTTTGATCTACGGCGTGTCGACAACTATATGCGCTCCAAGGGCTACCTTCAGGCGCGCCATGGAGAGCCGCGAGTTGAGGGGATAGGTCCGCGGCGCACCGGATTGCCGATCTTGCCGCTTCCTTTTCTTTCCTCAGTCGACGAAGGATTGCGCGTCACCGTTCCGATCATTGAAGGCCGCATTTATCGGATTGGCGAGATGAAGATCGAGGGCAATTCGATCTACTCCGAAGACACGATTAGGGCCGTTATTGGGTTGGGCAAGGGCGACATCGCAAACGGCGAGAAGATCGGTAAAGCCTTGTTCGAGAATCTCAAGAAATACTACGGCCAGCAGGGTTTCATCGAGTATACGGCTGAGCCGACGCCCACCTTCAAAGATAATCCGCAAAAGCCCGATGAAGGTATTGTCGACTTCGTGATCACGATCGAGGAGGGCAAGCAGTTTACGCTGCGCCGTCTCGAGTTTGTGGGCAACACGTTTACGCGCGATAACGTTCTGCGCCGCGAAGTGCTCTTGAATGAAGGCGACATCTATAACCAATCGGCCTGGGAATACTCGATAATCAAACTTAATCAGCTTGGTTACTTTGATCCGATCGACAAGGAGAAAGACGCTGACTTTAAGACTAACGAAGAAGAGGCCACGGTTGACCTTAATTTGAAAGTGGCGGAACGAGGTCGGCAACAGATTTCGTTCAATGGCGGTCTTTCCGGCATTGGTGGATCATTCTTCGGACTCGACTATTCGACGAATAACCTTTTGGGCCGGGGTGAAATCCTTTCGTTGAACCTCTCGGCAGGCAACCGCCAGAAACAAGTGCAGTTTTCTTTCACCGAGCCTTACATCAAAAACCGTCCGATTACGGCGGGCTTCTCGGTCTTTGGTTACACCCAGAAGTTTTTCGGCGAGGGAACCTTTCTTTCTCAGAATCTCAATGCACAGCAGGGACTTTCCGGCTCACAAATCGACTTCCTGAGTGTCAGTGACGAAAATCTCTTTACGCGTACTTCTTACGGTGGCTCCATTTTCGCGAGCGCTCCGTTATCTGAGTTTTATCGCAAGCGTCGCTTCACGCAGTTTTCCCGCATCGGGGCTTCTTATCAGTTTTCGACGTCGAGCGTGAAGGATCCGGCCGTCAATCAAGGCAGCACGTGTGGCACCGGAGGAAGCACTACCTCAATCAATCCCCAGTTTATTCCGGTGATTTACTGCCAGCCAAACATTATCACCAGTCGCGGCACGATGAGTTTTGCTTACGACACTCGTAACGCCAGCGTGGATCCAACCGCAGGCCGAGAGCTTTCGCTGTCAGTTGCTCTGGCCGGTTTGGGTGGTGACGTTCGCACTTATCAGCCAACGCTTTCTTACACGCAGTTCAGGGCCATCCGTCGCAAGAAATCGGATCATCCCGAGGTCTTTGGGTTCCGCATTATTGCGGGGACAGTTGGCAGTTTCGCAACTTCGGCCAAGGTAAAAAGTTCGAATTCTCTGGCCTTCGTTGACGGCGTGCCAATTTTTGAGCGTTTCTTCCTCGGCGATGAGTTTACGATCCGCGGTTACAACGTTCGCTCCATTACGCCGCTCGCGCCACTAGACACCTATATCACGTCCAAGAATGTGGTTGTTGCTGCAAATGCGACTGGAACTCCCGACCCGATTGTTGGAGTGCAAACGAACGCGGCCGCTGTTGGCACGTTTACGGGCGTTAACGGAACAAACGTAGCGCGCATCACAAATTCGTTTACGCCTATTGGCGCTGACACTCAGGTGCTCGGCAATTTCGAGTATCGCATCCCGGTGGTAGGCAATACAGTGCAGTTAGCAGCCTTCGCTGATGTTGGCTCTGCCTTCAATCTGCGGAGCAAGCGGGACCAGTTTTTCAGCAGTAATTTTCTTGACGATCAACCCTTCCTGAGCACGGTCGGCTTTATCCCATGTTCGCGGGCGCCCGGAGGGTTCGCCGCCGCGAATCTGTCTGCGATCGCCGCGTGCAACGCCAACACGGATCTGGCGCTCGTTTCAACCTTCGGTGGGGTGCCCGGTTTGGTGTTGCGTGGCAATAACCTCGTGACCACTGCGGAGCTCGATAACGCCCGTAACCTGACCGGGTTTGATCCGTTTACCGGACTGCCATTTGGTTTCCAGCAAGTGTTTTTGCGCGGTCAGGCGCAGACCAATACGGCTGTGCGCCTGTCACAGAGTCTCTTCTCAAAATTTGGAGACTACCGTGCCAGCCTGGGCATGGAGGTCAGAGTGCAGGTGCCAGTCATCAACGTGCCTTTTCGCCTGATCCTTGCGTATAATCCCAAGGCCAGACAGGACCAGTTTATTAACGGTTTTCCGTTCGTGTTTAATGAGAAAAAGAGAGTCTTCCGTTTCAGCGTGGGGCGGACCTTTTGATCATGTAGAGCCAACCACAATGGTGGTCTGAACAACTAACCGAGTTGACCAACCGCCTTTTATTTAAGGAGCATTACAACAAGTTATGAAGATAGATCGCCTAATAGCCGCCTTTGCATTGGGGTGCGCCCTGTGTGCATTTCCGGTCCTGGGACAGCCAAAACCGGCCGGTCCTGCACCTACGCAAACCCCCGCCCAGACGACGGTCGCGGTTCCAGAGAGCAAAATCGCGCTGATCTACTCAGACGCGTTTCTCGACGCCAAAACCGGCATCGCTCGATTCAATACTCTGGTGAGCAACTTGAATCGTGAGTTTCAGCCGCGCCAGACCGAATTGCAGACTTTGCAGCAAAGGATTCAGTCCCTGACCGATGACATAAGCAAGACGGCGGCGGTTGCTGATCCCAGGACGGTACAGACCAAGCAGGATCAACTGGATCAGATGAAGAAGGATTTTCAGCGCAAGGGTGAAGACGCCCAGGTTGCCTATGATCGGCGCCGCAAGGAGATCTTTACGCCGCTTCAGGATGACATCGGCAAAGCCTTGGAAGTTTACGCGAAGGCGCATAACATCAATGTGATCATCGATGCGAGCCAGGTGCCATTGGTTTACGCTGCCGATGCGCTCGATATCACCCGCGCTTTCATCAACGACTTCAATAGCAAGAACCCGGCAACTGCAGCGGTAACCACACCGCCGCAGTAACTTTAGTCTGGAGCCTTCGCATTTATAGACGCGGTGATGCGGTGGTTTCCGCGTCCCGCGTCTCTTTATTCCATCATGGAAACTATTCTCGATTCTCAGGCCATTCAAGATCTCCTGCCCCATCGTTTCCCGTTTCTGCTCGTGGATCGAATCATCGAGTTGGAGCCCCGGGTACGAATAGTTGGTATTAAGCAGGTCAGCATCAACGAGCCTTTCTTTCAAGGCCACTTTCCGGGCGCGCCGGTCATGCCTGGCGTGCTTGTAGTTGAAGCCCTGGCCCAGGTGGGCGCCGTGCTCGCCTTGCGGGAAATTGAAGATCGCGACCAGAAGCTGGTGCTGTTTACCGGCATCAGGGAAGCACGTTTTCGCAAGCCAGTCGTACCTGGAGATACATTGGTGCTGGAAGTCACTGCTTTGCGCATTGGCTCGCGTGTGCAACGGATGCACGGTGAAGCCAAAGTCGAGGGCCAACTAGTTGCCGATGCCGACATCATGAGCATCATCGCGGATCGCGGATCGGCGGTCTGAAAAAGAGGAGGCCAGCGATCAGCAATCAGCGGTCAGAAACAATCCCTTTTCTTGCTGACCTCTGATCTTTGACCTTTGATTTCGCCGTTTAACCTTTTAACCAACTTGCTTCATGTCTGTCGCCCCCAAACCTAATAACATCCATCCTTCTGCGGTCGTCAGCCCGCGCGCCCGAATCGGCAGTGGTTGTTTTATCGGCCCTTTTTCTACTGTCGGCGACGACGTTCAACTGCACGACGGCGTGCGGCTGGAGTCGCATGTCGTAGTTGACGGCAACACCGT
Organism: Pyrinomonadaceae bacterium; assembly: GCA_031365545.1. Lineage (GTDB taxonomy): Bacteria > Acidobacteriota > Blastocatellia > Pyrinomonadales > Pyrinomonadaceae > PSRF01. The sequence goes on along the minus strand of JANLYH010000062.1, from coordinate 15,951 downwards.
AATTGGGGAAGACACGCACGTTTTCCCTTTCGTTTCGATTGGTCTGCCGGCTCAGGATCTGAAGTACAAGGGAGAACCTTCCCAAACACTAATCGGTCAACGCAACCACATCAGAGAGTTTGTGACAATCCATCGCGGCACCGCCGGCGGAGGAATGCTAACGCAGATTGGCGACGACTGCTTACTGATGGCCCAGGCACATGTCGCGCATGACTGCATACTCGGTAACGGCGTGATTATGGCCAATGCCGCGACCCTCGCCGGCCATGTGATCATTGAAGACAATGCCAACGTGGGAGCATATTCAGGGGTGCATCAATTCTGTCGGGTCGGTAGAGAAGCTTACATTGGCGGCTACTCGGTGGTGGTCAAGGACGCGTTGCCATTTGCGTTGACTGTAGGCAATCATGCGCGCTGTTACGGGCTGAATACTACAGGCATGAAGCGTCGCGGATACTCGACCGAGGTTATCCACTCCCTTCATAGCGCTTTTCGCCTGCTGCTCTCCGCCAAACTGAACACGTCTCAGGCGCTGGAGAGAATCAAGGAAGAAATCAAAGACTCAGCGGAAGTGGGGGCGCTGATCGAGTTTATTCAATCCTCAAGCCGCGGGGTGATTAAATAAAGGATGAAGGCAGAAGGATGAAATGAAAGCCCAAAAACATTTGCCATTTCTCATTTTCCATTTCTCACTGTTCATTGCTGATCGCGCATCTCCCAGCCTAAACCGTTTACGCTATCGTCCTTCATCCTTCATCCTTCCGCCTTCATCCTTCTAACGATGCGCTACGGTCTCATTGCAGGCAACGGTCGGTTTCCTTTCATGGTTGTGGAAGGAGCGCGGCGTGCTGGCGTAGCGCTGTCGGTGGCCGCCATCCGCGAAGAGGCCGATCCCAGTCTCGAGGAGAAAGTGGAGCGGCTAACATGGGTAGGCATCGGGCAGCTTGGCAAGATGATTCGCTTTTTCAAAGGGGAAGGCGTGGAAAAAGCGATCATGGCCGGCCAGGTCAAGCATGTGCAGATTTTTAGTCGCGCAGTTCCTGACGCGCGTATGTTGAAGATGCTGCTACGGCTCCCGCGCCGCAACACCAATTCGCTGATTGGAGCGGTGGCTGCTGAACTCGCCAGTGAAGGTATCGATCTAATCGACTCCACTTATTTCCTGCAGGACTATCTACCTGCCGTCGGAGTTTTAACCAGGCGGCAGCCAAGCGCAGCCGAGCGGGCCGATGTTGAATACGGTCTGGAGATTGCCCGCGAAATGGCACGGCTGGATTTGGGACAAACGATCGTAGTGCGGGGCAAAGCCTGCGTGGCAATTGAAGCGATGGAAGGGACGGACGAGACGATCAGACGTGCTGGGGAGTTGCTGCGCGGCGGCAAGCAGGCCCAAAAGAAACTGCGACTCACGAGCGGCGCCCTGACCGTCTTGAAGCTGTCAAAGCCGGATCAGGATATGAGATTTGATGTGCCGGTGGTGGGCGTTCCGACTATCGAAACGATGATTGCAGCCGGCGCCACCTGCCTCTGCATAAGTGCGGGCAAGACATTGATGTTTGACCGCAACGAAATGCTGGCGCTTGCCGATAAACACAAACTCGCGATCGTTGCCGTCTAGGCTTCCTCGCGGTTCGCAAGCTTTCCTGTTTCCTCAAAGTTTTCTGCCTCGCTTTGTTCGTCGGGTTGCGTCGGAACGGCCTTACCCGGCACGCGATACTCCTCGCTCACCCACTTATCTAAATCGACAAGCTTGCAACGCTCCGAACAAAACGGGCGAAAGGGATTATCCTGCCAATCGACCTGTTTATTGCAGGTAGGACACCGTTTCATTACTTAAGCCAAACGAGATGTTAGTTGGGGATCGAAACTTCGTTAGTCGAGTGCAACAACCCTTCCGGGCGCTTCACCAAAATTCGCCGATTAACAAATTCGATCGTACCTTCGCGGCGCATGGCGTTCAAGCGAACGGTGACACTCTCGCGGGTAGATCCGAGGATGGAAGCGATTTCCCGGTGCGGCAGGGGAATATCGATTAGAACGCCGGCAGATTCTCGCACTCCGTAACGGTCAGAAAAATCAGCCAGCAATCTATCAAGCCGGGCCGGAATCGCGTTTAGGGCGAAATCAGCCAGACGACGTTCAGCGTGCTCAAGCCGGTGGCCGATGAGTTGGAAGGTGTATTCGTGAAGTTGTGGTTCTGCTGACATGCCGACCTTATACTGATCTGAAGGAATCCGGAGCAGTGTGCAGCTTTCGTAAGCGACCGCGCAGTTTTCACGGCGGCGGGCCGTTGAGTACAGCGCCGACTCGCCGAAGAGCGCACCCTGGGGAAGGATATCAATGACAGCCTCACGATTGGTCTGCGGCTCGATGCGCCCGAGCTTGATGCGCCCGCTGACGATTGCAAACAAGGCGTCGGCGTCGTCGCCGGCGCGATAGACAAAACGGCGGCGGCGAACATCCAGCACCAGCGAGCATTCGGCAAACCGCGCAACGGTTTCCTCGCTCAGGCTTGAACCAAACTCGAGTTGACGGATAATCGCGGATCGATCTGCAGCGGTCAGGTCCTGCGCACGGCGCCGCGACTTAGGTTTCATTTCAATATCATTCATGGTGCCCTCATGGGGTCAACAATTAGAAGTTACGCCAGATTGTCTTAAGGTCTTAAATACGCGAAGATCTTATTCCCCTGGTGATCCAGTTAAGCTGGAGAAAATGTCTGGAAATGTAAGGAAACCCTGGTGAATTTGCCCGAAGCTTGAAGCTTCTTCAGCTATTGTTCTGCCCGACTGATAGGCGAGTTTACTGGGTAAGTGGATAATTACTGATTGGCAAACTCTAGCATGAAGACTTTGGACCGCGCAAGACTAACCGGCACTTCCGAAGAATTCTGACGATAGCATGAACCGAGTAGCGGTCCGACACGTACTACGACTGGGAGAAGTCAAAGATCAGAGATCAGACGACGATCAATCGGACACTGAAGGGCCAGATCGCCCTTTTTGCTTTCCGACTTCTGTCCGCTGACTTCTGACCCCTAATTAATATGGCCGATTACAAAGACAAAATCGACGAATGGCAAAAGACGGTGCGGCGCAAAGCTCGCGAATTGGACGAGAAGTTTGCCCTGTCGGATTTGGTTGACGAAGGCTCGCGCGTGGCCGGGGATGCTGCTAAGCGTGGCGCTGAAACGATAGCGTCGGGGGCGGAAAAACTGCGGGCTGAAGCCGAACGTCTGGCTGGGGAAGGCGACCTTGGCAACACCGCGCGGCACGCCGCCGATGAAGCGGTGCGGGGCGCCGAAAAGGCGGGCAAGATTATTCAGGACGCTGCGGGCGACGTTGGCAAACAGGCCGGCAAGACGGCTGGTGAAGTGTTTGACGAAGCCAGGACTTATTACGACCGCGCTTCGCATTTTTACGATACGAGTGCGAAGGTTACGCGAGCTTCAAGCGCGGCAACCTCGGGAATTCTAAAGGCGCGCGAGTGGATCAAGGAAAATCCCGGTAAGGCAGCGCTCGTCTCTTTTTCGTTGGTCGTTGGGGTGCGCCTGGGCACGGCCCTCCCGGGTCTTGATGCAGTCTTGCTCGGCGCCCATCCCCATTGGTTGACCCACTCCGCATTGCCGATCTTTGGCGCGCGCAAACTTAGCGAAAAGTTTAACGACTACATCCGCAAGCAGGAGCAGCTGATTGCCGACGGCCAACTGGACGAAGCCGAGCGCAAACGAGTGGAGTTTGCGCGCAACCTGACGAAGTATGTCGGTGCGCCTTTGCTCGGCGCTGTTAGTTGCGCGGCGGGGGCAGCGATGTTTGCGCAAATACTGCAACCGGGCAGCGTGGTGGGTGCGCCAGTAAGCTGGCTGATTGGGGGCAATCCTTTTCTCGGTACCGTGTGGCTGTTTGCAAACGGCGTAATCTGCTTCCACGAAGGCTACAAGTTTTTCATGATTGCGCTAGCGGACCAGGATGAAGTGAACCGCGTCGTGAGAGAGATCAAAGGATTGCTGCCAGCTGCAGCCTCCGCCTAGCGCCCGTGTTCTGACGATTGTTTCGCGCTTTAGTTAGGTGAGCGTAATCGGAAACGGAACGAACGACAGCGCGAAAACAAGCAACGTGAAGATCGCCACGATCGTCCGCCCACGGCCCAACGGTTCCATCTCATCAGGCGCCGGATGGCGCACCTTCAACATCACTGCCAGCAGCACGGTATAAAGAAAACCACTCGGGCTGCCATGCCAGAAAAATCCCAACACAGACATCACCGCAATCGTAATGAAGGCGAGCCGGCCAATTATCTTGTGCGCTCGTTGACCGAAGCATGCAAACGTTCCGTGGCCGCCGTCGAGTTGACCTACCGGCATTAGGTTCAAGCTTGTTACCAGTAATCCAATCCACGCAGCCATGTAAAACGGATTCGGCAACGCGTCTACCAGGTTTACACCGCTAAGCCTGCTGATAATTTGAAACAGCAGCGGGTCGTTAAAAATGATTGCTCCGTCTCCTGACGGCGGCGCTCCCGTTTTCAGAGTCAACAGTCCCGCAACTGCTACCGGCAAGAGCGCCACAAAACCGGCTAGCGGCCCGGCCAAACCAATATCAAACAGCGCGCGTCGCGAAGGAATCGGCGACTTCATTTTTATGAACGCGCCAAAAGTTCCAGCAAGAAACAAGGGCGGTGCGGGAATGAAAAAAGGCAATGTGGCCCGGACGCCATAGTAGCGGCACGCAAAATAGTGTCCCAGCTCGTGGGCCGTGAGAATTGTCAGCAGCGCGCCGGAAAAAGTTAATCCCGATTTCAGCAGCGCAGGATTGGCCAGCGCCTGCCAGAGCAACTCGGCCACGATGCGACGGTAGGTCTCCGGGACATACAAAATATAGCCCAGCACGCCAGATGTAGTTGGCTCCGGCACGTTCGTTTCCGGGGCGCCCATTACAATCCCGGCGAACGTGGTGGAGACGAACGTAAGCAGAAACAAGAGCGAGTGTTTTACCCACTCGCGGGTACTGGGACCCGTTGCCGGCCGTCTCAAAAGGGCCGCGGACGAGGGCGCAAAAGGTGGAACTGCCTGGACGTGTTCTGACATCAATGTCTTTTCGAGATTAGAGGCCAGAGTCTGGACAATTGCTGTCCGCGACTCTAGCCTCAGAAACTTGCATTAACTATTTTGCGTTCTCGAACTTTTAACTTTACGAATCGGGCGTCGCCTCGTGCTCGTCACTCACCTGCAAATCTTTGCCTGGTTTGAAACGAATTGTTTTCCCGGAAGGTATTGCTACTTCCTCCCCGGTTCGCGGATTGCGGCCCACACCGCGCTTGCGCGGCTTAACCACAAAAACCCCGAAGCCGCGCAGTTCGATTCTTTCGCCGCGGGTCAGCGCTTCCTTCATCGAATGAAACAGGGCATCTACTGCTTGCTCCGCCTTCATCTTAGGCACGCCAGTTTTTTCCGCCACGCGGTTGATGATGTCTAGTTTGATCACGGCTTTCTGCCTCCGTTCGAGTCTCAGGGGAGATATTTTTGGAGCCGAACTGTAGGGAGCGATGATAGAGAGGCGTAGAGAAGGCTGTCAACTGTTGCAGCGGCACTCGTTTATTATTGGCATAACCACGGCGCCTGGTACTGGTCCCACTTCACACGAGCCTAGGGTTACACGGACCCCGGTCGCTAAAGCTCCCGGTTCCGTTGCTTCGCTCTGTCATAGTTGCCAAGGTTCGTTAATACCAAACTGCGCCAGTACCCGGCGCCGGCGAAGTTTGACAAGCTATCATGCGAAAGCTAACCTCAATTGCTCCGTTTGGCAGCGAGCTTTGGGGATTTTGAGGAGGCACTTTTAGACAAGATGCTGGGATTTAGAACTCGCCGTCCGCCACCTTTTGGTGGGATTCAAATTGACGACGACAAAGACATCCAGATTCACCGGCCCGCAGAAGCCTCCCGCAGTAGTCTCTGGGCCGAAGGCCGTTTACTGCTCCGCGATCTTATCTTTGCCTTGATGATCGCCGCGCTGGTGGTAGTTTTTATCGTACAGCCGGTGAAGGTTGAAGGCACATCGATGCTGCCGCGACTCCACGATGGCGAGCGTATCTTTGTCAACAAGTTGATCTACTACGACGAGTATCGCTGGGCGCCGAAGATTGAACGCGGCGACATCGTGGTCTTTTGGTATCCCAATGATCCGACTAAGAGTTACATCAAGCGCGTGATTGGGTTGCCGGGTGACACCGTCGAAGTGCGGTCCGGTAGCGTTCTCATCAATGGCAGCGTTCTCAATGAGACCTACCTCGACCCTAAGTCGAATGTCTCGCCGGCGAGTCAGCCGCCCATTCAAGTGAAGGCAAATTATTACTTCGTGATGGGAGACAATCGGGACAACTCCAGCGATTCGCGAAGTTGGGGGCTGGTGCCGAAGAAATACATTTATGGGAAGGCCTTGTTTCGTTATTGGCCGCCCAGCGCCGCGAGCGTGATCCAACACGAAAACATTGGGCCAGCGCCGCTCCCTGCCGGTTATCATCCGGTCCAGGAGACGCCATACAATCCGGAGTGAAGACCGGGCTGCGGCCCGGCAGATCCAGGAACTTGATTTGAATACGCTCGACTGGCTACGGCTTCTCTCAATGGTTTTTTACGCGCCGGGGCGTGGCCTTCGGGAAGTGCGCGATCGCGCACCACTGGCTGCCATCGGGCTGATGGCTCTGGTTAGTCAACTCCTTTACATCTTCGTCACGCAGTGGTTGGCCGGAAGTCGGGCTCTGTTTCTCGCTGGTCCCGGACTCGTCATGCGTGTCCTCTTCCAGTCGACCCTTTCACTATTGCTGATTGCGGGTGTGCTGGTTCCCCTCATTGCGTTTGTCGCAAACATCTTTGAGCGCCGGGGCCGCTTTAGTTTGCTGCTGCAACAGGAATACGCCTCGCTGGCCGCAACCTTTCTTTACGCGCTGGTAATTGCAAACCTGGTCGCCATCCCGGTCGCGATCTTCTTTCACTTTAGCGGGATTCAAGCTTCGTATGTTGCGCAGTCGCTGCAATCAGCCCCGCAGGTGGATACCTGGACTAGATTGCCGCCCGAATTCCGCGCGCAACTGCAGATCGCTCTGAGTGATCCAACCATCGTAGCTGCCGGCCTCTTTCGTTCAGTAAAACTCTTTGTCTTTTTAGTTGGCGCAGTGCTCAGCGTGCGTGAAGTGTTTAGAACTTCGGCGTTGCGCTCCGTAGCGATCTCGGTCGTGAGTCTGGTCCTGGCGCTTTTCATTGCACCCTTGTGGACGCTGTTGCTTAGTCCGATTTTGGCCTCGCCGTTTTTGCTGCTGATCCTATTTATGCTCGTACGTGGCTACATCAACGGCGTCCTGCGTTCGCAACGCGCGCGCGAGTCGTTCAAGCAGAACCTGGAGGCGGCTACGCTGAACCCGGCAGATGCTTCGGCCCACTACAATCTTGGATTGATTCATCAGCAACGAGGCGAGCTTGAGGCGGCGCGGGAACGGTTTGAGCGAGCGGTTCAGATCGACGACGACGAGATCGATGCTCACTACCAGCTCGGGCGCATCGCCGCACAGCAAAAGAGGTTTGCCGACGCAGTTAAACACTTCGAGCAAGTTGTAGTCAGGGATCAGACACATAGCCAACATGAAATTTGGCGGGAAGTGGGCGCGACCTATATCGCCGCCGGCCAGTTTGAAGACGCGCGCGACGCCGTCGAACGGTTTCTCGAACATCGACCTTCGGATCCGGAGGGGCTTTACCTGATGGGTCGCGCGCACGCTGGCATGGGGCACCAACGCGAAGCAAACAGTTCGATGCAAGCCTGCATAGAAGCCGTCAAGACAGCCCCGGCTTACAAGTATCGCGCCGATAAGCGGTGGCTCAATGAAGCGCAGCAGTTCATAAAAAGTAGTCAGTAGGCAGTAGGCAGTTACCACGCAGCAATTCACCAGGATCCTCATCACAGCGCTTGAAGAAATCAGCAAATGCTCGAGAGCTACTCCCGATCCGTACGAGCTTCGATGGTTGGTTGACTACTGACTACCGGCTACTGTTTACTGACTACACGTTATGCGCAATTTGAATCCAGCATTACTAGCTTTGGAAGACGGCCGCACTTTCCGTGGTCGGTCGTGGGCCGCGGAAGGCGAGAGCGTCGGCGAAATGGTCTTCAACACCTCGATGACCGGCTATCAGGAAGTGCTCACCGATCCGTCTTACGCCGGACAGATCGTTTGCATGACTTATCCCTTGATTGGCAATTACGGTGTCAACAGTGAAGACGAAGAATCCGATCGACCGTGGGTTGAGGGCTTTGTCGTGCGCGAAGCTGCCCGCATGGCTTCCAGTTGGCGCGCGCAGGAAACCCTCGCTGCTTATCTCAAGCGCTGGAACATCGTTGCGCTTGAAGGCGTCGATACGCGCGCGTTGGTCAGGCATATTCGAAACAAGGGCGCAATGCGCGCCTGCATCTCTACAATCGATCTGGACGAGGCGAGTTTGGTCAACAAAGCGGCGCAATCTCCATCAATGGAAAACCGCGAACTCGCGAGCGTAGTGACAACCAAACAACCTTATGAAGTAGCGCCGGTGGGCGCGCAACGCTTCCACGTGGTCTGTTACGACTTTGGAGTGAAGCGAAACTCGTTGCGGGAACTAGCGCGCCGTGGTTGTCGCGTCACCGTGGTACCTGCTTCCACTAGTGCTGACGAAGTCGCCGCCATGAAGCCTGACGGAGTTTTCCTGTCCAATGGTCCCGGCGATCCGGCTTCGATGAACACCGAAGTCGAACAGATCAAGCAGCTAATCAGCTCAAAGACACCGACCTTCGGCATCTGTTTTGGACATCAGTTGCTCGGCCGTGCCTTTGGTGGGAAGACTTTCAAACTTGTCTTCGGCCATCGCGGCGGTAATCAACCTGTAAAGGACCTACAAGAAGGCGGCGTGGAGATCACTTCACACAATCACGGTTTTGCGGTTGAGGCGGACAGTCTCCCGGAAGACGTGGAGGTTACGCACATCAATCTCAACGATCGCTGCGTCGAGGGTATGCGACATAAAACTCTGCCAATATTCTCAGTACAGTATCACCCTGAAGCTGCTCCCGGACCTCACGACGCCGAACATCACTTCACGCGTTTCATTCAGTTAATGGAGCAACGTCCGCAATCGACGCGACCTCGCTCGGCCTGACAGTTCTCCAGCAGCCAGCACTTAATTTTTTTTGCAGTTTGGGATTAGTCTTCTACCGGCATCTTCAATTCACCGGTTGTAAGGTCGGGACGCTCGTGTGCCATTTCCTCCGGCGTCGTGTCAACGGTCGGGTGATGAGAATGTGAAGTTTGGTCCTCAGCTTCGTGTTCGGCATAGTCTAAAGACAGTGCCTCTTTGAAATCTGCAGTCTCGGCCGGCTGTGCTTCCAAAAGATCAGCGAGACCTTCGCTGCCGCGATGTTCGAGCCAGTGGCGATAGCTGACCGTCAGGATTGCCACCACCGGACTCGCGAGAAAAATGCCCGCCACTCCCGCAAGTTCTGCCCCCGAGAGGATGGCGATTATCACGGCCAGCGGGTGCAGATGTATACCTTGCCCAATCAGGCGGGGATAGACGACGTAGTCTTGAACGATCCGTAGCACACCCAAAAATGCGAGCACGATGAAGGCGTGGAAGGCGCCGCCGTGAAGCACTGCTACCAGTGTAGCTATCACCGCGACCACGAGGGGTCCGATTAGAGGGATGAATTCGCAGACTCCGGCTATCACTCCGAGGACCAGCGGGCTGGGCAGCCCCAACACCGAGAAACCGATGGCGCAAACTACTCCTATGAAGAGGCAGGCGGTGAGTTGAGCGCGAATGTAAGCAGCCAGAGTGCTGTTGACGTCCTGAAAAAACTCGTCACCGCGCCAGCGCCAACGCCCGCGAGGCAACATCTGCAAGGCAGAGCGGCGAAAGGTATCCACGTCCTTGAGGAGAAAAAAACTGAGCACCGGAATCAGAACCAGCCACGGGACATAAGCCAGCCACCCAACCATGTTCGACAGCATCCCGCTAACAGTAAGGCTCACTTTCTCGATTACGCCGGGAATGGCTCCGTTGATCGCGTCGAGCAATGGCCCGGGCATTTTGTGGGAGCGAAAGTATTCAACCCATCCCTGCATTTTGATGCCGACTGAGGTCCAGTAGCCGCGCGCCTGTTGTGCAAACTCCGGAAACTGGCTGCCCAGCCGGGGCACCAGCACATAAATACCAACAACGATTACGGCCACGATGATCAGGTAAGCAAGGGCGATTGCGAGTGCGCGCGGAATGCCAAACTTGCGTCCGGCCAGCTTAAGTGGGCGGCTAAGGAATTCGACCAGAGGTGAAACAAAATAAGCAAAGAAGATCGAGAGAATCAAGAGCAGAATAACGCCGGTCAGCTTTACGATCATCCAGAGCGTCAGCGCCACAATCAACACCACCAGAATCACGCGCAGCACTGCGCGAGTTGGCGGCCAGGTAGCTTCCACCGCGGCCTTTGTTGCCGTCCGCACAGTTTCTTTAGTTTCTTGTTTTGACACTATTGTTGCGCTGGGGACTAATTGTAGAGCCGGCGAATTATGCCGCTGACCGCATGCTGGTCAGCCGGCGAGATGCGGCGAAATTCGATGCCAAACGTATCGGGTGTTGCATGATGTACGACCTCGCCATGCAACGATAACGCGTCTTCGTGGTCAACCAGTAATAGTCCCAATTGGTCGCCGACTCTCACATTTGGACAAGCCGGAAGGTTACCAACGCGCATGCCACCGAGGCTGATATCAGAAGGTTCTCCGAGCCCGAGCGACTCCCGCAAACTTTCATCTTCGATCGCCAGGGTCAGCCGAGTGTTGACGTAATAACGAGGAAACTTTCGTCGCTCATGATCGGGTAGCGTGATGCTCGGTGTAGTCATCGCGGTCTCCTTTCAGTTGGCAAACTCGTCCTCCTCTTCATCATCCTCGTCCTCATCGGTCAGCGGCGCCGGTGGCGGAGCAACGCGCGGAGCGGCCGGCTCCCAAATCACACCGCGCCATTCGTCCGTCTCACCGAGCAGTTGCAGTGCCGCGAGTGGATGGCCGGGGTTACGCTCAATTCGCAACACCTCGGCGATTACTTGCAGTTTCCGGCCCTCTTCACCATGGATTTCCAAGCGTACCCGACTGCCAACCTCGGGCAGTTTTTTAGGCAGATGCACCAGCGTGCCTTCCGGGCCCACATTTTCGGTTGTGCCTTCAGAGAGAATATGAGCACCTCCCGGCTCGTCCCATTCAGCGCGCACTTCGAATGAGACTAGATAACGTGGACCGGAACGAGCTTCGAGTTCCATGTGGCGGGCCATAAATTCAAACTCCTTGTCGGGCAAGAGCAGCGGCAGTTTATAACGTTTGCGAACAAAAGTCGCTATTCTTCATCAGTCCTTAGCTTTTCCAAAACTGAAAAGTCTTCGAGAGTGGTGACGTCGCCGGCGACAGTGCCGCTGGTGGCGATCTCGCGCAGCAGGCGGCGCATTATCTTTCCTGAGCGAGTCTTGGGCAGCATATCGCTGAAGCGGATCTCGTCTGGTCGCGCCAGCGCGCCGATCTCTTTCGTTACGTGCTCGCGCAACTCCGCGTTCAGTTCGGGCGAAGGAGCATGGGAGCCTTCCAGAGTAACGAAAGCGACTATCGCGGATCCCTTCAATTCGTCCGGACGGGCGACCACCGCAGCCTCCGCGACAGCTTCATGCGACACCAGCGCACTTTCCACCTCGGCAGTGCCCAAGCGATGACCACTGACATTGATGACATCGTCGATCCGGCCCATGATCCAAAAATAGCCATCCGCGTCGCGTCGGGCTCCGTCGCCGGCGAAGTAGATGTTTTCAATCTGCGACCAATACTGTTCCTGGTAGCGTTCGTCGTCACCCCAGATCGTTCGCAGCATCGAAGGCCAGGGGCGCTTGATCACAAGATAGCCGCCTTCGTTAGCGCCTACCGACTTGCCCTCGCGGGTCATGACGTCGGCTTCGATTCCCGGAAAAGGTTTGGTGGCCGAGCCCGGCTTTGTCGGCGTTGCGCCGGGAATTGGCGAGATCATGATGGCGCCGGTTTCAGTTTGCCACCACGTGTCGACAATTGGACAGACACCGCGACCTACAATCCGGTGATACCACATCCAGGCTTCCGGATTGATAGGCTCACCGACCGTACCCAGCAGGCGCAGACTTGAGAGGTTGTGTTTGAGCGGCCACTGCTCGCCCCACTTGAGGAAGGCGCGGATTGCCGTCGGCGCCGTATAAAAGATGTTGACGCCGTGTCGCTCGATGATGTCCCAGAAGCGGTCCGGCTGCGGATGGTTTGGTGCGCCTTCATACATCAACACGGTGGCGCCATTTGAAAGTGGTCCGTAAACGACGTAGCTGTGGCCCGTCACCCAACCTATGTCCGCCGTGCACCAGTAAATATCTTCGTCCTTGATGTCGAAGATCCACTTCGTGGTGAGGTGCGCTTGCAACAGATAACCGGCGGTCGTATGGAGAATGCCTTTTGGTTTTCCGGTTGTTCCCGAGGTGTAGAGAATGTAGAGCGGGTGTTCACTATCCAACTCGGCCGCCGGGCAGTCGGCGTTAACGGTTGTCATCAACTCGTGCCACCAGTGGTCGCGTCCCGGTTCCATGTGAATCGGCACTCCGGTACGACGAACAACAATGCACGATTCAACTGACGGCGTTTCTTTCAGGGCCACGTCGACTGCGGCTTTAAGTTTCACTTCAGCGCCGCGTCGCCAGCCCCCATCGGCGGTCACCACAACTTTGCAGCTCGCATCGTTGATGCGATCAACCAGAGCGTTACTGGAGAAGCCGCCAAAGATCACCGAGTGCGTGGCGCCCAGGCGCGCACAGGCAAGCATGGCAATCGCCAGTTCAGGTATTAACGGCAGGTAGAGCGCGACGCGATCGCCCTGCTCGACGCCGTTTTCCCGCAATACATTGGCAAACCTACAAACTTCGGAATGAAGTTGCTGGTAGGTGAGGGTGCGCTGGTCGCCGGGTTCGCCTTCCCAGATCAGCGCTGCCTTATTGCGCCGCGCGCTTGTTAGATGACGATCGAGACAGTTGTAGGCGACATTGATTTTGCCTCCGACAAACCACTCCGCGTGCGGCGGCTGCCAGTTCAGGACTGTGTCCCATTTCTTGAACCAGTGAAGTTCCTCCGCCATGCGCGCCCAGAAGCCTTCAGGATCGGCGCTCGCTTCGGCGCGCAACTTTTCCAGCTCCTCCATCGACTCGATGTGAGCGTTCTCGGAAAACGCGGTCGGCGGTGGAAATACTCGATCCTCGTGTTGTAGAGATTCAATGTTGGTGGTTGCTGACATAAACGGGCTAGAATCTTCCGGTTAGTTCATTTGATAGCGTGCCTGTGTTTACCACAGATTAGCTAACGCGACAACGATTGGTTTTAAATTTAGTATCGAAATGACTATTCACGTCGGCACCAGCGGTTACAGTTACAAAGAATGGAAGGGAAGTTTCTATCCCGAGAAAATTCCGGCGAACGAAATGCTTCGTTACTACTCGGAACGATTAAGCACGGTTGAGATCAATGCCACCTTCTATCGTATGCCGCAGTCGTCCATGCTTGAAACGTGGTTGGAACAAGTGCCGCCAACCTTCCGCTTTTCTCTAAAAGCTTCGCAACGCATAACTCATTTCAAGAGATTGAAAGAGACGGATGAAGAGACAAAGTATTTTCTCGAGACGGCGGCCGTGCTGGGCGACCAACTGGGGGTAGTGTTGTTTCAGCTTCCGCCAAACATGAAAAAGGATCTGCCGCGATTGGAAACATTTCTCACGCAACTTCCGCTAACAACTCGGGCCGCCTTCGAATTTCGCCATCCCACCTGGTTCGATGATGACGTCTTGGCTCTACTCCGCAGCCAGAACCGGCCCCTAGTTGTTTCTGACACCGACGATTTGCCAACTATGCACATCGACAAGACGGCGGATTGGGGATACTTGCGGCTGCGGCGAGTGAATTATTCGGAAGAGAATCTGGTGGAGTGGGCGGCGCGCATTCGCGCCCAGAACTGGCAAGAGACATTTCTATTTTTCAAACATGAAGACGCCGGCACCGGACCCAAACTCGCCGCCCAGTTTCTAAACATCGCCAACGCGGCTTGATGTCAGAGGATGAAACTCCAACAAGAAAAGGCGCCCCGGGGCGCCTCTTTTTGATCTTACGGGAGTGATGTTAGTTCGGCTTAGAAATTTCCGCTGCACTCCGGGTGACTGCAATCGCAATCGAGTTGGGTGGTCCGGCCGGCGCCTTCGCATGCAGCGCTGCAATACTTTCCATCCTCTGGGCGAGCACAACTGCAACACGCGTTCGCACAGGTCGCTTTCTCGTCTGTCATCTTAATCCTCCTGAAATTAGCTACTTGGGTTGCATAGAATAGCACATCCGGGCAGAATCATTCGCCCCGCAAACGATTTTTCCTATTCCTTCTCCTTCTCAGTCTCAACCTGCGCCACCGTTTCAAACGCACCCTTGGATTTTAGGAGCCTAACCACTGGCGCGTGATCATTCTCGAGAGCGTGAGCGAGCACGTTGAGATGCTCGCTGTCTTTCGCGTTAATGTCTGCTCCTGCCAGAACCAGGGTTCGCACGATATTTACATTACCCTCAGCCGCCGCCAGCATCAGCGCCGTTTGTCCGCGCTTGTTCCTGGCATCCACTTCAGCCCCGGCATCAAGCAGCGTTTTTACCGCGTCGAGGTTGTTCGCGGTCGCCGCCTGCATTAGGGCAGTATTGCCGGAGTTGTCCTTCGAATTGACCCTGGCCCCGACGTTGATGATGTCCCACACCAAATCGCTGGTTGCGTCGCCGTCTAGCATCATCAAGACCGTTTCTCCCGAATTGTTCTTCAAGTTTACATTTGCGCCTGCGGAGATCAGCAATTGCACCATCTCGCGATTAGCGTTTCGTACGGCATGCTCCAGTGCGGTCGTGTTGCTGCGCTTGTCGCGCAGGTTAACGTCCATTCCCGCGATCAGAGCTGTAAGCGCTTCCAAATTGTCTTCCTGCGCCGCTCTCACAAGAGCATGTTCGGGCGCTACGAAAGCGACCATGCCGCCGCCGACTATGTAACGAGTTGTGCCGTTAAGTTCTAAGTCAAGGTTCTCTGCCAGCGCCGCTACTTTTAAACTGCGGTCCATGCGCGTTTCGCCATTTTCACTGAGATAAATTCCATTGCTCTCATTGGCCGCAAAGCCCGGCGCTTCGACACGTAGTTTGTAAGAACCTGCTGCCAGGCCGTCGATCCGAAACTGTCCGGCAATGTTGGTGCTTGCGTAGAGGGCGAGGTTGAGATCCTCGTTTGAGACAGACACCGAGGCGCCAGGTATGACCGCGCCATTTTGGTCCGTGACTGTTCCTACGATGCTCGCGCCCAACGCCCAGCGAGCTATTGGTTGGGTGGCCGCCGGTGGATTCGGGTTGCTGGATTGTGTTCCGGTTGACTCTTGAGCGATTACGCTGGTTACGCTCAAAGCCGCCGTGAATGCGCCAGCGGCAATTTGTGATGCGCGCCGGCTAATGCGGTGAAGTTTTTGTCCCACAGGCAGAGTTACCGGCCCGCCATTGGGATCGTGAATGTAGCGAACACACAAACGGCCATTTGCACCGGCTATCAGGCGTTCGGCCTGGCTGCGCGTCATGAGTGAGAGATTGTGCACCTCAAAACTGCAGTGTTCGCAGAAACGCACCTGATCGTTTCCGGTCATCGCGTTCCAATCAGCTGTACATGGGGAAGGGAGAGTTAGATTCTTCAAGAAGTGTTTGGCCATGACAGGTCTCCTTAAATCAAGCTGCAAACTGATCGGAGAGCCCTCGGAGAGAGAAGCTCAGGCGTCTGTGCAGACTTAGACAGCGAGTTCGAAAGGAAGTTCCGGACTCTCGGGTTTC
>JANLYH010000041.1:0-28948 GCA_031365545.1 Pyrinomonadaceae bacterium | reverse complement strand
TCCGTTGAATGCCATTCCGCCACCGGCTGCAACAGGTCGCAACCTACTTAAAGCGCTGACAGGTCAGCGCACTCCAAATGCTTTACTTCTTTTCCCACTGACACACTACTGCCAGCGAGAACGCGCGCGTGTGGAGACCGGAAAGCTGTTTTTCCAGGCCGCTGACTGCCGGTGAGTAAATTCGTTTCAGCCACAAGGGAACGCGAAAGATCATCGAGTTAAGCACCAGCAGGTAAGCCAGGCTGCCCACGTATTTCTCCACTCTGTATTCAAACAAGTCCGCGCATTCACTTTTCAAGGCTTCGATATCCAAAGATTCTTCGTTGTCGGCGAAGAGCGAATCACGCCGGTACCACATCTTCCGGAAGCGGTTGAAGCCCGAGTCTTTGTGGGGTTCGGTAAAACAGAACGTCCCGCCCTTACGCAAGAGCCGATGTATCTCGCGCAGCGCCTCGGAGAGATGCGGATGGAGATGATGCAGGCCCATCACTACCACAATGCAATCGAATGATTCAGCGGCCAGACCTGACTCGGTAATCGGAGCACAAATCGCTTCGCAGCTTGGCCAACGCTCTTTGAAGCTGGTTATAGCTTCGTCAGAAATATCCAAACCGGTGACTAACGCTTTCTTCTGCTTGAGAAGATATTCGGTAGCGTGTCCACTGCCGCTCAACGCTTCAAGAACGTTTCGTCCTTCGAGTTCCAACCCGGCGAGCAATGGTTCATACAAAAAATTTTCGCGGTAAGTTAGACCGTCCGGATCGCCGTATTGAGCTTCATAGTCGGCGGCAATCCGGTTGTAATGCTGTCTCTGACTGGTTTCAGCTTGCATTTCAAATCAAGAACGGCTGCGTCTAGCCACGTTCATCCGCGGCCAAATCTCTTGCGACTGGTCGCGCAATCAAAGCGGCAACTGCGAGACTCAACAGCGGTCCGATGATATCGAAAGTAGCGCGGCCAACGGTCCCACCTGCATTACTATAAGCTCCCAGCATGATCGCGAATATCGACGTAACGATGGCAGCCACCAGCCAGGGCTTGGGAAACAACTTCAGCCGCCAAACTCCCAACGGTAGCAGCCACCCGAAGACATACCAAAAACTGCGCTCGGTCAGGCAATTCCAGAGGGCCACAAAAAAATTGACCGGCGCTCTGGCTTGACCAGCAATCTGCCAGGGCCATTTGAGTTGATCTGACACCGAAGAGTGAACTGCCATCACCGTCGCTAATCCAACGACGGCCAGCGCGACGATCCACTTTAACCTTGATATCTCAGTTCTGCCCTGTCGTCGTTCTATGAACCACCAGGTAAACGCAAAGAGACATGAGAATGGGACGAACGTCTCCTTAGCCAACGCTCCCAACAGTCCCCAGACGGGTAGCAAGTACCACTTGTCTTTCAGCAAACTCCACGTCACCGCAGCGAGAAAGCAGGCCTCGCCGCTATCAATCAGTCCCGCGAGTTGCAGGTTGGGAATGTTGAAGCTGAGCAGGTAGAGCGCTGCCCCAAAGAATGCGGTACCCGGATCGCCGAGCACCGTCTTGCCGATGCTTACTATCAGGCAGGCGGTCGTAGCGCAAAACAGCGCATTGGCCATCAACAAACCGAAGAAACCCGCATTCCAAGCAGGCAGGTAGCGCTGCGCGAACCAGTAAAAAGGTCGGGCGACGTATGGGACAAGCACGCGACAGCGAAACATCTCTTTAAATGGAGAAGTGTCCGCACCGGTTGTGATCGCATAATACTTCCAGGTATCGCTCATGCCTTCTGTATTCCGCGGGTCATAGCGGTGCAGCGTGGGGTAGCCAAGACCAAAGCAGATTGCGAAGAACAGGAGCCACGGGAGAAGTATGTATCTGATCCCGAGCAGCCTCGATGGTGGAGCAGACGGAATGGATGATGTTGAACTGATGGTGTCCCTCTACGCGATCGTTGGTACTTCCCTACGAACCCTTCAACCAGGCTGCGCGCAGGGCTTTCTGTTGTGGAGTCGCGTCTTTCTTTTCTTCGAGCCGGTAATCGAAGCGTTCCGGTGCACCCAGCACTAGCGTAGTTTGAATGGCGCGTCGATCGCGTTTGTAAGTAACGGGTACGCGATCACCCTGCTTAAAGCGAGCGAGCGTCACCAGAAAATTTTCGCGCGCAATACTCTTCTTGCCCAGCGAAACAATTTCGTCCCCCACCTGTAACCCGGCATTCTCCGCGGGCGAATCAGGATGTACTTCTCCGATCATCAAACTACCTTTGTTCTGCCAGTCGATGCCGATGCCGGCATTAAAAGGTTGGCGGGCCTGCTCGCGAATCAAGGAAAGGCCGACGAAACCAAACGCTTCATCATAAGGCAAGGTCGCCACGCCGCGTACGTAAAGACCAAAAAATCCGCTTAGATCGACTCCACTCACTGCGGCAGCGACGCGCTGGAAATCCTCAGTCGCGTATCCGCGTCCGCGCAGGTAATAGCCTGCGTTTGGGCTCTTGAGATAAAACTCGTCATACATTCGGCGCATTACGTCATCAAGCGAAGCCTTGCCGTTGGTTTTTCCGCGAATCATCAAATCGAGCACCAGTCCAATCAACTCACCCTTTGGATAGTAACTAATACTGGTGTTAGACAGATTGGTTTTTTGTGCATGCGGGGCATCATCAAGGAATGGAGCAGAAAGCGAAGAATCTTCAGCGCTCATCAAACGGCTACCGGGCGCGTTTTCGATGCCGCTGATGGTCTGGCTTTCGCGTTTTAGAAACGCGGCGTCGTCCCATAGTTCGGCGCGGCGTCTCATCAAATGACCGTAGTAGTTGGTTATACCCTCTGCAACCCATAAACCCCGCGTGCTTACCGGCCTCGTGAAATTCCACGGTCCTAGTTCCAGTGGCCGTAGTCGTTTGACGTTCCACACATGGAAGAATTCGTGGGCGACGGTGTCGAGCGTGTCGCCGTAAACGCCCTCTTCGCTGAGCGCGCCCGGCTCGATAATTTGCGTGGAAGTCAGATGCTCCATGCCATCGCCCGAGTGATCGTCGGCCGCGAAGTGGATCAGAAATGTGTAGGAATTAAATTCCGGTGGACCCCACATTGCAGTTTCAGTTCGCACGATCTTTTCGATGTCGCGCACCAGGCCGGCACGTTTTCCACCCTCGTCCGCAAAAGAATGCACCACTACATGATAGGTCTTGCCATCGACTTGAAACTGGTCTTCAGTCCAGTCTGGGGCAATTTCAGTTGGCGTATCGATCATTACGTCGTAATTAGGAAACTCCCATTCGCGCTGGTCACTGCGATCTGTGCGCCCGTTTACGATGCGCCAGCCCGCTGGTGGGGTAATCTCGAGCTTCACCGGATCAGGCTTGTGGTTGACGACATACATAAACAAGGAGCCACCGTTGAAATTTGCGTGACGCGAATCTAGTTGGGAGAAAGTGCCGGAAAGGTCGTTGGCGAAGACTTTGTAGTTGAAGAATAAAGTTAACTGCCCCTGTGGAGGGTTGAAACCACCGGTGGCAACTCGCCAGGTTTGGTCGTCAACGCGCGTGATCGACGGGTTGGCGAGAGTGCAATCGAGACCTGCCGAACAAGCCAACCTGGCACTTACCTCCTGTACATTTTTGGCAAAATCAAAAACGGCATAGCGGCCCGGCGACCACTTCGGCATCTGAAAGTCGATCGACGTCCGGTTAGCATCGTTGGGCAGTCCGACTTCGATCGTAATTTCAAACAAGTGAGACAGCGGACGCGACATGCTGAGATGATAGGTGATGGGGCTCAGCCGCTGTTCCGGCTGCGCGGCGGCAACTGCGGTCAGGGTGGCCAACAGCGCCAGCAGCAGCGCGAGACGACGCGCAACAAACGTTTTAGAAATACGATTCATTGAAACTCGACAACAAGACGACCGTGAAAGTGTTGACTGCCGGGAAGCACGCCGGATTATGTTGGTTTTCTGGAAAGCCTGTCAAAGAATGTAGGGCCATTCGGCTCGCAGTTTCAGTAAACCTCTCAAGTCTAATCACCTCGAGGTTGGGAAGGTAGGTTGATCACTTGCATGCTTTTCCCTGTTGGTTTATTAACTCCTCATGCCCCCAACTGAACGTCTTTATTATTCCGACTCGCACCTGATCGAGTTTGCCGCACTCGTCACTGATAAGACTGACCGCGTCAGTGGTTGGACCGCCGTAACGCTTGATCGCACGGCGTTCTATCCAACGGGTGGCGGTCAGCCAAGCGACACCGGCACGATCAATGGTGAGCGAGTGCTGGAGTGTATCGATGACGAGGAAAACGGGGTGTTGCACGTCATTCAGGGAAACGCGCCTGCGATCGGCACCACCGTCAACGGAAGAATTGATTGGCCGCGCCGACTAGATCACATTCAGCAACACACTGGTCAGCATATCCTGTCGCAGGCTTTCGTGACTCTCTTCAACGCGCCGACACGCGGATTTCGTATGCTCCACGACGTGTGCGAAATCGATGTTGAGTTAACAAATCCTACCAATGAATTAATCGAACGCGCTGTCGAGCTTGCGAACAATGTCGTCTGGGAAGACCGGCAAATAACTATCAAAAGCGCGACGCCGGAAGAAGCCGCGCGACTGCCGTTGCGAAAAGATCCAGCGCGCGAGGGTGAGTTGAGGCTGATCGAGATTGAAGGTTTCGACCTGACACCATGCGGCGGCACGCACGCCTACCGCACCGGTGAAGTTGGGATGATTGTCGTGCCGACCTGGGAACGCGCCAAGGGTCTAACCAGAATCGAGTTCGCCGCCGGAACTCGCGCGCTCGCCGATTACCGCCGCGCAAACAGCACCGCGCGGGCAGTAGCTTCCTTGTACAGCGCGAGCCGTGATGACGGAGCCAAACTCACCGCGCGAATGGTTGAAGAAAACAAGCAACTCCATCGCCGCGTGCGCAGCCTGGAAGAGATCGCCACGCGGGTTGAAGCTCAGGAACTGCTCGCTGCTGCCTCGCCTAACGCCGCTGGTCTAAGGGTTGTTACTCACGTCTTTGAGAATCGCGATGCCGAGTCGTTGAAACATATAGCGCAGGCACTGATTGCCAACCCAAATACAATCGCCCTGCTGGGCTCGCGCGAGAAGGAAGCCGCCCGCCTCGTGTTTGCGAGATCTGCCGATGCGTCCAACGACATGAGTGTTATGATGCGCGTCGCCTGCGAACTGCTGGACGGTCGCGGCGGCGGCAAGCCTGACATGGCCCAGGGCGGCGGTAAGCACATTGCCAAACTGGCAGAAGCAATCGACCAGGCAGTTAAGAGTCTAGCGTGAGCTCCGCGTGTTGAATCCTGGCGCACGTGTGTTAACGCGTTTGTAAACAAGAAGGAGGCCCTATGCCCGTCTACATGGTTGAACGTGATCTTCCCGGAATTGAAATGGAGCAACTGGCCGCTGCGCAAAAAGCAGCGATAGAAACAAGTGACAAATTCACTGCCGACGGTAAAGCGGTGCGCTATATCCGCACGACCTTCGTTCCCGGTGAGGCGCATTGTATGTGTCTCTTCGAAGCGGCCAATCCGGAACTGGTGAAGGAAGTGAATGATGCGGCACAAATACCCTACACCAGAGTGATAGAAGCACTCGATCTGACGCCGCAATAAATCGGCTCAAGTATGGTCTAGCGAGTAGCGAATGCTTTGCCAGCCTGGCATCTTGTAGACATTGCAGCCGGCATTGTGGTGGTAGTGTGGATTACTCCAAGTCCAAACTTGAAACTCGAAACTCGAAACTGTATTCTCTTGCGCGTGGGGCAGTAGCTCAGTTGGCAGAGCGCCGCGTTCGCAATGCGGAGGCCAGGAGTTCGACCCTCCTCTGCTCCACCATTAGCTTCCCATTCTTGAAACTCTCGTTAGGGTTTAACCCGCAATTAGCGCATTTACAAGTAGCAGATTGGCAGAACCAAGGGGCACTTAGGACAGACTTGGCCTGCGCCATCTTTTTTGCCGACATTTAGGAGGTCTTTCGTGAGGCGAATTGCTTGGATAAGTCTCTCAGTAGCCATTTTCTTCTCGCTGGTGGCGCCACTTCGTTTTCTGCAATCGTCCGGCACAGCTCAAACACTTCCGGAGAAGTCGGAAGCAACGATCCAACGATTGCAGAATTCGTTAGTCGGGCGAGGCCACTTGAAACGAAATCGGGCAACTGGACTCATCGATTTTGTCAGGCTCGATCGCTCGGCGCAAGGCAGTCTTGCTGAGGGAACCTTGGGAGTCAGCAAGAATGAAAAATCGCGGGAATTCCTAATGAGGAATGGACGTGCGTTTGGCTTGCTCAATCCGGCTGAAGATATGATTCTTGCGACCCAGCAGAAAGATCTGGAGGGCGAGGAACACCTCACCTTCAACCAAACATACCAGGGCGTGCCGGTTTTTGCTGGAGTACTCAAGATGCATTTCAATCGCGACGGCGAGTTGCGAGTCGTCAACGGTGTTGTTGCCCCTGATATCGAACTCAACCCCAGACCATCTCGAACGTCTGCCGAAGCTGCCGCAGTCGCGCTCACCAAAGTTCAAAGTGAGTCGCCTAAGACCGCGGGGCTTATGGTAAAGAGCAGCAAGCTTTTGATTTATCGCACTGGGTTGGCGCAAGGGATCGCAGGCGAGAACCATCTGGTATGGGAGATCGTGATCTCAAACAATGCAGACGTCAGAGAATTCGTTTACATCGATGCTCACTCTGGGAAATTCGTCGATCAGTTAACCGGAACTTACGAAGCGCTGGATCGCCGAGTGTATGACGGCCAGAACATTGATGCCTTCCCCCCGCCAGGCTACCCAGCAAATCCTTTCTGGGTTGAAGGGCAACCGTTTCCGACTGGAATTGCAAACGGAGATGAAGTTATTGCCTCGACGAAGGAGGCTTACGATCTCTACAGGAATGCTTTCGGTCGTGATTCATTTGATGATCTGGGCTCCACGATGTTCTCAATTTTCGACAGTGCTTTTGCGACTGGCAACGCTTTTGCATCTCCGGCAAACCATCTCACAGTCTTCAGCAAAGAGCTAACGGCTGATGACGTCATCGCGCACGAATGGACACACGTTTACACCTATTACACAGATAGCCTTATCTATCAGTGGCAGCCAGGAGCCTTGAACGAGGCCTATTCCGACATCTTTGGTGAGACAGTCGACCTGCTGAATGGTCGAGGGCTAGATACGCCTGGAGGTCAACGTCAGCCAAAAGACTGCCTGCGACCGATGCCAACACTTCACGTTAACTCGCCGGCTTACCTTCAGGGTGATTATGCGACGGCACCAGGTACCTTCGGACCACCATTTGGCACTGCAGGAATTAGCGGAAAGCTCGTACTCATAAACGATGGGAGCGGAGTTCGAACTGACGGCTGCCAGACACCATTCCTGAACGCAGCTGAGATGAATGGGAAGATAGCTTTGATTGACCGCAGCGATGAAGGAACTTGCACCTATTCCGACAAAGTGAAAAACGCGCAGCTGAATGGAGCAATTGCCGTAATCATAGCTAATGACGCCCCGTTTGGAGACAGCCCGCTGGCAATGTTGGATCTCAATTCCAGCATCACGATTCCATCCGCGCTAATCGGCTACAGCGATGGTCAGGCTTTACGAGCGCCACGAGCTAGAACAGTGAATATTACAATAAAAGGTGGGACTGCCGGCAATTCAGTCCGGTGGTTGATTGGGGAAGATTCGCCGTATCAGGGTTTCCGCGACATGTGGAATCCGCGGTGTTATGCAAACCCCGGAAAGGTCTCCGACAAAGAGTACTTCTGCGGAACATTCGATCAGGGTGGCGTACACCAAAACTCGGGCATCCCAAATCACGCTTATGCCCTTCTGGTCGATGGCGGAAATTATAACGGGCAAGCGATTTTGCCAATTGGATTTACAAAGGCCGCTCACATCTACTTCCGTGCGATGTCGGTCTATCAAACGCCGACAACCGACTTTGCTGATCATGCCGAGGCGCTGGAAGCATCTGCGTCGGATCTCATCGGCGTGAACCTTCCGGATCTAATGACCGGACTTCCCGCCGGTCAAGTGATTACAGCAACCGATGCGGAACAAGTACACAACGCTACTCTCGCCGTGGAGATGCGCACCCCACCAGTTCAATGTGGTTTCAAGCCACTGCTGGCCCAGGATCCACCCGCGGATATGTGTCCGGGACTAAAGATGGTTCAGACTCTGCTCTTCGGGGATGATTTTGAAAGCGATCCCCTATCGCGATGGAGAATTAGTCGCGACGCAAGTGACGAGTCCACCTTCACTCCGCGCAATTGGACCTTGGTGCAAGCGCTGCCGGATGGGCGTACGGGTTCGGCTTTCTTTGCGCTCGATCCCCTCGACGATTGCACCCGTCCGGAACCTGGAGAGGCGGGGGTACTTCATCTCGAAAGCCCCGTCATTACATTACCTCGGGTCATGAGTGGCGGAGCGCACCTCTCATTCGAGCACTGGGTGGCGACTGAGCAGGCATTCGATGGCGGCCAGGTGATGATTAGTGTCAATGGGGGACCCTTCAGACTAATAGGCCCAAGCGCCTTCATCTTCAACCCATACAACACGACGCTGTTTCCCCCAGTGCCAGGAATGTTGAATCCTCGCGCGGGCCAACCAGCGTTTACGGGTGTTGATGGAGGTTCCGTCAAAGGTTCGTGGGGAAAGTCAATTGTGGATCTAACCGGCTATGCGACTCCCGGAGACCGCGTGAAGTTCCGGTGGGATTTCAGTACTGACTATTGCTTTGGTACCAACCTTGGCTGGTACATCGACAACGTGCGCGTGTATGCGTGTCGCCCTCAGTAGTTCAGCAACAACTGCATATACCTTAAAGAAAAAAGCAGAGCGCCGCGTTCGCAATGCGGAGGCCACAATGTCTCCCGGATCGAGCAGACCCTGGTCTTTCACGTAACGCGCAAAAATCCCAGCGAAGAAATCAGCCCAAATTTACTGCCGACGGTAAAGCGGTCCGCTACATCCGAACAACCTTCGTTCCGGGCAATGACGGTTCTTCCGTGCTCGACTCCTAACGGCGTTGCTTTTCCAGGGTGTGATTTCGAAACGGCAATTGGCACTCTGCGGTTCGCCGCGGGTGACGGCGCGGCCAAGACCTTCACTGTCCTGATCAATCAGGATAATTTTGTCGAAGGCCCGGCCTGTCTCTTTATCCGGGAGCGACTAGCGCAACTGCCTTCGTTGATTCGTTGAATGCAAATGCGGGAAGCGTGCTTTCTGCCAGCGAGCGTTCAGCTTTGATCAGCGAGTTGTCGCTGAATCCGTCAGACCCATCGCTGCGCGCTAGCGTGCTTAGAAAAATAGCTGACAACGCTACGCGGCAACAGCGAGAGTTTAATCGCGCGTTTGTGCTGATTGAGTACTTCGGGTATCTGCGAAGAAACCCCGACGCGGCGCCGGAGCCGAACCTGAACTTTGACGGCTATAACTTCTGGCTGAACAAGCTGAACCAATTCAACGGCAACTACATCAATGCCGACATGGTAAAAGGCTTTCTTTCATCGTCCGAATATCGGCGGCGGTTCGGACCCTGAGATGAAGTCAGACGAAGATACCGTTAAGCAAATCCGAATATATAGTTAATTGCAGCACCTGCAGAATGTTGGTTGTTGTCTCAGGTGTGACTAAAGGTCGGCTGCGTTGAAGGTGTCGCCCTGTTTCATATCTCCAGTTTCATAACCCTTGCGAAACCAGCGCAGTCTTTGTGCGGAGGTGCCGTGAGTGAATGAGTCGGGAACAACAGATCCCGTCGTCTGCCGTTGAATGTTATCGTCGCCGACAGCGCTCGCGGCTTGCAATGCTTCCTCAATGTCTCCCGGATCGAGCAGCCCCTGGTCTTTAACGTAACGCGCAAAAATCCCAGCGAAGAAATCAGCCTGGAGCTCCAGTCGCACCGAAAGTTGATTAGCCTCAACCTCGCTTGCTCGGCTTTGCATTGCCTCTACCCGATCTGAAATTCCCATTAGCTTCTGAACATGATGGCCCACCTCGTGAGCGATCACGTAGGCCTGGGCGAAATCTCCGGGCGCCTGGAATCGCCGGCGCAACTCTTCATAAAAGGCCAGATCGATGTAGACCTTTTCATCAGCCGGGCAATAGAACGGACCGACTGCAGCCCCGCTGATTCCACACGCTGACTGCACCCGATCTGTAAACAGGACGAGCGTAGGCTCTCGGTATTGGCGACCGTTTTTGCGAAATACTTCCTTCCAGGTGTCCTCTGACTTCGCCAAAACCACTGCGACAAACTTCTTTAGTTGTTCTTCTTCAGGGTTTACCGCACGCTCGGTACGAACTTCAGAGGCCGGAGAGTTCGGCATCTGCTCCAGCAATTGTCGAGGATCGGCGCCCAGGAGCAACGCAATAATGAATATTACTAACGTTCCCAGACCGCCACCCATGGCGATCTTCGAACCCGATATACCCCGCCGATCCTCAACGTTGCCACTTTCCCGCTGATCCGACCACCGCATAATGTTGACCCTACTTGCCTGGAATAGTTAGCTGCTGGCCCACTTGAATCTTGTCAGGATCGTTTAGTTTGTCGCGATTGGCGTAGAAGATCCGCATGTACTCATTCGGATCGCCGTAATATTGTTTGCTGATTCGGGAAAGATTGTCACCGGATTTCACGGTATAAGTTTCTCCAGCCTCTCCGCTTGCGCCACCGACGGCCGCCCCCATCGCCTTGGCATCAACATCGATCTCGGCGGTGATGTCGTCTGCGTTCGGGTTAACCAGTTTAATTTGGTCCCAAAGTGTGTTCTTCGCCTCCTCGGACGGAGCGGTAGCCTTGATGAAAAGCTTATCGTCCTGAACATGAAGGTTGTGAAACTGAACGTGCTGCTGATCAGCGGCGTTTAGCACCGATTGATACTTTTGCTTCAGCGTGTTGAAACGCTGCTCACCATTGGCCTGCTGCGCCGCAGCGGCGCCACTGCCAAACATTTTGTCAAAGAGTCCCATGTGTTGATTCCTCCCGATTGGATTTAACTGGAATGAGCAGCAATGGTTGTGCCGTTAAGATGAAATGTCTGAGGCTACGCTCACTATCGTAAAAAAGGCCAGCTTAGCTCAGGCATGTGCATTACCGGTTGCTTTTGAAAGGTTAAGGGCGATAGTTCCGGCTGACGCAAATCAGTACAACATTCCTAATGCCCCCTTCAGCTACAGGTCAGCCTAAAAGTTTACAAAATTTCAAAGCATCCTCTGTCATATTGCTATTATTGAAGAATACGTAGCTGCCTTGGCGCTTCGGAACCATTGCCGCTAACTCCTCAAGTTCCTTGCTTTCGTATTGGTAGCGCCAGCCTTTGCGCCCATGAAGTCGGAAATAGCATCTGCCGGGGGTTACTGTCTTACCAATAAACGGGTCCACGACGTGCCACAACTGTAGTTCGGAACAGATCGATTTCACCAAAGGGCGATCCCAATCTCCGCGCGGCTCCCAACACAGGTTGAGCTCCTGACGATCGACAGAGTGAAAGAATTTCTTCAGGTTAGAAATGTTCTCTGCAGTTTGTTTGAAACTTGCCGGACATTGAAACAGAATCGTTTTGGCTTTTAAGGCGTTTGCCGAAGCTAGGGTCGCTTCCCAGGCCCGCTTCACAATCGCGGTTTCTCTGAAATATCCCGCTTCCTGCCGCTCAGCCTCGGAAAGCCTCCGTTTCAGTCGACGATAGGTTGGACTCCTGGCGTCATGGGTGATCAATTGCCATGCTTTCAGAGTGAACTCGAAGTCGGTTGGCATTTCGCTGCGCCAGCGCTCGAGGGTCGCGAGTGGCGGCGGCTGATAGAAGATCTGTTGAACTTCAACACATGAAAAGGCGCGCGCATATTTAGTGCGCGCCAATCCAAATCCACACGTTCCGATCTTTGTGTGCAATTCAACTGTTCATGAGCGAAGCGATCATCTGCGTCGCCTGAATAGGAGAAAGAAGGCAACGGCCACCAGGAAGATTACGATCGTTCCTGGCCAAACAAACCATCCTCGTTCGCTGCTGTACCCCCCAACGACGATACAACCCGACGACAGCAACAGGATTGGCAAGAAAAAGCCAATACGCTTCAGTAGCAATGAAAGACTCACTTCTTGTTCGCTCGTTTCTTTGCTGCGCC
Organism: Pyrinomonadaceae bacterium; assembly: GCA_031365545.1. GTDB lineage: Bacteria > Acidobacteriota > Blastocatellia > Pyrinomonadales > Pyrinomonadaceae > PSRF01. Next base: position 16,825 of record JANLYH010000041.1, on the reverse strand, counting down.
CTTTTTCGAGCTGCTGCCCTTCTTAGCGCGGCTGAGCTGGGATGTCGAAGCTTTTTTTGATCCTTTTGCTGGAGCCGAGCGCTTGCCCGCAGAGGCGGTAGACGTTTTCCCACCCTTCTTAGAAACCGCTCTGGCAGTGATCTTTGTATTCTTTTTAGACTCAACCTCCTCGCGCTTCCCGGCCCCAGCCTTCTTGTTCGCCGCAGTCTTCTTTGCAGTTTTCTTTTTCGGTTTGGCTCCGAGGCCGACGATGCTGGCTATCTTGGAAAGAAGGCCAGGCTTGTTCGTATCTTTGCTGGTGTTAGAACTCCTGGATACAGGGTGTTTGAGCGCTGGTCTCCCTTGCTTTCGAGCCTTTTCGGTTTCCATTTGCGCGCCGATCGTTTCGATCTGTTCATCACTCAAAACATCGTCGGCCTTTTTGAATAGCTCGTTTTCTTCTTCCTTAACGTGATGCTCGACGTTCTCTCGCAACACCTTCGCCTTTGCCTGCCATTCATCAGCAGCAGAGTTTGTCGCCGCCAGTTCGGCTAGGAGCGTCTTAAGGATCTTGTGCTCCTGGTAGGCTTCGAGCGTCAGGTCGTGCGTTTCTTCCGGCTTTTCCACTGCGGGATAGAAGATCGTTTCTTCAACATGGGCGTGCAGTTCAAGCTCGCTCTTGATCTGCTTAAACACCTCTACCTTTGTTTTTCCGCGTGCTGATTCCAACTGATCGAAAAGCTGCGCAACCTTTTTATGGTCGGCCTTAAGAAGTTCAAACGCATCCATAATCTCTGCTCCTCCTTGTAATTAGTGCTTTTAGCAATAAATCCCCGCGTTGAAGTCGACCTCCACCGGCTTACCTCCCAAAGGGCGATGAAAGCAAATGACTACCCCGTATCGGCTGGGCCACTTAGCAAGCTGAGTACCGCGAAAATCTCGACGAGGAGGATCGGAGTTCGAAGGGAGTTATACAAAGAAGGGGTTGATCGCTTTACTACGACTAAGGAAGTGGCTTGCTTCATAAGGAAGGCCGCTTACTGTCACAACCGAAGTTGCGTTCTAGCGCTTCAAGAGATTGACAGCGGAAGGTCGGTGCTCACCAGAGGAACTGCCAATGGGGATCTTCAATCGTGGTCGATAACGGTACGTACCACTCGTCTACCGTCCCTTAATCAATCGAAACTACTCGTCACTTTGCTGAATTCTAAGCTGGAAAGTTTTTAGAGAGAGTGGACGAAGTGGAGGCGGCATGATGAAGAGGCGCTTCGTCAGTTTCAGCTTTTCCCGATCGGGCTTTCAGTGGGTCCGTTCAAGTCGTCGCCGGGTCGCACAAGCCAGATAGCGAAAAGGCGCAACAGTTTTTGGACTGTCGCGCCTAATCTATGTGGTTACTGTCCTCACCCCAGCAACCACGTGGATGGAAGGATTCACCAACCATCTAGTTGAACCCAATATATCGCGCAACGTTCTCAATGGCAAATCCGACCGAGGCCGTGACTCATTCGGGGTCTCAAGATCCGGAGAGCGCGAGGAGTTCCAGAGCGTGGCCGTCCGGGTCGTCAAAGTACAGCGAAACGGAATTCATCCACTCGTGATACACGGGTTCGGAAACCGCGACGCCATTGTCGTTCAGCAACGCTGCGGCGGCTTTGATATCAGCCTCGCTAACGGTAAAGGCGAAATGTTGCATGGGCCACTCGCCCTTGTCTTCCTGCAACACCACCATGCCTGCGTCGCCGCCGGCGTAAAGGAAGAGCCATTTCCGACGCTCGTCGCGCAGCCCCTCTCTCAATCCCAATACGTCCTTATAAAAAGCTTCAGCCCGCGCGAGGTCTTTCACGCGGATGGCAACTTCATACAAGCCTTTGATCGGTAACATGTCCTTCATTGCTCCGCCAAAAAAGTCCGCTTTGTGTCACCCAGTTTACTAGCCCGCTAGCGACGGCAACAAGAGTTTCGCCACAACCTTTCGCTCCCCCAGGGCATCCGACAACTGCCGCTTGCCTCTTCCCCTTGCAAAAGCAATCGACTCTTGTAAACTCATTATGAAATGTTGGCCTGGAGAAACCCTATGAAAACTACGCTACGCCTCTTCGGATCCTTTGCACTTGTACTTGCTCTCCTCGTTCCAGCTCTTGCCGATACTATCCGCTTGAAGGACGGCAACGTGATTCGGGGCCAGGTAATCGGCTTCAAGGACCAACAGTTCACCGTGTTAGTTGGATCGGGATCCCAGGGCCGCCGCAGCCGAACGATCATTTATGTTGAAGATGTAGAGTCGATCGAGTTTGATTCGGCGACCACGGCCGCTGCAGCTTCGCTGGCAAACGACGACGCGCAACCCACCAACCCGACGCCGATCTATCAAGGCCCGAGAAACTCGCCGCCATCTGACTCCGGCAGGACGCCGGTGCGCACGAATCCGCAATCGGCACCAAGCACTTCGCCAACGTTTTTCACTCTCAAGGTGGCAGTTCACGCAAAGCAATGCAGCGTTCCAGTTCAGCCTGCCGACGTCTGCGCAACCAACGGCTGGACAAACAGTGGCTTGGTTGTGAGGAAGGGTCAGCGTTTGCGAATCAGTGCGACTGGTCGCGTGTCTTTGGGGGGCGGTCGTTTTTCAACTCCCGCGGGCATGGCCGGATCGGCAGACGGTGAGAAGCTAATGCGCAACGAGGCAACCGGCGCACTTATTGCGGTTATCGGCGACGATAATGACGATTTTCTCCTTATCGGAACAAAGCGTGACTTTGTGTCTCAGCGAGACGGCGTGTTATTCCTCGGACTTAACGAGGGGAATTTAAGCGATAACACCGGAACGTACGATGTGGTTGTGGAGGCGGAGGCCGGTGGCAGCGGGCCTCGCTAGACGCAGGATCGGGCAAACTTCATTCGCTTTTTCGGCATCCCACAGAGGCAGCCCGACAATGTGTAAAAGTGCAGACTGGAACGCAATCTCTTCCCCGGTTACTAGGTCTTCCTGCAGCAGGTGGTCTTCATGAAACTCTCCAAGTTGGCGCGCACTCCTTTGACTCTAGCCCTCGTTTTCACTCTCGCCAGTTTGGGCTTGAGTTTCAGTTTTGCGCAGTCGCGGCGTCAGCCGCCTACCTCCACTGAGAAAAAGAATAAACGTCCGGCAGATACTGGACAGCAAGGTCAAAAGCCGGAGGACCCTTTACCTCCAGATTTGACCGGTAAGATTCAGGATGCTGAGAAGGTCTCGGTCACCACGCAGATCGTAAATGTCGATGCGGTCGTTTATCAGAAAAAGAGCGGACAGATTGTAACCGGCCTGAAAAAAGATAATTTCACAATTATGGTGGATGGCGCTCCGCAAACCATCACCAACTTCTCCACTCCCGAGGCGCCGATAACCGTGGCCATGGTGGTTGAGTACAGCAAGTGGTCGGAACTCTTTGGTCGTGCTTCCGGCGGAAACTGGGACCCGGGCACCTACGAAGTGATTCGACCGGTCGCGATGTTCGTGCAGCAGTTTGTCAAACCCCCTGACGACTACGTCTCGGTAGTCGCTTTCGATCTTCGTCCGACAACGCTAACTGATTTCACCAACGACCCTGCGCGCATCAGCCAAGTAGTCAATTTGCTCTTGCGGAATACTCCTGCCTTTCGCGAGACAAATCTTTTTGACGCGCTTAAATTTACTCTTATCGGCGGGCGCGGCGACTCGGTCGTGCTCGAGGAATCTAAAAGTGCCCAGTCTGACTTCGCCGGCCTCGTGAGCGTACAAGGCCGCCGCCGTGCGATAATCCTTGTCGCCTCGGGTATCGACACTTTCAGCAAGATCAATTACGGAGACGCGCGCAAGATCGCGCAAAATGCCGGCATCCCAATCTACATAATCGGGACTGCCGAGCTCTTCTATAAGAAGTATGAGGCCCTGCTGCCGGCGACCGATGATATTACGGGAATGCCCGGACGAATGACGTTCCTTCAGGCAAAGAACACACTGAGAACTTTTGCAACGGAGACGGGGGGCGCTTATTACCCGGTCACGTTCTCGGGCGAATTGCCTGCCGTGTTAGGGTCGATCAATGCGCTGCTGCGCAGCCAGTACAGCCTGGCTTTCAATCCGGGCGATGTACACGATGGCAAACAGCACAAGATCAAAGTGAGCGTCGACGTTAACGGCGATGGGGTTGTTGATGACAAAGAGTATGTGATTCAGGCCAGGCAGTTTTATAACGCCCCGAAGCCGGATGCGACGCCGGCCAAGTGAGCAGTGGGCAGTAGGAGGGCAGCGAGCAATGAGTTCGCTGCTTTTTCTTTTTGCTTTTGCTTTTTGCTGCCCACTGCTCACTGCCCCTGCCCACTGTGATACGCTTTGCGCGTGACCGAGAAAGACGTCGTCGTAATCGGCGGAGGAGCCGCGGGCCTCTTCTGCGCCATTGAAGCCGGTAAGCGCGGACGCAGAGTAACCGTCCTCGAGCACGCAGAACGTATCGGCAAGAAGATCGCTATCTCCGGTGGCGGCCGTTGCAATTTCACCAATCTCTACACCTCCGCCGACAACTTTGTTTCCGACAATCCACACTTCTGCAAGTCTGCCCTGGCAAACTACACGCCCACGGACTTCGTTGCGTTGGTCGACAAACACAACATCGCGTATCACGAGAAGAAGCTGGGACAACTTTTCTGCGATGGCAGTTCGCAGCAAATAATTGCGATGCTGTTAACGGAAGCACGAGCGGCTGGTGTGGAGATTCGTTGCGGCGCTCAGGTACGCCAATTGAGGAAGTCAGTAGCCCCTGCGGACCGGGGTCCCCAGCGGGGCAGCCCGGCTGGGGTGGTGGATGCGGGGGGATCGTCTTTGAATGACGGATTATTCGAGATTGAAACTGGCGGGGAAACCGTAATCTCTCAGTCGCTGGTTGTGGCAACCGGTGGACTGTCGATTGCTCCGCTCGGTGCCACCGACTTCGGCTACTGTGTGGCCCGACAGTTTGGGCTGAAGATTGTCGAGCCGTGGCCGGCGCTGGTTCCCTTCACTCTTTCGCGTGACACGCTGCGCGAGCTGGGGCCATTAAGTGGAATCTCGCTGGACGCCTCAGTCACTTGCCAGGACAAGCAGTTTCGCGAAAACATTTTGATTACGCATCGTGGCTTGAGTGGACCGGCGGTGCTGCAGGTTTCCTCATATTGGCGCCCGGGCTTGAGCGTGATTTTTAACCTGCTGCCTGACCATGACGCCTTGGAACTTTTGCGCGATCAGAAAAACAAAGAAATCACGCTGGCAAACTTCCTGAGCCAATTTCTGCCGCGTCGCTTTGCGCTCGCATGGTGTGCACTAAACTTCCCCTCGCAGCGACTCAAACAATACACGCCGCTCCAACTGGCCGCGATCGCCGAAAAGCTTAATCGCTGGGAGATTGTGCCGACTGGAACTGAAGGCTACCGGAAGGCGGAAGTCACTGCGGGAGGAATATCAACTGCGGAACTTTCTTCAAAGACGATGGAAGTGAAGAGTGTCCCGGGATTGTATTTCATCGGTGAAGTGGTCGATGTCACCGGGCACCTTGGCGGCTATAATTTTCAGTGGGCCTGGGCATCTGGCTATGCCGCTGGGAAGGCTGTCTAATAACCGAAACCAACCCTTACAGAATTTTCCTTCATCATTTTCCATTTTTCATTTGTCATTTAGGGACTTCTGTTGACGCTTTTCCTGCTCCTGCTTCCTGCCCCTAGGCCCCATGCAGCCTCAGCCGAAACTCGTCGTTGATTGCGTTCAAGTCAGTCCGTCGATTTGAAAACAGACGACTCGCGCGTAACAACTGCGGTAGCCCACTCGGCGGCAGTTTCAACCCGTAGGCGGGGCTGGAAAATATCGTCGCTAACTGTGGATTCAAGCGCTGCGGCACGCCGTAACGAATCGCTTTCTGCGCCACGGGAGCGAACCCTACCGTTCGCCGCGCGTTAATAAGTTCAATTGAATTGTCGAAGATATTCAGCCGCGTCGGTACGTCGCGAAGGGCCAGGTCGCGATGGACGAGTAGATTACAAACAGCTTCGCACACCGAATCGCGCTGGTAGTTTGCTCGTGCCGCCACCGGACTGTCGCTAACGTCTCCCGCGGGAAAACTGCGCGGCCGCGCTTCCCACAAGTCGCAGTAGCGCGCAACAAAGCGCATTGTCGCCTCATAGATCGTGAGCAGATTGCCGGTGATACTCAGGCGCTCCACTACCGGCGCCTGAAGCGTGACGCCCGCAAATCTCGTCGCGCTTACGGCGACCCGTGGCAGGAGCTCCGTTACGCGATCATCGCGTCCAAAAAGCAGCAGACCGGCAACTGTCGGAACCACTTCGCCGGCATATCCGGTCGCCAGCAAGAGATCGTGTTCGAGCACGTCGCTCGTCGGGTAGCCATTCGCGACGGGATTGTCGAAAGCGTCGCCGGCAAACTCGCGCAGAAAACTCCAGAGTTGAGCTTCGTCCATGTCGGCTATGGTGGCCCCGATCACCGGCATGTTTTCAAATCCAATCGGTCGAGCTTCATCCAACAGCGCCGCAACCTCTTCGCGCGAAGCCTCTCTTTTTTCCGAGCCGATGCGCAGGTAGAAACGCCCGTCGCTGGTGCGATAGGGCCTGCGTTTTCCTTCGATATCAAGCGCGACAACGCGGCGGCCATTGTCAAAGGCTATCCGATCGATGAAAGGAACCAGGGATGGCTCGATGTCTTCGCGGCAGATTCGCACTAACTCCTCCTGCACGCTTCCAGTATCATCGACCCCTTCGATGCGCAATTGATCGTTCACGCCAAAAACCATTACCCCGCCGCCGGTGTTGGCGAGGGCCACGATCTCTTGCGCAATTTTTTCGGAGTTAGAGAGCTTTACTTTGAGTTCAAGGAAAGTGTCTTCGCCGCCACGGATCAATCGCAACAACTCGGTCCTCGAGGTCTGCGGCGCGGGGGTTGAAAGGTAGTATTCCTGGAAGGAACGCTCGGTGGAGGGTTCGTGTCGCTGATTACTGCGAAATCTTCTGCGAGCCATTTGTGTATTGGCGGGGCCGCGAAAATTTTGCCCGCCCGGATGCCACAACCGCGCGGCATCGCTGGAATCAATTTGAAAACTCAATCGTTCCCCGGGTCGTTGACGGCTTCGAGTATTTCCAGTTCCCGTCGCCGCAGCAAACCAGCCTGGGCACTGATCAATGCCAGATAGAAACCGATCGCCAGTGCTGCCAGGATCGCGAGTGTAACATACTCAACCAGCAAACTCTGCGCGATGTAACCTGCTGCAGTTGCGGCTAATGGCGGCAGGGCCAGCCCCAGGAACATTGGTATCAGCAGCAGCCCGAGAACGCCCGAAGCATGGAGTCGTTTGCCGAATTTCATGCGCCTGGGGAAGCGCAGCGAGAGCGCGTTTCCCATCAGCGACATCAGCGGCGCAAATATCAAAAAGCTGAGAACGACGAAAAGAATTGCGCGGGCGCTGATGTCGCGAAACACCAACTCATTAGCTAACAGCAGCCCGGCAGAAAAAATTAACGCCAGGGTTGAAACAACGATGTTCTTGCCGAGCAGGATGGTTTTGCGATCGACTGGGGACAGTACCAGCGTGCGCATGCCGGCGTGTTCGAAGGCAAACTCATTACAGAATAGTCCGGCAAGTATTAGGAATACATAGAGAACCCCAACGGTCACCATCAGTCCTTCACCATATTTGAAAAACTCAGTCGCGAAGAAGCTGGTCCCTGAGCCAGGTCGATCAAAGCGTCGTCTGTTCATCATCCGCACCACGATCAGGATCAGCGGCATAAGGGTCATCATTCGCACCTGCGCATTGCGCAAGAGGTACCGCGCCTCTTTCTCAATGACGGCTGAGAGCGCTGGCGGTAATAGTGGGACTTTCCAGCCCGTATAGATGCGGATAATATGGGTTTCCAATTTCCGCCGCGACCGTCGCGCTCGTCCGCCGCCAATTAGCTCCCGGCGCGACAACCAATACGTAATCGCGATCAACGTTACGGAGTAGGCAGTAACTGCCAGGAGCGCCAACGTGTAGCCAGCCAAATGGTCCTCGCGTAAGCCGTGTGTTAGCGCATAAGCGATCGCGCCGGGTGGCGTCCAGCGCAGTGCCGAGATCGAATCCGCATGCCGAAAAAGCACCGGAGCGATTTGACCAAACAGCGCGCCCCCCAAACCTGCTATCACACCAATCAAGGCCAGCAACGTTTCGCCTCGAGTGCGCCGCTTGCGAATCAGCGAACCAACAGAGCTCGAGATCCATTTTGATAAGGCAATGCCAAACACCGCAGCGACCAGCGAAATCAGAATTCCGCGGGCGAGATGTCCGCTGGCCAAACCGGAACCAACGCCAATCGCCAGAATGGCCGGTATCGCAAACACTGACTGCAGGCTGGCGATTTCGCTAACGAAATCTACGGCGAAGAGCTTGCGCAAACTGATCGGGTAAAGGAGCAGATTCCCTGGATCAAACTGCCGGTTACTACCAATGCTTAACGGCAACGTCGACCAAACCAGATAACACAAAGCCAGAATAGAGAAAAAGATGAACTCCGTTGACGGGAGAACTGGCGCTCCGTGAGACCCTTGCGCCTGCAGGGCTCCTTCCAACCCGCTGTTAGGCAAACTTAAAAAATAAGCGACAACGCCAAGGCCTAAAGCAATCGCGAGAGCGATCCCCAGCGCCATAAGCATTGCGAGCACCGTGAAGACGCGACTGACTACAGCTTTTGTCGAGCGCAGTGAATTCCGGAAGAGCGTCCACTTCAGCCAGATGAGGGTTAGGAGTTGGGGCATGGAAAGCAGAGGTCAGGACTCAGAAGACAGAAGTCAGAATTCAGCAAGAGCCACATTTGAGTATAGAATGAAGCGTTGACCAGGACTACCGATCAGAAACGAAAACAATGAGAGCAAGGCAACTCGTGTTTTTCTGACTTCTGGCTTCTGACTTCTGTCTTTCCGCCATGTCTTCCAACACTCACGCTTACGTCGGTCTCGGCTCCAATCTCGGCGACCGCGCCGAAAACCTCTGGCTGGGAATCAGTGGATTGAAAGAAGCCGGATTCGAGGTGACTCGAGTCTCGCGAATATATGAAACTGAGCCGGTGGAAACTTTTGCACAACCACAATTTCTGAATATGGTTGCAGAACTGAGCCTCAACTCGCTGCCTGGCCCGGAGGAAGTTCTGGCGCAGTTGCTGCAAATCGAATTCTCCCTGGGACGCACGCGAGACACGCTGAAGGGCCCCCGCACAATCGATCTCGATCTTCTGCTATACGGCAACCAGTCAATTCACACTGAGTTACTCACCCTGCCTCATCCCGGTCTTCATCGCCGCCGCTTCGTCCTCGTTCCGCTTGCCGAAATCGCTCCGCAACTGAGCCACCCAACCCTGCACCAAACGGTTTCTGAACTTCTAGTAGAACTCGATGACCATGCTGCAGTCAGGCTTTGGCACTCCAGTCAATAAACCAGCTTCGAGCCTCGCGATCTCACTTCGGACCGTATTCCTCTCGAGGGATTGACCGATTGAGCGATGAGAGTAAAATGGGCTCTGTTTTTCCAGGTTCCTCGCAAACCATCCACACAATTAAGGAGCCTTACTATGAAAGCACTTCTGTTGTTAGCGAGTTTGGTTTTGGTCCTCAGCACGATGGGCTGCGGCACCCGTCCCATTGCTTCTGACCCTCCATGGGCAACCGAGGTGAAAGATACGGATGTGTGTCAGCCCGTAAGGAAGAAAAAAATTGGTGGCGACCTCATCCTCTGTGGAGGCAAAGTGTGTAATCTGCAGAACCAAACCTGCGGTACGCTTTCTTCGCGTAAGAAGGGCAGTACTCAAGATTGGGTGCCCATCTCCGCGTCCGAAGAAACCTACGACACCACTAAAGAATACCGCTGCACCTGCAAGTAGTTAGTTCTAACTGGCATGCTGTTTGGGCGGGACGCCCTGGGCGTTCCGTCCAACTGGCGGCCTTTTTCCCCTTTTTTTCGTTTTGCCGTTATAATGACCCCCACTTGCGAACACGCCTTTCCTATTTCCGATTCATTAGTTCCAAACGCAAACTGGGGTTTGCGTCGTGGCCGCTGATTGGCACGACGGGCTCCCCTGCGCGACGACCGATCTAGGTTGCTGGAAGTGGCCGCCGCGAGCGTGCCACGGAGGTGAAATATGCCTTATCTCAAACCTGAGCGTCCGGAAAAAGTAAACGCCCCATCGCTGAAGGCAAGCAAACAGCGCGGCGAGCGATTGGTTTGCCTGACCGCATACGACTTTCCCACGGCACGCATCGTTGACGAGGCGGGCATCGACATCATTCTCGTCGGCGATAGTTTGGGAAACGTGGTGCTAGGCTATGGCAACACCGTGCCAGTGACGCTCGAAGAGATTTTGATTCATCTGAAGGCGGTGCGCCGGGCGGTGCAGCGAGCCCTGCTGGTTGCCGATATGCCTTATGGTTCGTTTCACACGGGCGCGGACGACGCAGTAAGAAATGCTCTGCGGTTGGTGAAGGAGGGCGGTGCAGAAGCCATAAAGCTTGAAGGCGGGCACAAACGCGTGCAGCTTGTGAAGCGTCTGGTGGACGAAGAAATCGCCGTGATGGGCCACATCGGTTTGACGCCGCAATCGATCAACAAGCTGGGCGCTTATCGCGTTCAGGGTAAAACCGCGGTTACTGCGCGCCAGTTGCTTGACGACGCGCACGCGCTCGAAGACGCCGGTGCGTTCGCGATTGTGCTTGAAGTTGTGCCGCGCGAAATTGCCCGCCTGATTACTGAGAGCATCAGCATTCCGACAATTGGAATTGGCGCGGGCGCCGGCTGCGACATTCAGGTGCTGGTGCTACACGATATGCTGGGGTTGTCGTTTGGGAAGCTGGCGCGCTTTGTGCGACCCTACGCGAACCTCCACGACGTAATAACAGAAGCGGTCAGCCGCTACGCCGAGGATGTACGCAGCGGCGCGTATCCTTCGGAAGATGAATCTTACGCACTGCCGGCCGAGGCCGCTGAAGAGCTCAAGCTTGAAAAACCCATAAATCCGAAATCGTAAGGTCGCTCAATCGTGAATTGTAAATAGAGAAGGCGTGAAGAGGGCGCGGTTCGGTTCTATTTACGATTCACGATTCATAAGTTATGGAAATCATCAATCGTCGTCAGCGCATGAGTTCGGTCTCGCGTAAGATTCGCCGCGAACAGGACAGAACAATTGGGCTCGTACCAACAATGGGCGCGCTGCATGAAGGCCACCTGAGTCTCGTGCGTGAGGCGCGCCGCATGTGTGACATCGTAGTTGTCTCAGTCTTTGTAAACCCGACGCAGTTTGGCCCTAGTGAAGACTATGAACACTACCCGCGCGATCTGACTAAAGACACGGCCCTCCTGACCGACTACAACGTCGACTACATTTTTGCTCCGGCTCCTGAAGAGATCTACCCGAAAGATTTTTCTACTTACGTTAACGTGGGCGGACTTTCGAAGTTGCTGGAGGGAGAAACTCGCCCCGGCCACTTTCGCGGTGTCGCTACCGTAGTTGCGATTCTGTTCAACACTGTCCGTCCCGATTTCGCTTTCTTTGGCCAGAAGGATGCGCAGCAGGCGGTGATCATTAAGCGGATGGTCAGAGATTTGGCTTTCGACACCGAGATTGTAGTTTTGCCAACCGTGCGTGAAGATTCCGGTCTGGCGATTTCGTCACGCAATAACTATCTCGACGCTGAAGAGCAAATGTCAGCGGCGGTGATTCATCAAGGGCTCAAAGGAGCTAAGCAGGCCTACAAGAAAGGCGAACGACACGCTGCGAAGTTAATCGAGATTGTACGCACCACGATTGAGACCGAGCCGCGCGTGCGCGTCGATTATGTGAGCGTGGTGGATGCCGAAACGCTGGAGAAGCTCGACAAATTAGACGAGCGTCCCATGCTGATCGCGGTGGCGGCTTATGTTGGCAAAACGCGCCTGATTGACAACACCATGCTGAATAAGACTAAGAAAGATGCGATTGCTGGTTAGCTCTGACCTTGCCGCTCCTGCGATTTCCTCGCGTCCTTTGCTAAACTCCTTCCGTTAAAGTTTATGTCGGATCCAATCAGACAAAAGTCTCATATTCAGTTCACGCTAAACAGCGAGTCGGCGGAGGTGGCGTTTGCGCCCCACAAGACGCTGCTCGAGGTCCTGCGCGAAGATCTGAATCTGATGGGAACCAAACACGGCTGCGAACTTGGCGAGTGTGGCACCTGCACGGTCCTGGTAAACGGACGTTCAATCCTTTCGTGTTTGATGTTGGGTCTGGATGCTGAAGGACAGGAAGTCAAAACGATCGAGGGCATGGCCCTGGGAGCGGAGCTTCATCCGCTGCAAGACACGTTTGCCGATACGGGCGCGGCGCAGTGTGGCTATTGTTCGCCTGGCTTTCTGCTCGTCGCTGAAGAGCTTTTGAAGAAGAACCCGAACCCTTCACGCGAAGTGATTAAGGAAGCGCTGTCCGGCAATCTCTGTCGCTGCACGGGCTATATAAAAATCTACGAAGCCGTCGAACTCGCCGCGGCGCGCATGCGTGGTGAAGAGATGGAACTGCCGCGCGAGAGTGTCTATGGGTTGGAATAAGTTTGAATCAGCACTAATGGCACGGTCTGTCTCTCAAGCTTAAAAGTCTCTCAGGTTAGGAAGGCGGGCTTGCCCCCGCTCTTCTGCATAACCAAAGACAGCGGGGGTAAACCACCCTTCCCGACCTGAGAGACTACGCACGTTGCTCGGTTAACTGGAAGTTGAATGACTAATAGCAATTCGAAAAACGGAAAGCCCCTCAATGTAATCGGCAAGCCTTTTCGCAAGGTCGACGCGCGCGCGAAATGCACCGGCCAGACTAAGTTTGCTGACGACATCGTGCTGCCGCGAATGCTCTTCTGCAAGATTCTGCGCAGCCACCTTCCACACGCTCTCATCAAGAATATCGACATCTCGAAAGCAGCGGCTTTGCCGGGCGTGCACGCGATTATCACCGGCCGAGACCTGCCGATTTCGTATGGCATCCTTCCTGTTAGTCAGGATGAACACGCGCTGTGCATCGAGAAGGTCCGCTTTATCGGCGACCCGGTAGCAGCGGTCGCGGCGGTTGATGAAGATGTCGCCTTTGATGCGATGAACCTGATCGAGGTCGATTATGAGCCGCTAAACACGATCTCCTCAATAGAAGAGGCGATTCTCATCGACGAGCCGCGCATTCACGAATACGGCGACGAAGGAAACATCCACAAGAAGGTTTCGCTGGAATTCGGCGACGTCGAGGCAGGTTTCGCGGAAGCCGATCTGATTCGCGAGGACACGTTTTTCTACGAAGGCAACACCCACCTGCCGATGGAACAACACGCCGCTGTCGGCAACTTCGATCCGGACAACAAGTTAACCTTGTGGAGTTCGACGCAGACGCCACACTACGTCCATCGCGCGCTCGCCAAAGTTTTGGAGTTACCTGCCAGCCACATTCGGGTGATTGCTACGCCAAACGGGGGCGGGTTTGGCGGCAAAAGCGATCCTTTTAATCACGAAGTCGTCGTCTGCAAACTCTCAATGATGACTGGACGGCCGGTGAAGGTGACGCTCACGCGTGAAGAAGTTTTCTATTGCCACCGCGGCCGCCATCCGGTGCTGATGCATGTCAAGACCGGCGTGAAGAATGACGGCGCCATCACCGGCATGCATTTCCAGACGTTCCTGGATGGCGGCGCTTATGGCAGCTACGGCGTGGCCAGCACTTTTTACACCGGCGCACTGCAAACGGTCACCTATGACGTGCCGCGTTACAAGTTTCAGGGCCTGCGCGCGTTTACCAACAAACCTCCCTGCGGACCAAAGCGTGGACACGGAACGCCGCAGCCACGCTTCGGCTTGGAAGTTCAGCTGGACAAAATCGCCGAGCAATTGAAACTGGATCCGGCGGCAATGCGCCGAAATAATTTGGTTAAGGCCGACACCGTCACCGCAAACTATCTGCGTATCGGCAGCATGGGTCTGGGCCAGTGCCTCGACAAGATCGTTGAAGGGTCTGACTGGAAAAACAAATTCTCCGGTTGGGACCAAGGCAATCGCAAACTTCCCTACGGCAAAGGCATTGGCATCGCATGTAGCTCGTACATCTGCGGTGCGGGTTTACCCATCTACTGGAACAACATGCCGCAGTCTGGGGTCCAACTTCGCCTCGATCGCCAGGGTGGTGTCTGCGTAATGTGTGGCTCGATAGATATTGGCCAGGGCTCTGATTCAATTCTTGCCTACATCGTCGCCGAAGTTCTCGGAATTGATCCTTTCGATATTCGCGTCATCACCGCCGACACGGATTTAACTCCGGTCGATCTTGGCAGCTACTCAAGCCGGGTGACGTTGATGACCGGCAACGCTGCGATTCAGGCGGCGGAACGTGCGCGTGAACTTCTGGTGCTCGCCGTCGCTGAAAAATTGTCTGTCCCGATCGAGAATCTTTCCTTAGCAGAACGCCGTGTGTTCGATGTTGAGAATCCGGAAGTTGGCGTTTCGTTTGCCGAAGCTGTGGTGTTGGCTGAATCGAAGTTTGGCACGCTCGGAACGGTTGGATCCTACTCGCCGCCGCGTTCGCCGGGTCGATACAAAGGTGCAGGTGTCGGGCCATCGCCGGCGTACAGTTATTCCGCCGCGATCGCCGAAGTGGACGTAGATTCGTCAACGGGTATTGTGAATGTTAGCCGGGTTTGGATTGCGCATGACATTGGCCGTTCGATCAATCCGATGCTGGTGATGGGGCAGGTTGAGGGTAGCGTCTACATGGGGCTGGGCGAAGCGCTGATGGAAGAGATGACTTATCGCGGGAACCGCAACGTCGTGCACAAGTTTCCGTCGATGCTTGAGTACAAGAGCCCAACGACGATGGAGATGTGCGACGTCAAGACTTATTTAATTGAGGATCCTGATCCGAATGGACCTTACGGCGCGAAGGAAGTTGGACAAGGACCGTTGTTGCCAGTTCCTCCAGCAGTTGCCAATGCTGTTTACGATGCTGTCGGCGTGCGCATTGATGAGGTGCCGATCACGCCCGAGAAAGTTTTGAAAGCACTGAAGGAAAAAGCGAAAGGCCGCGCTGGACGATTCGGGCCAGGCGCGGTGCCGTCAGTTGAATGGCCCGAGCCTTTGCGCGTGCTAACGCCCGCTGAAGGTGGCGACGGCAAAGAGATGCCGCGCGTAGGGGTGCATTCGTAGTCGCTGCCAGAAGATTTGTATGAAAAAGGAAACCACATTCCGTGAGGACAGATTGCGTTCGCCAGGGGAGCTTCGCACAATCCGCACACGTGGGCACAGCGGCGCCTGGTCTGCAAAGGGCACGAACGATGCAAACGAACACATGGGTGAAGTAAGGATCAAGGTTAAACTCACTAACGGCGTTGAAGAGGCGCTGGTTCGGCGAGGATTGCTTGCCGCTCACCAGGTTCGTTCTTATGAAGCAAACGCGTTGGTTGATACCGGCGCAGTTCGTTCCGTGATACCAGTTCAGGTTGTGCAACACCTGGGACTTGGGATAGCGAGAAAGACGAGGGCCACGTACGCGAATGACTCTTCCGAGGATGTTGATGTTTCGGAAATGGTTGGTATTGATCTGATCGGCCGCCGAACAACCGAAGAGATGTTGGTGTTAGGTTCCGAAGTCATAATCGGACAAACGGTGCTGGAAAGTCTCGACCTTTTGGTCGACTGCACCAATCATCGCGTCGTCCCAAACCCGGCACATCCCGATCAGCCTGTGATCAAGATTAAACTAGTTTCGAAGCTCGCGATCGGCGCCAAGAAGGATCGTCAACTCAGATGATGCGTCTGCCCAAATTTGACTACCGCACGCCGCGAGAAATCGCGGAGGCGGTGAAGATTATTGCCGGCTCGGGGCCGGAGGGGCAGTTTGTCGCCGGCGGTACTGACCTCTACCCAAACATGAAGCGGCGGCAACAGACGCCGCGCACCGTCATTTCCGTGATGCGTGTTCCGGAGTTGAACCAAATCACGGGCGACGGCAAGTCAGGAATTCGCATCGGCGCGTCAGTAACGCTCACGGACATTGTCGAACACCCGATCATCAACCGTGATTATCCGGTGATCGCCTACGCGGCGCGCACCATCTCAACACCTATTTTGCGCAACATGGGAACCATCGGCGGCAACCTGCTGCTGGACACGCGCTGCAACTACTACGACCAGAACTACGAATGGCGCAAAGGCATCAACTTCTGTTTGAAGAAGGACGGCGACGTTTGCTGGGTGGCGCCGGGCAGCTCGAAGTGTTGGGCGGTACAATCGTCGGATCTGGTCCCAGTAATGGTGGCCATCGGCGCCAAATTCCGTCTTGCCTCGACGCTCGGTGAACGAATGATCGACGCGGCCGGGTTCTACAACGACGATGGCATTGACTACCTGAAGAAACGACCGGACGAGTTGCTCATCGATATTCACCTCCCTCCGCTCAATAGTTGGCGCGCTTCCTATGAAAAGCTGCGGCGCCGCGGTGCCTTTGATTTTCCAGTTTTGGGAGTGGCTGCCTGGGTGCAAGTGGATCAGTCGGGCGCCGTCAAAGATGCCAAGCTGATCCTCGGCGGGATTGCCCCATCACCAGTTGACATCACTGAAGCCGGCAAAGTACTCAGAGGCCAACCTCTCGACCCCGAACACATTCAGGCAGCCGCTGAAGCTGCTTACATTAAAGCTCGCCCGCTCGACAACACCGACTTCGTCATGAACTGGCGCAAACAGATGGCGCGCCAGTATTCGCTCAAAGCGCTTCAGGCTTTAATGTAGTGGCAAGCTCCTCCATACAAAACGTTGCCGCCATCATCCTCGCCGCCGGC